>DDIL01000057.1:41509-45283 GCA_002338515.1 Glaciecola sp. UBA1851 | reverse complement strand
TACTTGTTTGAAGTTATATTTTTCGATATCTTGATGGAAAGTCACATTTGATTGGCTGTCAAATTCTGAGTCGTAACGAATAATGCAATCAGGGTGTAACTCTAATCTACGAGGGTTGTGTAAAAGCTCAATTTCTTGAGTTTGTTCAAATACTAATTTAGCAGTCAAAAATGACCGAATACCGTTAATCGCATTTAAGTCGGCCTCATTATCGTATGCTCCACCAGCCTCAATAGTAACAACTGGACAGCCATAATTTTGCTCCATTATTGAGCCCAATCGAATATCAGTGTATACCATTCTATGGGTGAAATGGGCGGCTAATGCTAGGTGTTTTTGACTATTATTAATACTCACGCTAAAAGCAGGGCCGCTGCCAGACGTATTGTGAATATCTACAACTGCTTCAGGTGAGAAGGAGTGTATTTCTTTGTTTATTGCTGAAGCTAGTTGGCTTTGCAAGTCTTTACGGGAGTTTGAAAAACATCGATTTAGATCCGTCTTACCAGGTAGCATTCTATGCGTAAAAACTGGTTCAGTAAGAGACGCTACTACAGAAGCGATAATAACTTTTGTATTCACTTCGGGTTGAAAATTTTGTGAAAGCAATTGATAAATAGCTTTTAAACCAGAGGGTTCATTGCCATGTAAAAGCGTCACAATAACTCTACATTTACTTGTATCTTTGCCTTTAATATGAATAACTGATGGACCGCCCAAGTTCGCTAAAAATTGTAATTCAGACCGCCCTAATAGACTCTTGTTTGGTGAATAAACATGGTTAAGTTTTATGCCACTCATTTATACCTACCTAATGTATTTACCAAGAGGCGACCTCCGTGCCGTTTTCTGAATTGTCCAAATAATCACGTAACATGTATTGAATAGATGTTTCCTTATTATATTTTGTATTGTATTGCGCTAGCCGTTTCAATTGCCACTGTGAGCCGGTTTGTCTTGTGGAAAGCCGTTTTTCAATGACAGTCATTAATTGATTGATTTCGCCGCTATCTACGGCTAACTCAGATAAGCCATCCGCAGCTTTACTTAACAGACTTGCTATAACGTCGGTAACAGCACTTTCTCTTAATCCGTGCTGTGTGGATTGAGGCCAAATAATGTTTGTTGATAGTCCGTGTTTTGCGGCGCGATAAAAGTTATATTCTGCATATTGAAACGGTAGCCTTGCTAATAGCTCGTCGGTTTCGTGCGACAACGCTTGAGTTAAGCCTATCGCAAATGCGGCATTAGCCATCATATCAATGGTAGTAGGGCCTGCTGGCAAATATCTATATTCAATTCTAAGGTGTTGATTCTTTCCGGGGTCAAATACCGCTCTATTCCATGACCATACCGTTCCATGATGCAAACAAAGCTCGGCAAAAGGTGGATTGTTCTCAAAGATATAAGGCATAAGAGGTCGATACAAAGCGACGTTTTCAGCAAACAACTCAAATGCTCCCTTTCGCACCCATCCGTGACCAAATGATACTCTTGCTGGCTGTCGCCACTTAGTTAAACCGGGAATTCGATTATCGATGGATTGTTTAAACAAGGCTATTCGGGTTTCGTTCCACAAACGTTGACCAAGAAACGTTGGTGAATTGCCTGATAGAGCAAGCACTAGAGGGGTAGTAAGTTGCGCGGCATTGTATAAATTAGCAAACCGATCTGCAGGTACTTTTAGATGAACTTGAAAGGAGGTGTTTGCCCCCTCAAGCGTAACTTCATCGCAAGTCATTTTTAATGAATCTTCACCATTAATATCAACTAAAAATGGCTCGCCTTTTAATGAAGTGAGTTCGTTAGTTAATGCTCTGTAGCGCGGCATATCAGTAATGTAGTCGCGATGTAAATGGCTACTGTTTAAAGTAGGCAGTATGCCAATGGTAGCTATATTTGAGCCAAGATGTGAAGCCTGATGTTTTAGTTGTTTATAAATTGGTGCGAGTTCTTCCGCCATGTTCTGAAAAGGTGTGCCTTTTGCTGCGACTGGCGATAAGTTAATTTCTAAGTTAAATTGATTGAGTTCTTCAGTTAAAAGTGGATGATCCATCTTCCGAAGTAAGTATTCACTTTTAGCACAAGGTAAGGATTGATTGTTAATGATGTATAGTTCAAGTTCTGCACCAAAACTTGCTGGCCCACTAGAGAATCCTGCTTTGTTGATGATGGGTCTTAGCGCTTCTAGCTGACTATTGAGACGTTTTCTAAACTCAACATGATCAGCAGGTGTAAAACTGTCTTTGTTTAGTTGTTGTCCCATAACTTCGCCTTTTCGTATTTTTGAATTACGAGTTGTATTAAGTGTAATGGCTAGATCAGGAATGGACAAGTATTGTTGAAGTAGGCGATTGTTTTTCTTTCGTAATAAGAATGGTAGGTATTTTAATTAACAATAAATGATAGTTATGATTAATTAGTTTGTACGCAATTGCGTCCATGCCTTTTAGCTTTATACAAGGCGTTATCGGCACTTTCAATTAATTGAATGGCGTTAGATTCATTGCATGAATCTAAACTAGCAATACCGATACTGATTGTTAAATGGTTCAAACTATCTAGTTTAGTATCTGCATGTTCGATATTCGCTTCATTGACGACTTTTTGTAGTGATTGTGCCATTAGCATTGCTGCGTCTAATTCCACATTTGGTAAAATAATGGCAAACTCTTCACCACCATATCTAACAACAATATCGTCTTTTCGGCTAGTTACCATTCTTACTTGTTTAGCTACTTCAATTAAACAGTTATCTCCCATTACATGGCCGTATTTATCGTTGTATTCTTTGAAGTAGTCTATGTCGAACATGATCAAACATAACGAAGAATTATTTAATTTTGCCTCTTCAATTTTAAGCTTCAAAGCTTCATCGAAGTAACGTCTGTTAAATAAACCCGTCAGGCTATCTTGGCGAGACATATTTTGTAATTGTTGTTCTATTTCTTTACGCTTTTCAATTTCAGCTTTATTTTCAAAATTAAGGGAAATAGAACGTTTGTATGCTCTGTTGCTATTCTTTAACAAAGACAGCGCAGTAAGAGTGAAGATAATGATAGTAAGTGCCGCTACCATACTTGCACTTGATTTATTCCATAATAAGAAGGTGACGGTTATGCTAGTAAGCGGGACAATAAAACTCAACGTTGCATAAATGCTAGCTGCATAACCAATTATGCCTGCGGCAGTGAGTGCGACAACAAACAAGCTTATAGAAATAAGATATTCTGGGCTATCAACAGGTGTAAAGTAAACAAAGCCAATTGCATACACCATGCCCAGCGCAAAAAATAATGCGGTCCATGCGTGCATCCAAACCTCAGCAGTAGACTCAACTAGGTGCTTTTTATAACATCTATACAGAACAATACGTAGAAAAGAGATAAACCAGATTGCGCCAACCCAAATACCGACATGAGAGATAGGCGCAATACCTGAAAACCAAACGGCAATTAAAGATATCGCAAAAAAATGCGATACCGCACCGCTAATTGTTTGTTCATAAGTCAGCTTAATAACCGCTAGTTTTATTGTAGCTGCAACGTCTAGTTGCATGTAATTTTCCCTCAAAATGATAGTCAATGAAGCCAATATACTTTTATGCAAGTAGTATCGGCGCGGTGATACAAAACTTAAAAATTTTGGCTATTTGCATTATAAGGTTGGAAAGTGCCTTTTCTGGTTCTTGCTGATTAACCCAACGCTGGTTGGAAAAGAGGTTTTTAAACTGGCTGTTGTGAGGCAGTTTCCGGACGGATTTTACCTCTAAAC
>DDIL01000057.1:34970-41215 GCA_002338515.1 Glaciecola sp. UBA1851 | reverse complement strand
AACCCCCTAAACAGCATAGCAACTTCACAAAAAGCTTTTTATTTTCAATAACCTCAACACTATTGGTGTTTAAACATTTCTTGTGTTTTTGAAGGTTCCCACTTTCGTGGGAATGACCTAGGGTATTTTTAAAATCTAGTAAAAGGTATGACCGGACTTGTCATTATAAAAGCAGTTGCTAATAAAAATGCAAACACTCGATTCGAGTGCTAGGTTGTCTGATTATTGGCAACAGCCTGTTAAACAATGAGACATTTCATCTACTGATTACAATTTCATTTTATAACGCGTTTCAGTGCATCAATATACTTGTACAAAGAAAACAAATACTAGGGTCAATAGCTAAACGTTCCCTATTTGAATGCTCTTAAAAAAATGGGCATCAGCATCGTTTAGCAATAAATCCGGACGCAATTCAAAACTGGCAGTCATGTTTGGTACGCTCATAGCAAGCACCAAGGTTTCGGCTTATATCGAGCGATTGGGCACAAGACCAGCATATATAGCAACACATCAAGTATAAATATCTAGTTGGAATTGCTACTAACACTGACATGGCGTTGCCCAGTTTGTCCAAATATATGCACCTTTAAACCCTCACCTTCGTCATAAAAGCGAGCGATAACACCGGTTTCATGCGCAAACTGATGTTCACTTCCTTCAATGCCAACCATAGTAAGCGGGAGGCGATTTCCTGCCGGAAATACAAATTGCAACGATTCCTGCTGTTGAACTACTGATACTTTCCAGTTCTGTGTTGGAAAATTATAAGTTCCTGTAAGTGATTTTAAGAATTCGGGGGAATGCTTAACGCGCTTGATGATTTTCTCTCGGAACACGGGCCATTCATAGGCTCGAGCGACTGCGCTGAAGAACTCTTCACCCAGGTTTGAACCATTGTCAGAGTTAGCTAAAAACACTGCCCCATTGCCAGTTCTCAAGTTCAGAGTAATTCCTGCTCTATACCCCACAGTGCCACCATAATGAGTCATAAAGACTTGTCCATTGCCATCGTTAATTAACCTGAAACCGTAAGCGTGGTTAGCGATAGGCGTCGATAGTATGTCTTCGATACTAGCCTGAGTAAATACATCGCTTTTACCATGATAGCCCTTGTGCAACTCCAACAAAAACATAGCCAAGTCCGTGGCCGTTGCCCACAAACCCGCAGCAGCCTGTTCGGGATAGTTGTTCCAGCCGCCAGCAATAACGCTGCCATCTATTTCATGCCCGCGAGCGGTGTGAGAATGTTTAGACAAGGGCAAAGGCACAGTAAAATCTGCTTGCTTCATGCCAATCGGAGCAAGCAGCCAATCGCGCATTATTAGCTCAAAAGGTCTATTCAGCTCATCCTGTAGAGCAATTTCAATTAAAGTATATCCACCACCTGAATAAGCGAGCGACTCGCCGGGTTTATTCACTACTTCTACTTTTCGCGAGTTGCTCGGTGCTTCACCGCGCACAATCTGTTCATCTGTTGGCATTGCTTCATTGTTTGCGTAGCCAGCATATCCACCACGCACAATACCAGCTGAATGTGAGAGCAAATTACGTAGTGTTATAGGATTAGATTTGCTTTGCTGACCCTCAGGTAAACGATAAGATGAAAAGTAAGTTTCGATATCCTGATCAAAATCAACTAATCCTGACGCTTTCATCCGCAGTGCAGCCATTAGCGTTACTGGCTTGGCGAGTGACCCCGCTTGAAAGAGGCTATCGCAATCAGCATTGCCGCCATCTTCTTGTAATTTGCCCCAAGCTTGGCTCCAGTCAAGCTTTCCATTATGAATTACCGCGACAGAAAAAGCCGGAGTTTTAGACATATTCATGCGCGTTGCAACACTTACAGGCTTAGTTTCACCTTCAAACACCATGTAGGGGAGAATACCGTCTGTGACTTGCTTTTTACGTACTTGAGCATCGCTTGCTGTATAACAGCTCCAACCTTTATAAAATTCGGGATGTTTACTATCCGCACTTAGCGATTTGTATCTTGTATCCGCAGCAACTGTGCTAAATAAACTACTAATGAAAAATATAAAAATGACGTATTTGATCATAGGTTTGCCCCTATCTTTATCGGTTTTAGCATAACGCTATTACTATTATCCGTGAATAAACTGCATGGGCAATAGACAAACGACCGCAACGATGTCATAAAATGATACGAGATTACTAAAGCAACTTGTAGAACGATATTGTAAGAAAGTATTTTACATGCTTATTTATTTGCAAAGGTTTTTCTACTGATGCGCCTTCTACATTAAAACAGTCGCAAATATTTTAGGAATTAACAGAACCAATGTAGCAACAAGTATTGGTTTTTTATTATGTTAAACTACAAAAATGAAGAGTGTAATAATACAAGCTGTGTGATTCATAGAGATCGTTTTAATCTTGCAATCTCCAAATCTTGTTTATAATTGGTGTTTTGAATCTGACTGTCTGCCATTGGATGAAGCATGACAGTATCGCTTTAATTTTACCAACTATATACATCAACATCAGGAAGTAAAAATAGTGTGCTAGAAGGTTTCTCAAATTCGATCGACACTGCTTCTTCAATTGTAACAAATAAGTTGGCAACAGTTTTCTTTTGATATAGATGTATACCCTGAACCGCTCCCATAATTTGATTGGTGTATGCTAATTTATTCTTTTCGTAAGAAGCCGGTAATCTTGTTATTTTATCGCTAATCCAATACTCGGTGGTAGTTCCAGACTCTAATTCCACCATTATTTTCTTGGTCTTGTAGCCCAAAATTGATTTATTAGAGTCAGTATATTCTATTTCCTTTATTCCTAAATCATAAAATCCTTCTGGCTCAGCCTCAGAGTTTATCGAAAACTTTAAAACACCATTTTGGAATAAGGTGTATTCTTCGTTGATATCTGCAAAATACCAAACCTTATCAACATGCGCTGCGTCACTATATATCGCAACCCAATCACCTGATTGGTTATAACAACGTGTCCTTTTTATGCCATAGTTTTCAGCTGTATCAGCAATTAAAAATTCGATTTTCTCTAATGCTTCCACATCTTTTGTTTCAACGCCTTCATATCTTAATTTATAGTCAATGCATCCGACAAAGCCATCCTTTTGGCTAGAGACTACGTTTTTGAAATTACTGTTTTCAGATACATGACCATTAGGGGAATGCTGTTGTTGAAAAGACTGTTGTGCCAGCAGTGGTGGGGAAAAAAGTAATAACACAATAGGTATTTTCAGTTTCATGTCTATCGTTAACCTTATACTTATTTTAATGTTCTAGGTACGCTAGCAAAGTTTGACCGATTTGTCGTCAGAGTTAATGGCAATATCGACCATGAATTCTTTATCCTATACACGCTATGACCGCTTGTGGATGACTTGCGACTGTTGTTAATCGGGCAAGATCGAGGCAGTTTCCGGACGGTCAGAATTTGTCAATGTAAGATGGCTTTGATCGATAAGCGATCGGTTGACGAAGGAGTGATAGAGGTCCGCTCAAGACAAGGAGCGGTCGGTCGAAAAATAAGCGCATTGCTATATTTTATTGTTTCTACGAAGGCTTTTCATAAACAAAACTACGAATTCACGCACACCGAATGAGATTTGTTCACACTGCACAGCTTTTTCAAAAAAGTCGAAAGTTTAGGGCGTGATATTCTACGACTCCATATCCGGGTCAACTAGTGGTGGTCATTGCTAAATTATACTTTAAGTCGGAAAACCCCTATAAAATGGGAGGCAAACCCTTTCAGTCCCCTTCAAGTTTCCGAAAATGCTCTCTGATACTGGGTCTCAAATTTAGTGGCATAGTATTGATAAGGTCGCAGTGATTTTTGCCCATGAAATGATTTGAAGGTGATTGTACGCCCGTAGAGGCATTTCACTCGTACATAAAATAGAGCACTAATGGGAGAACGAACAGCAATCTCACTAGAGTTTCTCCTCTTGTGAAAACTCTAGTAAATCACCAGGTTGGCATTCGAGTACCGCGCATATCTTTTCAAGAGTGTCGAAGCGCACAGCCCGAGCCCGACCGGTTTTTAATATGGATAGGTTTTGCGAAGTAATACCAATGCGCTCGGCCAGTTCGTTGGAGCGCATTTTCCGTTTGGCTAACATCACATCCAAATTCACGATAATGGGCACGTTTCCTCCTACACCGTCAGGTCGTTTTCGGCTTTTAACTGACTGCCAATTTTTAGCACCCACGCAAATAAATACGCGAAAACAATAGCGAAAACCCCATCTGGAATATCCAGCCTTAGATCACCAGAAAGGAACGCTACATGTGCCCCAATAAACAGCGAACCAATATATATAATCATTAGGGTAAATGCTGCGGAATGAGCACAATCCGCAGTTTGCTCACTAAATATGCTACCTTCTTTAAAATATCTAGCCACTTGAATAAGCTTCCTGAATAAACGCACTAAACAGCCCAAAGTAAAAACAAAGGCCAGCGCCAGAACAATACGATTGACCCAGTCAAGGTTGGTCAAATCGACGTGTGAACCATAGTCCATTTCAAGTTCTCCCGTACCAAATAACACCACCCCTGTCAGAGCAAACATTGCGATACAGAGCAATCCCAAGAAAATATAAAGAATAGGGATTGCAATACCGCTAACCTTGGCCACTTTTGCATATAGCAACTCACTTTTTTCACTCACCATGACACTTTTCTCCAATCATACATCGCATCTAGCCTCCACTGATTTGTGGATGTGCATTTATTAATACTTTAGTCTTTTATGGTTGAAAGTCAATATATAATTATTGTTTATCGGCAATTACATATGGACTTTCGGCAATTTTATTTAGGGTGGATAAGGATGGTTTTTTCCCGGCGATAGACATGTTCATGTTTTTATTAAGTATTGTAGTGTCTTTCGGGAAGGCACTAATGACATCATCGTAAACGATAGGAATATCAGTGTGCGTATGACTTTTGTTTTTAGTTTACTGTCCTATTAAAGTGGAAAATTCATTTAGTTAAGGTCCGCTTCACCTACTCAGGAGGCCCTCAC
This sequence comes from Glaciecola sp. UBA1851, assembly GCA_002338515.1. Lineage (GTDB taxonomy): Bacteria > Pseudomonadota > Gammaproteobacteria > Enterobacterales > Alteromonadaceae > Glaciecola. The sequence continues at coordinate 36,193 of DDIL01000057.1, read as the reverse complement.
CTACGCGCGGGTTACGGACGGGTAATAGCACAAACTTCACCGTCAGGATTGCCACTCGAATGTCCGCAATTGAACTCACAGATGTTTTTTGTCACTCATTTAAATATAAAAAACGACAAGAATTCAGCTTAACCTACCATCTTTTGCACGAAGCAGACATACGAACGAAGAATTATACTACTGTATTTTGATGTAATCTTTACGTTAAATTTCTCACACACCTCGCATTACGTGATATCGAAACTGTCAAATCAAATATGAGTCACCACACTTCATGGCCACTCAGAAGCGTTTTTCACGAAACGCACGCAAGCCATAGTAAGCGGAGGCAATCAATAAAACGAGCGCACATATCAGGGGGATGGAAAGTAATATCTCATGCATAGGCGACTCTGCGCATTTCGGCGTTAAGCCTAAGGTACCAAGGAATTTTTCCTTTTTTCGACAATTTATGCTCCTAATAGGCGTGTGGCACTCAGACGAATTTTTGCTGAAACCTCCAAAACAATCGTCTGGAAACTTCACTTAGCAAATTATTAGGTAACGTTTTCATCCAAAACGGTTTGAAAAAAGCTTTACACTGGCTATTTCGAGAGAAGACCATCTAAAAGGCCAGAAATATAAGTAAGAAAAAACGAAAACTAAGTATTTACACTCATAAGAAAAATTTATGGGTGTGATAACGTGACGGAACAAAGAGTTAACCTATTTAGAGTTAGTACTGTCTACTTTACATCATAGTTAATGCGTCAGAACATTTGCTGTGACTATAGGCTTTTTCTTTAATACAACATCATAAAGGAGCAATTTATGCTAGTTACGAATAGATTGATAACTACTCTTGTCATGCTTACAACTTTAATCAGTCTCTCGGCTAATGCTGCAATAACCTATGAACTAAATGCCTTCTCTCGAGGATGTTTTAACGGTAATTCTGTGGTTTGTAGTGGCTCTGGCACCCAGAACGGAATATTTTATACTGGTGAAGGTTCATCAGTTTTCGAAGGTGAAATACGCAGGTCATATTTTGCTTTTGATCTCAGCGGTTTAGTTGGCAACGTTATTTCAGGGGAAATTTTCATCGAGATTGACTCCACTTTTGGTTATCGCGGCGACGACCTGTTCGAAAGTGTCGCATTTTACTCAATATCCGATAGCAGTATGGATCAACTTATTAATGGCACTTTCTTTGAAGGCTCTGGCTTTTATTCCGACTTGGGTAC
>DDIL01000057.1:0-34694 GCA_002338515.1 Glaciecola sp. UBA1851 | reverse complement strand
CATGTTATGGGCTCGCAGTGGATTTCTGCCCTAAACGCTGACATTGGTGGAAATTTTGGGTTTGGTGGGCGGCTTTTTACAACAACGCTAAATGGGGATCAAGAAGGTCTTTTCGCAGGTTCAGGTAATGAAGCGTTCACGTTGAGAATTACTACAGATGCGGTTCGTTCAGTACCACTTCCTACGGGATTATCGTTTTTGATGGGTGCATTTTTAGTAATTAACCTTTTGAGTATATCCCGAAGAAAAAAGCACTCATTCTGCATTAAGCAATAAAGTTTGCAGTTGCTGCAGGTGAGTAATGTGGTACGTTGGATGAGTATCAACAGGCAGAGGTACATTGGGGTGTTGTAACCAGCAGGTATCAATACCTGCATTTTGCCCACCAACAATATCGCTGCTTAGTGTGTCACCTACCATTAATATTTTACTTTTATCAGGATTACCCAATAAAGCAAAGGTGTGCTCAAAAATAGCGATATTTGGTTTTGGCACACCAAATTCCTCCGAAATTACCAAACACGCAAAACGCCCTTCAAGACCAGTATGCTCAATTCGTTTATGCTGCATACGCGCCAATCCATTGGTAATAACGCCCAATGTCGCCTTGCCTTTAAGTGCGTTGAGTAAATCAATTGCCCCCGGTAAAGGCTCACAAATCTCCACCATGGTATCTAGAAATTCATCATTTAATTGCTGAGGCGACACACCTACTTGCTTAGCTAAAGCAACAAAACGCTCAACTTGTAAGTGTTCTGCATCAATTTCGTTCTGCTGATAACGTAGCCAAAGTGCTTTATTGTATTTTTGATAAATACAAAAATCATCTTGCGTAAAGGATTGGCCATGTTTAGCCATTAAACGCTTGATCCCAGCAAAATTATCAAAACTAAAGAGCGTTTCGTCGGCATCAAACAGGATGTATTCGTATTTCATTTAAGTGCTAATTCCTAAAAGAGTTTTATGCTGCTATTGAGGTGAACTTGCCTGTCAAGAAAATCGAGTATCGATACTAAATTTCTTAAAAGTGTGTAAAAAAGCTATGACCGGAATCTTGGGCTTTGCAGTCATCCCGCCGAAATAATAGTTTTCTAAAGCCTAAGCGCTAACCACCATATTTTACACAAAACGGATATATGAACCTCGCTTATCAAATGACAATTCCAACCTTAGAATGCAAATAGCCAAAATTTTTATCATACATTGACTATCGTAACCGGCTAATTTTCCTTTTTAAAACTCGCTTGGTGCCGGTGGCGCAGTAATAAACTTACGAGGATTTTCTTTTATATCTTTCAATAATTCTTCAACTGCTCGTTCAATAAAAGGATCTTGACCTTTGTAAATAGCTCAAGACCTATAAGACTAGCTTAACTATTCTTTTGGCGAAAAGACCAGTGAATGTATAGGTTCTGATGGCAATAGGGGTGTATTTTCTCCTAATGCATAATCTTCAAATCCGGTTCTAAAATAATCGGATAAGGGATGGCCCGATTGCCCACCTGGTACGGTCAATATAGCTAAATCTTCATTCCCCGGCCTAACAATTAAACGCTGTGATGCACCCGACCTTTTGCGCTGAACAGCTGGCATAAAGCTATCGCCAAATCCTTGTACCGAGCGCATGTGAAATAGACTATGAAAAATGGGCAAGTTTTGCGCGATTGGATGTTTAATTTCAAGCTTATTTACCTCTCCCCACTCAAGTCCTTCAAGCGTGATGGGGTCTGCTTTATAACGTTCAATCAATCTTTCTTTTGTTCTTTCATATGCGCCAGCTAGCATCTCATCAAAAGAAGAAAAGTCTTCGTGCAACCAACTCTGGGCCTGTAAATTCAGGATATGCCAAACACTAGTTTCAAAGCCTGTTAAAAGAGGACGGCTGTTAATCTCATGTGATTTTAGATTGGTTTCGATAGGCTCTAACAGCATATTGATAAAACTTGATCGAAACCTTCGAACCAAGGTGTAGCCAATGGAATCTTCGCATGCGCACGCCTTCCAATCATTAAGAATAGCTATATCTGCATCGAATCTACCGCCATTTTCCGATGGGTTACTATCGCTTTCAATCTTATTTTTCGTCTTTAGGGTGTTAAGCAGTAATTCGTGCCATTTACTTAAAAAGTTTGCTTGATTGTCTAATTGAATCGCATAAAAAGTGCTTTCATCAAATGTTTCATGTTCGAACAGGCGCTTTTTGATTTGCAAGCCTCGAGCACCTAGAGCGTATCCTCCATTACCATAGCGAGGTAGGTCTTGCGTTGAAATGATTCGGTCGTTTGCGGTCCAAAGACGTCCATGTATCGGGTTGCTAACGGATGGAACGTTCTGCTCTTGTTGTTTCCAAAGTGAAGTATAGGCTTGCTCATTAATAGCAACAGTTGACGGAACCTGTCTGGCTGTAACTGCCCCAGTTGGTTTCCAAGCAGCGTTGCCAACGCGGTCTACAACCATCATATTTTGAACTGGCATACCTGCTAGTGTAGACACAGTTAATGCCTCTTCAGTGGTTTTTTTATGCGCTAGTTCTGCAATTTCAATATTAATACCATAGGGTTGATGAGCGACCCAAATTAGCGCGTAGCGCTTACCCATCATTTCTCTTACCGGCCCATATTCACTCATTAAAATGTCAAAATTATGGGCCTTATTTTTCACCATGATGTTTTCACTGATAACTTCAACAGATGTATCGTCTTGTAGTTCTATCCATTCTAAATTATCAAGATTTGCATTTGTAAAACCCCAAGCAATGTGTGAATTACTGCCTACAATGATTGCAGGCGTGCCGGGAAGCGATACGCCCGTAACACTAATATCTTGCCCTTGATGTGAATAGTTTAGTTGTGCTCTATACCAAATAGGAGGTACTCTCAATGATAAGTGCATGTCATTGCTAAGCAGTGCGCTTTCAGTATCAGTTAGCCTACCAGTGACTGCCCAATTATTGCTGCCAATATCAGCTGGCTCCGGTATGTCACTAAAATCAAAACCGCTGTCTTTTCTTAAAGTCTTATCTGTAAAGACAAGGTCTGTTTGGCGCTCAAGCGCGGGAACACGGACCTCAGGCATAGGGATTTTACTTCCATCTAAGGCGGCCTGATACTCACTGGGTAGGGTGAAAAACTGAACCATTTCTGCGCCATATAATTTTTCTAGTGCAGTAAATGCAAAGTCTCGCTCTATTTGCCACCCCTGTAAGTCCATATACATGCTGTAGCTTGCCAACAGGCTATCTTCGGGTTTCCACGGTTTTATTTCGCTTTGGGTCAATAAGTATTCAAAAGGCGGCTTTTCAAACTCAGCAATCGCATCATTAACTCCCTTTGCATATTGTTCAAGCAACATTTGTTGCTCGTTATCAAGCTGAGAAAAAAATCGAACGGCGCGCGCTCTGAATTGATGGAATCGAGCGCGTTTGTCTAGCGCAAGCGTGGCATCGCCAACAAGTTCAGATAGTTCGCCTGCTGAACTACGGCGAAGAGTATCCATTTGAAAAAAACGATCTTGCGCATGAGCAAAACCAATTAAATATGCCATATCAAGGCGACTACTCGCGTGAATAATAGCGGTACCTAATTTATCTCTCTCGATCGTGCCTTGCGCACTTAAGGCATTACTTTGACGAACACCATCTATTTCAGGCAAGCTTGCAGACAGGCTTGAATAAAAGTAAAAGAAAGCACCTAAGAAGAGGATGATTAAGATAGACAAGCCAATAACAAGCCACTTTATTGGTTTCATTTTTGCTCATTTATTATTTTTATTATTTTGAGTATAGGACAAATTAACGTTATAGACTAGCCTCTGAGGCACTATACCACTTAGGTCTAAAACGCCAATTCCTTAGCGCATAGATAAACTGCAAGCAGCCTACAATGCGCTACGAGATGTTTGGTTTGCTCAAACCAACACAGTCAATATTGAAACGAATCAAGGTATCAATACTCTAACGTTTACTGACAATACGGTAGTACTAAGCGTTAATTTCGCCCATTAATGCGTCCAATGGTAAAAGTGCGCTTTTTCTTTCATCATAGTAGCCGTTTCTTCTGGCATAAATGCTTTATTGTTGTTTTCAAAAAAGAAAGGTTTGCGCTGGAAGTCACCGTCTACTTCGTTCATAGTGGCCGTTTCTAACACTTTACCATTTATGACAACATGCGTGACAAATTCGCTTCGTCTTAAATCGCTCAGTACATCGCCATCAATAATAGCTAAGTCAGCTAATTTGCCTTCTTCAATACTTCCAATTTCTTCATCCATACCTAACTGTATAGCCGCATCTATGGTTCCGCCTCGAAGCGCTTCAAATGGCGTAAAACCACCTAAATGCATCGTCCATAATTCCCAATGCGCACCCAAGCCTTCGCGCTGACCATGCGCACCAATCATTACACGCACTCCACGATCGCGCAGGTGCTTGGCATATTTAGCGACCTCAATTACATTATATTGGTTATCAGGTGCGGTAGGACGTCGAATAGATCTTCCATCAATTAGAAACTGTGGTACGTAGCGTAATAACCTTTCGTTTTTCCATACTTCGGTGCGATCATACCAATATTCCTCACCCCACATGCCGCCATAAGCGACATTGAAGGTAGGTGTGTAAGCAAAGTCAGTTGCACTCCAAAGCTGTGTAATATCATCATAAGCTCGAGCAATTGGGATAGCATGCTCAAGCCAAGTGTGGCCGTCAACTAACATGGTCATGTTTTGCTGAAATTTACCGCCGCCTTCGGGCATCACTAACATTTCAAGACGCTCTGCCGCTTTTAGTACTTGTTGGCGTTGGTCACGGCGTGGTTGGTTATAACTTTTTACAGAGATGCCGCCCATGTCTTTTAGCCGCCTAACATGAAAAAATGCGTCTTCATAATCATTAATAACCGCTTTATATCCCATTGCTTCTGCACCGTATAAAATCGTGCCTGTAGAATATATTCTCGGGGCAATAATTTTACCCGCTCGTTGCAATTCGGCTGCAGACAATATTTCGCTGGTATCATTTGATGGGTCATGAAATGCCGTCACACCAAATGCTAAATTAGAATAGTTTTCCCAGTTCTGCTGAGGAATAATTTCATTGCTTCCTTGTGAACCGTGAGAATGTGCCTCTATTAATCCTGGAATAATAGTTTTACCACTAACATCAATAACAGTCGCTTTTTCTGGGATGGTAAAGCCTTCCGCATTCGCAACAGTTGTAATTTTATTGTTGGTAATCACAATCACGCCGTTTTCAATCACTTCTTGTTGATTGTTAGCATCTCTCATCGTCACAATTTTGCCACCAAGCAGCACTTTTACACCTTCTGGCTTAGCAAATTCTTGGGTAAAGCTAAGATCAACTCCTTCAGCTATAGGATCGGGGAGTGTTTCAGGTGCGCCACTTCTAAAGGCAAAGGCTTCATCTAGGTTTCGTTCAAAATAGCGTGGCCCGTACGACCAACCAATAGTACTGCTATTATCTTTCCATGTTATGTAGTTGCCCGCTCTAGCTGAAAGCTTGGTAACGGGGAAGCTTTTCATATTAGGCCCAATATTTAGCTTTTTACCCGTACTCACAAATGGCATAACATAAGTATTATATTGATGCACGAATGCAATATGTTTTGCATCAGGTGACAGTCTGTATTCACTAACTTTGTCGGCACCATATAAATGGATAATTTTATCGTTACCTTGTAAGTTAACACTTGAGAACTGGCTCTCAGGATATGAGCCAAAAATTGATTCTGTAAAAAACACTCTGTTATTGGTGGCACCAAAATGCGGTTCAATACCTGAATTAGCCACGCGTGTAGTGATTTCTTCATCAAGGTTTAATACATAAATACCGGGTTCAACGCTGTTTTTTGGATCAAGTAAATAGCCGCCGGTTACTTTTTTATAGGCAATTAATTCTGCATCACTTGAAAAACTTGGCTCTATATAATGACCAGGCTCTAGGCTGACGACTTTACCTTTTCCGCCTCTTGCAGACACCACTCTAATGGCTCCTAGAGCTTGATCATTCCAAGTGGTATATACAATTTTTTTGCCGTCATTAGAATATCTTGGATAATATTCATCATGATCATTCTGTCGAGTTAACCGCTTAACTTTGCCCGACTTGATGTCTTTTAAATAAAGCTTACCAAGTGCTTGGAACAAAACTGATTTACCATTAGGGGAACGCTGCGCCCAGCGAATTGAGCGTACTTCAAACTCATCGCCTGCTACTTGTTGTTCAAACCGCATAGCGTTTGCATATTGCACTTTTGTTTTAAGCGTCACATCAAGGGTATCAATTGATTTATCAGCAACATTTAGTTTATGAAATTTACCGCCCGTCCAGAACAAAATATGTTTGCTATCTGGTGTCCAATCGTAATAAGAAAAGTAACCTTCAGTGCCAAAGCCTTCTTGCATATCACGCTCAAGCCCAAGAAACAGCGGGAGCTCTAACCCAGTAGATAACTCTTTAACAAAAAGCCCGGTTTTTTCTTTTACTCTTCTTATGAAGGCGATGTGTTTTCCATCTGGTGAAGGAGTGGGAACAACTGCACCGCCCGAACCTGAAATAAAGCGCTCTTCTTTGCCATCTTCTAAGTCGTATCGGGTAACAGCAAAAACGGATTTTAGTGGGTCACGATTGTATTCAAAGCGAGAGCCTGAACTAATGTCATGAGTAAAATAGATATATTTTCCATCGTGGGAAAACGCGGGGTCGGTAATATTTTGTTGTTCTACGTTACCATTTTCGCGTTTTTTAATGACTATCCCATCGCCACCGCTTTTGTGAAACATCCAAATTTCACCTGCGGGTATACTTCTAGATGACATTATCCCTTTTGTGGCGACAATATATTCACCGTCTGGGCTCCATTTGGGCGAGTGAATGAGGTTTTTCTTTTCTTTTGTGATTTGCTTTAAATTGGTACCGTCAATATCCATTACCCATACATTTGATAGTCCCCCTCTATCAGATATAAAAGCAACTTGCTTGCCATCAGGACTGACAGTTGGGTGAATATTCCACGCAAAGTCTTGAGTGAGTGATTTGGCTTCACCCCCAGTAATATCAACAATGAAAATATCACCAAGTGCGTCAAAAACAAATTGTTTGCCGTCAGGTGTAATATCCAAACTCGACCATGTTGTCTCGCTAGAGGTAATATCTACTGTGTTTAGGTTAAGAGGAGGGGCCGTGACATCCCATTCTGCAAACTCTTTCTTGGTTTCTTCCGCTTCATCTTCAGCATAAGCTAAGGGAAGGGTGAAAAGGTAAGATAACGTAAAAATGGCTATTAATGAATGCCAACGTGGTTTAATTGTTTGTAACATGTCGTTCTTCTTATTGTCGTTAGATTCTTTTAATAACAATAAGTTGAATTAACTTTTTTGGCAACTTTTTCCAAAAATTGATACTTTCTTTGATCTTTTCAGTATCTACGTCATTCATTTGTATAAACAAGTTATTTATGGACTCGTTAACTCAGGTAGTACTAGGTGGTGCTGTTGCTTACGCGGCGCTTGGACCTAAAGTAGGTAAAAAAGCAGTATTGTATGGTGCTGCACTAGGAACCTTGCCTGACTTGGATGTTTTTTTGCCGTACGCAGGTGAAGTAGAAGCCTTTACTTATCATAGAGGGTTTAGCCATTCTATTTTCGTTCACCTATTATTTAGTCCAGTGTTGGCATGGTTATTAGCCAAGTTACACCCTATATCAAACAACATTAAATTTTCATATTCATGGATAAGATGGTCAATTTTAGTCTTTCTATGCTTATCTACCCATGCCTTATTAGATGCTTGCACGGTATATGGGACGCAATTAATGTGGCCATTTACTGAATACCCATTTGGTACGTCCAACCTCTTCATCATTGATCCCTTGTATACCCTGCCTTTATTGTTCGCTTTAATTATTTGTTTATTACCAAACACCTCCAGTATGTTTAAACACAAAGCAAATACCTATGCGTTGTATGTAAGTTCGTTTTACATTTGCTGGAGTTTCGTTGCGAAGGTTGTCATTGACTACAAAGTAGAGCAGGCCTTTGTATCAAATAACATCAAAGTGAAAGTCTACATGAGCACGCCTGCGCCGCTAAATACTTTTTTATGGCGTGCTGTCGCTATGTCAGGAACCAGCGACGAATATTATGAAGTGTACGCTTCCGTATTTGATTCCCCAGAGCAGGTAAGTATCACTAATTATCCTACCTCACCAGAGTTATTGAGTAATATTGATAATGACTGGGGAGTACAAAGGCTTAAGTGGTTTACCAAAGGCGTTTATTCCATTTCTCAAAAAGAAGATAAGGTGGTGTTGTCAGATTTAAGAATGGGAATTGAATGTGCCTATGTGTTTAATTTTGCTGTTGGTCAAGTAACGGATAAAAGTATTGTATTGGGTGATTTTGAAAAAGTATCGCAACGGCCTTCTTTTGACGGTGTGGGCAGTATTTTTGCCCGTATAACTGACCCTTCAGTAAAGCTTAGTCCAGAACGGCCCTGCACGTAAATGTTTGTAACTTGTGTTCAAATATAGGCGGAACGCTGTCACTTTAATTAAGTCACTTTAGTTTGACACAACTAAATTCTGTCATTTCTTGTTAGTACGCAGTATTTATCGTAATCTTATGTTTTTAGGAGTGATAATGAATCTTATCGCGACAGTCAAAAAAGAGTTAGACTCTATCGTAGAGAATGCAACTCACGCATTACAAGTAGACTCGGCCGTAATTTACTTAGCTAAAAAAGCACGTTTTCATATATCAAGCAGTGTTGGGTTGGGCATCAGTGTTAAACCAAAATCAGACTTGTCAACTCCCGCACTCTTTGAAGACTTCATTAATCAGCAGCCTAGTTTGTTTGTTATTGAAGATTTTCAAAACCATCCTATCTTTGCCTCAACGCCATTCGTTTTTGAACACCTAAAAGCTCGCTTTTTTGCCGGTATGGTTTTACGTGCCAGTAACGGTGAACTACTCGGTTTATTGTTTGTTTGTAATAATCAGCCAAAAGTACTCTCAGAGGCGGACACTTCTTTATTTAAATATTTTGCGACAAATGCAGAAAAAGGGTTGCGTGTAGATAATACCTTTCAATCTCAACAATTATTATTGTCGGCCGAATTAGCAACAAAAAATGATAGTAATTTTAGGGTATTGTGTGAAACGTTACCTTTGGGTGTGTTTACTGCCGATAGTCAAGGCAAATGCACTTACATGAATGCTAAATTACGAGAATTAATGGGTTTGTCACTTGAGGAAAGTCTTGGCGATGTCTGGAATAGCGGGGTGCATCCAGACGACAAGCAAGTTGTTTTTAAGACTTGGCAACAATATACACACGCTAAAGATGTGTTTGAATATGAATTTAGAACGATGCATAAGGATGGTCGTATTTTCTATGTATATGCCCTTGCTAGACCCATATGCGATGAGCAAGATGAGTTCATTGAATATATGGGATCTGTTCAAGATATCACCGAACAAAAAGAGCGCCAACATGATGACCACATGTTGCTTGATGTACTTAGACAAGAATTCATTGTTTCCATAACCGACACGAAAGGTCAAATTATTGAAGTTAACAATGCATTTTGTGAAGTGAGTGGGTATTCAAGAAATGAGCTAATAGGGCAAAATCATCGAATCATTAATTCCGCAAAGCATCCAAGTGCTTTCTTTCAAGATTTATGGGGAACTATTTCAAGCGGTCACTCTTGGCATGGTGAAATATGTAATCGTGCTAAAGATGGGTCGCTTTATTGGGTAGATAGCGTCATTACGCCACTAATGAATATCAAGGGAGAGGTTGACCGATATGTATCTATACGAAGCGACATTTCACAAAGGAAAAATCAAGAACAAGAGTTGCGTAAAAGTCAGTCTTTGCTTGGCAGAACAGGCAAGCTAGCGGGTGTAGGTGGCTGGGAAGTTAATTTGGAAGATAGCTCTGTTTATTGGTCAGATGAAACAAAAAAAATTCATGGTGTGGATAGTGAATATCAACCAGATTTAAACACGGCCATTAATTTTTATGCGCCAGAAGCTAGGCCCATCATTAGTGAAGCCGTTCAGAATGCTATGGAAAAGGGAGAAAGCTGGGATTTGGAGTTGCCTTTTATTCAGTTAGATGGCACCAGAATTTGGGTACGAGCTGCAGGCTCAGTCGAGTACGAAAATGATAAAGCTGTCAAGCTAACGGGCGCATTTCAAGATATAACCGACCGTATTAAACAAACTAGAAAAGTAGATGAAGCAAGAGCCAGATTAGAGCTTGCAACGGACAGTGGCAAGATTGGTGTTTGGGAATTAGACGTACGCAGCAAAGCGCTTAATTGGGACCCATGGATGTATCGTCTCTATGGTATTGAGGTACGTAATCAAATTGAATCTTATGATTTCTGGCTATCTTTTATACATAGGGATGATAAGCAAGAAACTGAAAATTTGCTGGAGTCAGCAATAGAAAATCTGACAGATTTTAACACTGAATTTAGAATAGTTTGGAACGACAATACTATTCATTATCTAAGAGCTACGGCTAGAATAACGCGCGATGAAAATGGTAACCCAATAAAAATGATTGGCGCTAATTGGGATGTAACCGCTTTAAGAGAAACCGCTCAAAAATTATCAATGCAACGCGAATTGTTAGAAGTCACATTAGAATCGATAGGTGATGCTGTTATCACAACCGATGATAAAGGCGTCACCACTTGGCTAAATCCTATTGCGCAACAAATGACTGGCTGGTCAAACAAAGACGCTATAGGACGGCCGCTAGGTCATGTTTTTCATATATTGAATGAAGATACGCGTTTGCGAACTGAAAACCCTGTAGAAACATGTTTGCAGCAAGGACGGATAGTTGGTTTGGCAAACCATACTATTCTTATTTCTAGAGATGGAAAAGAATATGGAATAGAAGATTCAGCCGCACCAATCAGAAGTAACACAGGGGAGGTGTTGGGTGTTGTTTTAGTATTCCATGATGTGACAGAGCAAAGGCGTTTAAGTAACGAAATTAGCTATCAAGCAACGCACGACTCATTAACGGGATTAGTTAATCGCTTAGAGTTTGAAACTAGGTTAAGACGTTTGTTAGGGCAATCTGTTACAGCAAAAGAACCTCACGCATTACTTTATATAGATTTAGACCAATTTAAAATTGTTAATGATACATGTGGTCACACCGTAGGTGACAATGCGTTAATTCAAGTAAGTAAACTATTAAAAGGTATCATTCGCGATAGCGATACACTAGCTCGTTTGGGAGGGGACGAATTTGGTGTCATTTTAGAACATTGTAGCGCTGAACAGGCTATTCGAGTGAGCGAAGCAATTTGTCAACAAATGGATGAATTTAGATTTGTACAAGAAACCCATCGTTTCCGCATTGGTGCAAGTGTTGGATTAGTATCGATTGATGAACGTTGGACTACCACATCAGCTATCATGCAAGCTGCAGATAAATCTTGTTATGCTGCTAAGGACGCAGGCAGAAATAGGATACATATTTGGTCAGAGTCTGATCTAGCGTTACGTACTCGCCATGGCGAGATGCAATGGACTACGCGTATTGAGAATGCATTAGATGAAGATCGCTTTGAATTACATGCACAACGTTTGGTAAGTCTAGACAGCGAGAACGAAGGCATTCATGCTGAGGTGTTGGTAAGAATGCGAGACGAAGATGGTGCTACTATTCTTCCTGGCGCATTTTTTCCAGCAGCTGAACGATTCCACTTAGCCAGTAGAATTGACCGCTGGGTATTACGACACGCCGTCACCTGGCTTGTTAATAGGCCTGCAAATTTATTCAATAACATTGAAATGCTTTGTATAAACTTATCTGGACAATCGGTTGGAGACCGAGCATTTCATTCATATGCATATGAAATTTTCAATCACTTGGATAAAACCACGTGTTCAAAAATATGCTTAGAAATTACAGAAACGGCTGCAATAACTAATTTAACGGATGCCTCTTTATTTGTGGAGCAAGTGAGTGATTTAGGCGTGCTGGTTGCGTTAGATGATTTTGGTGCGGGTGCATCTTCTTTTGATTATTTGAAGAAGCTTCCAATAGATATACTAAAAATTGACGGACAATTTATCCAAGACTTAATTGACGAACCATTAGATGAGGCTGCTGTTCGCTGCTTTGTTGAAGTCGCCAACATAATTAATTTAAAAACTGTAGCCGAGTTTGTCGATTCTCCAGAAGTACTCAACAGAGTTAAAGAACTTGGGATAGATTTTGCTCAAGGATTTTTATTGCATCAACCAGAGGCGATAGACGATGCGATCGTTATTTAATATTTGCTACCGGCTTAATGATATGTTTAAGCGGAAGTCACATAAATGTTATTTTTGATTCGACTTTTACTTCAAGTAGCGATTCATCCAGTCTTCCATTTTTTGATAAAGCTCAACCCTGTTTTCAATGCTATTGAAGCGGTGAGGTTCCTCCGCAAAACTATAAGCTTCAAAGACCTTGTCATGCTTATAAAGTGCTGCTTTAGCCAGTTCAAACTGCTCAAAAGGTGCAATGGTATCTGATTCGCCATGCATTAATAATATAGGTGTTTCAACTGCCTGTATCTTAGAAACACTATTGCTAATTTCATAGTGCGCGCTTTTTTCTTCTGGTTTCCCGCTATGCCCATGTTTAATAAATAATTTGATGAGTCTATTTTCATTTTTGTATGCAGCAGCAAAGTCATATATGCCAGCCATTGGTACTGCTGCATCAAAGGCTTTAGGAGCCCTGGTAACGGCAGCCATACTTATAATGCCACCATAGCTGTAACCAAATATGCCTACTTTTTTGTTTGACCAAGGTTGAGATCGAATAAAGTCTGCCGCGCTTGCTGCATCCAATGCTTGCGTATTGGCCCAATCATTGACTGCTAAATCTTGAAAGCCTCTTCCAAAACCCGAACCACCACGATAATTCACAGCCATAACTACATAGCCTAATTGTGCAAGTCTTTGTTCTACTAAATTCAAGCCATTATAATATGAGTGTGTGCCACCTCCATGCACCTGAACAATGGCCGGATAGGTTTTTCCAGCAGAAAAATTTGGCGGGTAAAATACAAATGCCTGAATAAAAGTGCCATCTTCAGCTTGATAGCTGATTTCCTCAGGCTCTATTAACCCTTGCCAAGCTGTTGAGAACTGCGTAAGTTGAGCAGGTTTTCCGCCTTTTGCAGATAATAACTCTATCTCTCTTCCTCTAGTAGGAGTTGAGCGTACTATGGCAAACTTATCTGCAGATGCAGACATATCCCATGTATGAATAAAACCACCTTTATGAGTCATTCTTGTCGCCACACCGCCTTCAGCATTTATGCTCCAAAGCTCAAGTTCCCCGCGGCTGTGATTCACAAAATATAAATGCTTACCATCTTCACTCCATCTTATAGTCCCTGCCTCTTCATTGGCTGTAATTTGTTTATCTAGCTTTTTTGTTGTGTTTGTTTGCAGGTCAACAATAAATATATCTGACAGTTGTGTGTACCAAAAATCGGACTGTTTCGTGCCATAAATCGCAATTTTATTGCCGTCAGGAGACCATGATGGCGCGCTTTGTGCCATAATATGGTCAGTTACTTTTCTGTGTTTAAGTGTATCTAAATTGACAAGCCACAGTTCGTCATACCAATAATTCGCTTTGTTCGAGAAATAACTAATGAACTGACTATTTGGAGACCAGCTAAAATCAAACCTAACCTCATCGCTTGTCATAGCTTTGGTCGTTACTTGTATTTTGGCTTGGCTTTTTTCAAGCGGCATTACCCAAATATCTTTGTAGTCATCATGTTGATTAACAAACGCGATAGATTTCCCGTCTGGCGATAGTTTGGGTGATGCAATGTTTGACGATTCATCTGTGAGCTGCTTTTTCTTCTTGGTATTAATATCAATTAGCCAGAGTTTAGACTCAAATAAATAAACAACTTGCTTTCCATTTGGATGCCAAGCGACGGGTTGCCCTTGAGTAAGAAAGCGTGATTTCCCATTTGTGTCAACTAAGTACAGACCTTTTTCGTTAAGGTTTCTAACATCAGCAAGTAGTGTTTTGCCGTTAGGAGAAAACAGAGCTGAAAATACGCCATCGTGTCCGGTACCACGGCAAACAGAGATTGCACATGCTTCTTCCCAAGTGAAGGTTGGATAGTTTAAATGCGGGTTAGTATTAGCAGACTGGTCATTAGTATTGATGTTTGCATGGCTATGGAAAGTTAACACAATAAACAACGTAATTAATGTACGTTTAAACATGGTAAGTTTTGCTACCGTTTTGATTAGTTGTAACAACCATTTAGCGCTATATTTGTTTGCTTGTTTGGCTAAATTACTTTTTTGAATGCTGCACTTCACATCTGGGCCATTTGACTTGTAACTTGGAAAATTACGCATCTTTTTTTCCTTTATTAAAACTTTTGTGTTCGGAATATTTGTACTTCGCTTAAGCTTACTATTCCTGGCTGCTCTACAAAGCATTCCTCCATTAGCCGAGTCGCTATTTTGTCTGCCACTTCAGCCTCTAATACAATTACTTCTACTTTCACAATTTTAAATTCATCAACTAAAGATAAATGCTGATTTTGATGAAGGTGAAAAGAACCATTCCCACCGCCTTCAAATATGGTGTAGCCTTTTGCGCCCTCTTGCTCAAGAAGCTCTAATATTTGATCTTCAAAAACCTTTTCAGTAACAACTGATATTTGAGTAGCTTTATGTTTCATAGTTGAGCCTTAATTAGAAAACGACTAATGCGAGTTCAGTAAACAGTGGGATACCAATGGCAATACAAATAGGCGTCCCTATACTAGTTGATGAGCCAATAAAAGCAGAGGGGTTTGCCGAGGGTATGCCCGCTCGAAGTGTGGGTGGGCCAGAAATATCAGAACTAGACGATGCTAATATTGATAATAATACCACGCCACCTGGGCTGAAGCCTGTTAAGTGATGGGCAATATAGCCTAACCCGAAAGCAATACCACCATGCATTAAGGGGGCAATGGCGGCATACACTGCATACCAATGCGCTACTCTGCGAAGTTCCGCTAATCGTTGCCAAGCTTCAATACCCATTATTATCATTAATATAGATAAAAAACCTCTGAAAACTGGGTTGTAAAAGCTTTCATAAACAGGCTCAGGCTTAGTGAGCAAGCCTAACAACAAGCCTAATATAAGGGCCGATAGCGCGGAGCCTTGAAGGCTATCTTTAATAATATAAGAGATACTTTGCTGTTTACGAACGGCGGGTTGAATATGGTCAGGGTTATTCAATGCTTGTTCTTTGTTTGCCTTCTGTGTAGCAAGCCTTCCCAAAACTATGGCTAACACTAAAGCTGGGATGTCCATAAAGGGGTATAAGGCAGATACCCAAGCTTCGTATTCCATTCCCATATCATCAAGGTGTAACATGCCCGCAGCAAAGGTTGACGCAGACACTGCGCCAAATAAACCTGCGGTTGCTATTGCATCAACCATTTTAATGCCGGGGAGTCTAGCAAGCGCTACTTTACCCAAATAAACAATTATGACACCAATAAGCGCAGCTAAAAAAGCAGGAAGTAGTAATTCGCTTAGCTCTGCATTACGAATTTCCATTCCGCCTCTTAAACCTATCTTCATCAACAATACAAACACAATAAATTTGTAAACTTGATCGGGAATAGTTAGGCGGCTTCCCATAGCCGCGATAAACATCCCACCTAACAAAAAACCAAGTGTTGGCGTTTGGAAGCCTGCTATAAAAAGTTCAAAAAAGCCAAGTAAGGCATCCATTGGAAGGTCTCAATATGCTATTACGTTGTAAATATTACACTATTTAGCCACTTAACGATCTAAAACATATACTTACGTCACTATCATTAAAATAATAATCGCGTTTATATACAACTAATGGAAATTTATTGTAGTAACTCGTCTAGTTGTTCGGTTAGTTCTTTTACCTTACTTTCTAGTTGCTCTATTCTATCAAAGGCTTCAGTAAGCGACTGCTTACTAACGGATTGCTGAGCAATGTCATTTGCTGATACGGCTTCTGTTATCGCACTGAGTTGACTGCTTCGGTTTTCTTCGCAGAATAAATGAATGTATCTAGCCTCGCGTTTACCCGGCTCTCGCTCAAGTCTCATGGCTAACTTGTCACCATTAAAATTAGCAAGTGATTGTAATGTATGTTCTACCTCATCTACATTTTTAAATTCAGCTAATCTATTTGTTCTTGTGCGAAGCTCCCCAGGTGTTTGCGCGCCTCTTAGCAGTAAAACACATATAACCGCAAACTCTTGTTCAGTGAATTTCAAGTTACCAAATTCAGTGTTGCAAAACCGATGTTTGTATTTTGGTGTGCGGCCTCTATTTTCCTCAAATAGCATGTTTTTGTCGCGAAGTTCATCCAAAACATTTTGTACCTCAAATTCACTTAACGCCAATACTGGGTCACGACTACTTTTTTGATTGCAACCTAAGGTTAGCGCGTTTAAAGATAGAGGATACTGGTCTGGAGTTGTCACTTCTTTCTCCATCAATACTCCCACAACTCTAGCTTGTAGTGGTGTTAAGTCTGTTTTCATTAATTAATCCAAAGATTTTGTTTCGCTTTACTACTCAATACAAATAGCCCAATTGCAATTAACATGACAAATGATTGCATAATTAATGGCGTTATTCCCAATACGGCGGTAGCATTTTGCACAATAAATAACGCAATATCTTGTACAATTAACGCTACAATTGAAATGAGTAGCAATGGTTTGGCAAAAGATTTTTTTATCAGCAATCCAATGCAACCTAGTGTGCCTGTGATAACTGCGATGCTAGATGCTGCCGTTGACCACATAGGTGTACTTTTCATTAAGTCTTGTTGTTCTGGCGGTAGCATTGCGATTTGCTCAGGGGTTAGCATAAAGTTCATGGCCACGGCCAATAAACCAATAATATTCCAAATAAGCGCTATGCTAGCAACTATGTAAAACCATTTAGGTGGTGTGTTCATGGTTTATCTCCCATTAAAATAGGTTAAGGTATTATTCGTTCTTTTTAATATTAGTTTTCTTAATGTGCTAAGATTTTAGTATAACTGTGTAAATCTCTGTTTGCATATTATTTTAGCTTTCCTAAACACTGTTAAATAATAGAAACTGTGTTTAGGAGTGAAAGGAAAATTTATGGAATTTCAGCCCATCTTCTTATCTGGCCTAGGTCGTTCGGGTACCACCCTGTTGAGACAAATGATTAATAGCCACTCTCAAATTGCAGTTCCATATGAATCGCATTTTATTACCAAATACACGCCTATCATTGAGAGTTTAGGTAAAGAAGCCAGTAAAGCTGATATCTTAAATGTGTTAGAGCAAATATGTAGCGAAGAAATTTTAAAATATTGGGACTATTATCCTAACGCAAATGCTGTTTTTGACAGTCTTCAATCCTTTACACCTGCAGACGTATTTAATACCTTTTATATGCTATATGCAAAGCATCATGGCAAAGTTCGTTGGGGTGACAAATCCGCTTACCTTAGTAATTTATATGATATAAAAAAAATATTCCCCAATGCAGTATTCATTCATATAGTTAGAGATGGTAGAGATGTCGCAAATTCATTTAAAAACATGGATTTTGGTCCAAAAACGATTGCAGATACTGCTGATTTTTGGGACAGGTATGTAAAGTTAGGAATGAGTATGGGAAGAATGCTTCCTTCTGAACAATACATGGAATTGAGATACGAAGATTTAGTTACCCAAACTGAAGTTGAACTTAAGCGAATTTGTGAATTTATTGGCGTTGAGTTCGAGCCAACAATGTTAGAGTATTATAAGGACGCTAAAAAGTACATTCCCCAAAATTTATTGAAAACACATTATAATGCAGATAAGCCGCCCAATCCCGACAGAGTATACAGCTGGAAGAAAAAGATGCCCCAAGTTGAGTTGGATATATTTAATCAAATTGCAAAAGATATGTTAAACGAATTTAACTATGAAATACCACCTATTAAATCTTCAAGTATGGCAATTAAACTAAAAAAACTAAAAGATTTACTCTTCAAAAAAGCTGGTAAACCTAAGTCAAATTAATTGAATTTTGAGTTATTAACGTATTTCGGTTAGGAATGGTTTTCGTTTTATTATGAATGATATGAACATGTATGCCGTTATTGCTATCACTATACTAGGTGGTATTGGATTAACTGTTTTGTTTTTTTCGGCTCTTATGGCAATTGCACATGCGTTTGGCAACAAGCGTCTTGCATGGGGAATCGTCAGTATTCTTTTGTTGCCTATTAGCGCGCTATATTGTTTTATTTATTGGAAGGAAACGAGCTACCCTAGAAAATACCTTTTTGTTGGATTAGGTTTAATGTTGCTAACCTTTATCGCTTATCTATTTCTCTATGTGTAGGCTCCTTGTTATATCTAACATCCTTATTTTATTAGTGGGCATTACAATAGCTAGTGCCGCAAATGCAGAGTGGGAAAGGGCAGAATACACCACAATGGGAACGAATATACTGGTAGAGGTATATCACCAAGACGCCCAAACAAGAAAACAAGGAATTGAAGCTGTAATAGCGGAAATGGAACGCATTAATTCACTAATGAGTACCTACATTCCTAATAGTAAACTATCCATTCTTAATAAAGACGCATATAAACAAGATGTAATGGTTAGCCAAGAAATATTCGACTTACTTACTATAAGCCGGCAAGTTTCACGTTTAACTAAAGGCGCGTTTGATATTACCTACGAGAGTGTTGGGTATTTGTATAGTTTCCCAGAACAAGTTATCCCAACTGAAGAGCAAATTACCAAAAAGTTAAAGGCTGTTAATTATGAACTGGTAAAGCTGAATGCAGATAAATTGTCGATTAGGTTTTTGCATCCAGATGTGAAAATCAATTTAGGGGGAATTGCTAAAGGATATGCGGTTGACCAATCAATTGAGATACTAGTTAATTTAGGGTTTGAGCATGCGCTAGTGACTGCCGGTGGTGATACTCGACTACTGGGCGATAGGTTGGGTAAACCATGGATAGTGGGTATTAGAGACCCAAGAAATAAAGATAAGCAAGCGGTGTTACTTCCCTTAAATAATACGGCTATGTCTACATCTGGCGACTACGAAAGATATTTTGAAGAAGGTGGCGTTCGCCACCATCATATCATTTCGCCTACAACAGGTAAGTCGAGTTATGGCGTGCAATCTGTTTCAATAATTGGGCCAGAAAGTGTATATAACGATGCCCTATCCACAGCGGTATTTGTTCTTGGCCTACAAGAAGGTTTAGGGTTAATCAATGCCCTCGATAGTTTTGAAGCAATAGTCATGGATGAGAATCGTAAATTACATTACTCAAACGGTTTAACGCAATAATCCCCCTTTTTTTGTTGCGCGATAGAATCATTATTGTCAATAAGTGAGCCTGTTAATAAATCGATGTAATTAGATTTGCCACATGGTTAGGTACTAATTGAATGCGCGGTAGGAATTTAAGTTTTTTTGTACTATGTTTACCTTATTGTTTGATTGAAATACTTTGATAATAACGAAAATACAATGAATCGAAACTTTATATGGATAGGTGTTTTGTTACTTACTGGATGTGCATCTTTAGGCATGATGTATAACAGCCTTAATTTTACGGAAATGTTTGGTCCAGCTAAGGTTCAAACGAGAGTGATGAGTGAGTTGCCGGAAGATCACATTGATTATTGGAAAGATGTAAAACCTGTCATCGAACAACGCTGCGTTGTTTGCCATGGATGTTTTGATGCACCGTGCCAGTTAAAAATGACAGCAGTAGAAGGAATAGATAGAGGCGCGTCAAAACAAAAGGTGTATGACGCAACTCGCATAGAACACGCGCCTCTAACACGATTATTTGAAGATGCCACAACAACAAAACAGTGGCGTGAAAAAGACTTTTTTCCTGTGCTAAATGAACATGGTGCTTCAATAGACGCGAATAAACAAGCTAGCTTGATGTATCAGCTATTAGAGTTGAAAGAGCAATATCCTCAACCAAATATCGCTATATTGCCAGATGATTTCACCATTGGTTACGAAAGAGCTGAAGTATGTGCCACACCTGAACAAATGCCTTTATATACTAAACAGAACCCATTATGGGGAATGCCCTATGCGTTACCAGGGTTAAATACAGCCGAGCAGGCATCATTGAAAATTTGGTTGGAGCAAGGCGCAAAGTATACAAAAAGAGCGCCCTTACCAATGCAATATCTGAAACAAATTGAAAAATGGGAGGCTTACCTAAATGGCCCTGCTCGTAAGCAGCAACTAGTTAACCGTTATATATATGAACACCTTTTTCTTGCTAATATTTATTTTGAAGAATTAGAGAGTCCAAATGAGCCCCCTAAATATTTCAAAATAGTGCGTTCATCTACATCCCCAGGACAGCCTGTAAAACTCATTGCAACTCGTCGGCCTTATGATGACCCTAATGTGCCGACTGTTTATTATCGAATTGTGCCTTATTTAGAAACAATAGTGACAAAAACTCATCTCCCATATGCGCTAAATAAACAACGTATGGATAGGTGGAATGAGTTGTTTTATGAAACAGAATATAACGTGAGATTTTTACCTGATTATCGTGAAAAGATTGCGGCAAATCCATTTAAATCTTTTGAACAATTGCCAATGGCATCGCGCTACAAGTTTATGTTAGAAGAGGCGCAGTACATTATAATGAATTTTATAAAAGGGCCTGTATGTCGCGGCCAAGTTGCGGTCAATGTCATACAAGATCATTTTTGGGTCTTTTTTACGAATCCAGATTTACCCATTAATACAAAGATAGCGCATCAAATTGATATTCATGCAGATGATCTAGAGTTGCCCTCTGCTCAACAAGATATCTATCTTCCGCTTACTAATTGGGTAAAGTACGCCAAAAAAGCGAAGTTAGCAGCGCAGCAAAAGGAGCAGTTTCTTATTGAGAATTTTGCCAGTAAAGATAGTGACGGATTAAAAATAGACTTAAATCTAATTTGGAATGGCGCCAATCCTAACGGAGGCAATAACAATAATGCGACTCTAACCGTTTTTAGACATTTTGATAATGCATCGGTACATAAAGGTTTGTTGGGCGAAGCGCCGCAAACTGCTTGGGTAATTAACTACCCTCTACTTGAACGTATCTATTATTTACTTGTTGCTGGGTATGATGTGTATGGCAATGTGGGACATCAGTTACTATCTCGTATTTATATGGATTTTTTACGAATGGGCGGCGAGAGTGCTTTTCTTAACTTTTTACCACAAGACACTCGAGAAAAGGAGTTAGCGATGTGGTATCAAGATGCCGATGATGAGGTGATTGATTTCCTTGATGCCCCCGATTTTTATCGAACAGTCGGCACATCCATTGAGTACCTTTCTGATAGCCCTAAAATTGAGCTTTATGAAAAGTTAACGAACCATATAGGCAAGGCGGTTTCTAACCAACATAAGCTTGCTGAATTACCCAATAAGCGTTTGGTTTCTGATATTCAAGTGTTAAATAAAGTGAAAGGAAGGGGCGTTTCTCATTTAGCCGAACTAACCTACATAAAAGTGAATCGTGCTAAGCAATCACCGTTGTTTTTTTCCATGATGAAAAATTTAGCTCACAAAAATATTACTTCCATGTTTGCTGAAGATGCACAATTGTTGCCTGAACAACATAATGTGACAGTATTAAGCGGCATAATAGGCTCGTATCCAAATGCGTTGATGGAAATAGAGATTAACGATGTGAATACTTTTGTAGAGCAAGTATCAAATATAAAGACTGCTGAAGATTATGCAAACTTGATGGACGTTTTTGGTATGCGCAGAACAAACCCTGACTTTTGGCAATACAGCGATTCGTTGCATCAATTTATTGCTAGTTATAATGCGATTGAAGCAGGGTTTGTTGACTATAACCGGCTGGAAAATAGATAGGACAAGCGTGTTAGTTGTGTCACCTTCAATTTATTAAAGGTGACACTTTGTATTGAAGTCACAATTTCAAATATTGGAACTAAGTAGGGTTTACACCAAAAATCCAACCTTCAAAATTTATCGCATCATCAGGTAATGGAATTGTCGTTAGGTTATATCCGTTTTCGCAAAACCACTTAAGGCCAGCACTGGCAATAATTGCATCTGTTAAGTGGTCGTTAAGCGATTCGCTTGAGCCTATCGAATTTAAGTTAAAATGATCTAGGATAGTATTCAGATCATCATAAGTTCTTATCTTTTCGTTTCCAAAGCCAGCAACGCGTATAAACAACCTAGGGTAAATTTCAGTGATAACTAACTGGGCCTTCTCTAAATTGTTTTGCTCAAATGGCCAAATTGCTATCTTATCTCCAAATTGTAATTTTAAATTATGTATCAAGCGCATGCCGGCTAACCCGCCTTTACCCACTTGTTTTGCGCCTATTAATTTAAACGGGCTTTCAGGTATACCTAACCTCTGCTCTTTTGCTTTACATTCGGTTTTCCGTCGCAACTCATTTGTATTAAACCAACCAGGTTGTTTCCCATGTGTCCAAAAATAATCTGAATAAGGTTTTTGTTGCCAAAAATCACCTGCAAAAAAATTGGTATATTTTGTATTCAAACGCTCTACTGTATTCCACAAATCGAGATTGTTAGCATCGTCTCCAAATTGTTTTTTACCTACATTGATGTTGTAGCCAAAATTACAATCTATACCTACTAATGTGCGCTTAGAATGTTCAACTAATTTACAAAGCTTGTTAAAAATATCCGTTCGAGAAAGTTTTTCGGAGTTACAATTAGGTGCGCATATAGTATTTGCATTGCACTTTGCATAAGCAATAGAGTGTGAGCGCTGAGGTGCTTTTGCCCCCGACCAGTCAATACCAACATATTGGTCAAACATATCACTCCTTATTAAACGTTTATATTTCAAATTAATTGAAAATCAAAGCGCTTCATATTTTTTTATTTACGTGCGACTATAATGTACGAATATAACAATAAAAGGGTGGGATTTATGGAAGATATAATTGACTCTGATGCAGTAAATGAATATTTACCAGTAGTAATTGATATGGCGGTGAATGTGCTATTAGCAGCTTTAATACTGGTAGTGGGCGTATTTATTGCTAATCGACTGGGGAACATGGTAAGCAATATAGCTAAAAAACATGAAAAAGTTGACGATACCTTGTTTAAATTTTTGGGTAGCCTAGTTAAATATGTTGTACTAGCCTTTGTATTTATTGCAATATTAAACCGTTTCGGTGTGCAGACTACTTCTATTGTTGCGCTGCTAGGTGCAGCAGGTCTTGCTGTTGGTTTGGCATTGCAAGGTACGTTATCCAACCTTGCAGCAGGTGTAATGCTCTTATTGTTTAGGCCATATAAAGTAGGCGATTTTATTGATGCTGCTAGTAGGTTTGGTAATGTGGCAGAAATAGATTTATTCACTACCATATTAACTACTTTCGATAATCAGCAAATTATTATTCCTAATAGCCAAATATGGGGCAGTCAAATTATTAACCATTCACATCATCCTGTGAGGGGTGTCGATATGAGGTTTGGTGTTGCTTACGGTGAAAGTACGGATGAAGCCAGAAAGGTTATTGATAAAGTGTTAGCTGACCATCCGCATATACTAAAGGATCCGGCGCCATTTGTTGAAGTGGAAACGTTAAACGATAGCTCGGTAGACTTCTTAGTTAGACCATTTTGTGAAGGTGCACATTATTTTGATGTACTTTATTCAGTGCCAGAACTAATTAAAAAAGCGCTAGATGAAGCAAATATTGAGATACCTTTCCCACATACAAAAGTAATTTTAAGTAAATCTGATGATTAAGTATTAAGCTGTTAGTTGGTGCTAGCAGCCTTAGCAATATCGTCGCATACTTGTTGAAGTTGCTGGGTAAAACCAGCTTCTTTACCTAATGTATCGTTAAGAATTAGCATACCTTCACGGCAATGTTGATTGGCTAAAGTTATATTCCCCGCTTTTTCTAAAACGGTTGCCCTGTTTACTAGTAAGTCGCCATGGTTGGCGTGAATTTCACCATAGCTCTTATCATAGTGAAGTTTGGCTTCGTCGAAATGGTTCGAGGCTCTATCATATTCGGCTAAATCGCCTGCAATTAAACCTAAATATACCTCAGCAATACCACTTAAAAAATGTCTACCATTATAAGCTTGAGTATAATTTTCAACCGCTTGCAAAAGCGCTGCCCGTGCTTTTGTTAAGTCTCCTTTTGAATGCAGTATTTGACCTTTCATTGAGAAAGCATCTGCAAGTGCAGGGTTATCTGAATCAAGAATACGCTGCATATTTGTAATTGCATTATCGATTTGTTCTTCAGCTAAATCTAACTTTCCTGCAAAGAAATTTACTTGCGCCTGAGCGAGTGAAATTTGACCGACTAAAATATCTTGTTTTCCGACACTTTCTAACACTAATTCCATTGCTTGATTTAAGTCTGCAGATGCTCGTTCTAATTCCCACATATCAGACAATAACAAAGCGCGGTTTTGCAAAATTGCGGCTACTTTTATATTGCTCGGTGAGGCTAACTTCTGTATTTCTAATATTGCTTGGTCAAATGCAATTAGAGCATCGTCAAAGTTAGCCAACTTGTAATGAATTCTGCCTTTTACAAGCGCAATATCAACCTTTGTTTTCTTTAATGCGACATTGTTATCAGATAGCGCTTCATCTTGGGCTAGTGATTCTGCAAAATTAGCGATTTCTAGGGCCTCATTCAATTCTCCTTTATGTTGAAGTGATACTGCCATAATAGAATAAATATTGGCTCGACTTACTTCGGAGTTTTCAATCGTTTCTTCTACAAGTTTAATTGCTTGGTCGAATAGTCCTAGGTTATTGTATGCCCGTGCAATTGTTTCAGATAGTCGCGATTGCACAGTAGGTTGGTCTTTAAGCTCTAGCGTTATTCGTTTTGCACCATTATCTAGGATTGATCTGGCCGTAATTGAATCTGGGTTTGCTTGAACCGAATTAGAGCTTTCAAAAATATCTACAAGGAAATTAGAGACGGTATTAGCAGTAGCCGATTCTCTTTCAGCTATCAATCGTTGTGCATTGGCTTCTAGTCGTTGATTATTAGCATAAATTGCTAAACCGCTTGCAAATAGTGCCGCTGAAAGAGACGCTATACTTATCATCGCTAGTGTTTGAATACGCCTTGTGGTTTCTCGTTGAACGAGATCGTCTAGTCGTAAGCCAGTTAACCCTGCCGATAACTTTAATAAGGCTAATCGCTTAGTATCGCCATTTTTGCGTAAATCTGCGGCAATGGGTTCACTAGGTACATCTGTGAAATTGCCATCTTTATCAACTTCAAACTTCAACCCCTGCGGGAAGCATTCTAGGTATGCCTTGCCAGGCGGTGCATTTGGCTCTCCTTCTGCAATTAACGCGAGAACTCTTCCAGAGCCATGCAATGATTTAAAAAGACGTATCTCCTCATTTACCCATTTTGAATGTGCTGATGCAGGAGAACAAATAACGATTAAAAATAAAGAACTTGTGAGGGCGTCAGTTAATTCACTACCAAGGTCGCCACTGGCAGATAATTCGTCTTGATCACGGAATATGGGTAGGAGTCGTTTGGGAACGGAACCAACAGACGTCTGCGTACCAACTAACTTATTAGGTACTCGAAAGCTTTCAAGCGTCTTATGAAGCCAAGTAGCCACAGCTTTATCACTGTGGCTATAACTTATAAACGCTCGATATTTAAACTCGCCTAAAGGCTTACTATCTGATACATCCATAGTAATCGTTGATTTTATTGAGTGCGCTTTAACCTAAACGTTAATAAAGCAAAACTTAAACCTGCTAAAACCAAACTATTAGGCGTATTTACACCTGTGATTGGACCGGGTTCATTGGTAAGTGTGAAATCTAGTATGCCATTATTAAACGTTGGCAAGTCGAATTCAAAAATGTCAGCGTCAACAAAACCAACTCTTGGATTAGAGCCTCCACCACGACCAACTGGGTCACCAAAGGAGCCATATGAGAGTGTACAGTCTGTCGTATCTGTATCGGCTTCTATTAGCAAACAAAAGGAATTAGAGGTTGTTGTTACTTCAGTTACATATGTAATGTTGCCAATTTCGCCAGGTGCTAGCATTAGTACCTCTGGCATTGTTATTTCAATATCTGTTAAGTCCCAATCAAAGGTCTTTTCTCTTGAATCGCCATCGGCAGAGCTTTGTCTAAAATTATTTAAGAAACCTTCTATATCTGAAAAATCAGTAGTAAACTGATTAACTTCGCTTCTTGTTAACGAAACGCCTCCAGATAAAGACATTAATATGGTGTCACCAGAGAAAATCTGAAAATCAAAACTTGAACTAGCTATTACGCCATTTTCAGTTACACCATTTCCTCCGCTCAGCAAAGTTGGGAAATCATTTCCGGTTCCACATTCACGCAAATCAGTTCCTGTACAACCAGTACTGATCATGCCTAAACCACCAGCTAATATTTGGGAGGTAAACACTGGGAGTACATCAACATCAGTATCATTTTGAAAAAAGATATCCACTACTGTTCGCGATGTGGAAGTGATGCCATCGCCGTATGAAATATTACCGTTTTGCCATTCTATTTTGTCATCGGCTCGTGTTATGGAGTCGAGTGCTGCTGCTGAACCAAAACCTGAACTGCCAATGTCTTCTGATATTTGGTTACCAGAAAATGTGGACACAATAGGATCTTGCCCAAAGGCTGAACGGTCAATATATATGCCAGCTGTTGTTTCGGTTACAACTTCAATAATGTTGCTGTTTGCGTGTACACTAATGCAAGAAACAGCTATGAGTGTGGCTAGGTTTTTCAACGAGATAGACATACAAAATCCTTTGTATTTTATTTTTATACATTAACATAAACCTTTATTAAAAATTTAACAAGTAAAAAACGATTAAAAAATAGTCACATTTTTTAGGTGGGCATTTGTCGTACATTAATTATGTAAGTTATACATCAATATAACAGACTTAATTCACTGTAAGTGTCCTTTGAGTATTACATAAATGCCAATAAGTGGGTTTTTTCAAGTTAACCCTAATTTACCTTAATACTGATAATGCAGTTGAAGAGAAGTTCTAGTTTCTGTGTCTTTTGCTCGGGCATAAAACTCCGGATTGTCGATACCAAAAAACTCACCAAAACGTCTAATGCTTTCAACACTAAAATCGATCTGAAGTTTAGGAGTAATTTGATATTTTACGTAGGCTTTCAAGCGATCTCTGCTGTCTTTAAAATCCAAGTCTTTGTTGTTAGGATTCCAATCGCTAAATCGTTCATATTCTTTATTATCAATTGAATCCCAGCGCTGTGACCTAAGTTTTAAACCGAGTGTGTAATTGCTGTAGTTCATTTCAGCAAATAAATCGAGAGTGTAACCTAATGCATAAGCGTACGCGTTCTCCCATAACGATGATTTTGTATTCCAAAAGAAATCGCGATAGTTGGGTACGCCTTGTGTTGCAAAGGGCTTAACCATTGCAAAGTCACTATAAAAACTGCCACGAAGTAAAAAAGACATATCAGCGCTTGTCCATTTACTCGCCGCA
Source organism: Glaciecola sp. UBA1851 (assembly GCA_002338515.1). Classification (GTDB taxonomy): domain Bacteria; phylum Pseudomonadota; class Gammaproteobacteria; order Enterobacterales; family Alteromonadaceae; genus Glaciecola. The sequence continues at coordinate 7,048 of DDIL01000057.1, read as the reverse complement.
TCAAGCCCTAATAAATGGACTGCAGAAAAGAAGTCTTCTGTTTCTCTGTCGGCACCATAGCTTACATATTCTATACCAATTGATGGGCCAATATAATATCTATTAGAGAATGCTTGATTGTTTGCCATATTGGCATGACTCGCACCTTGCTTGCTCCAAAGTAAAACTTTGCTCATTAATTGAAAATCTTCTAATCCTTCTTTAGACAAGCCAGCCATCGCCTCAACTTCAACCAGTTTTGGCGTGTTACCTTTTACTTTTGCTTTCTCGTTGAGCCGATCTACTTTTGCGTCTAATCCAAATACTAGTATGCCTTCGTTCAGGTCACGAATATCGTGCGAGGCATAAGTAATACCTGTATACACATTAAAAACGTCATGTACGTTCTTACGAGAGAAAACAGGAGTTTTAGGATCGCGCCAAATTCGTTTTATTGCATTGGCAGGATTAAATAATGCAGCGAAAGTAGCTGGTATCCACCCTTCTTTGGTGTATAACATATCGCCTATTTGAAAGAAGCTTTCACCCAATACTGCGCCTCCCCATGTAGTAAAAAACTGATCGTTAATACTTACTACTTCTTTATACTCAAAGAATACTTCCCAAACGGTTGAAGTAACAAAGGTGGCTAGTACTGATTCGTAATAACTAAAATTATGATTCCGAAATGCTTGATGATAAATCATGCCAGCATAGGCATGGCCCCAATTCATTCCTTTAGTATTATCATCAAACTTCCAATATTCATCGGTAAATAGACGTTTGCCAAAATATTCAAATTCGTTGCCTTCAATTTCATAATCAAAGTCTCGTTCAATTGTTTCACCACCGGCCATGTAGGATAAACGACCAAGCACTAAAATAGTGCCTAATTCTTGCATTGCCCCAGTCCAATCTTTATTGATTATTTCCTTTGCATGATCAGTTTGATTCGATTCGAGGGTATAGGCGTTGCGATTGTTTGAGTGATTACTCAGCACGCTTTCAACGTACATTGAACTAAAGTCAGATTGAAAATCAAGCGCATTGCTTTTAGCTAATGAACTATAACTGAAACCTGTAAACGTAATTATCAGAATAAAGTGAGAAAAGATTTTTCTTAAAAGCATATTTTGTAAATAGACATAATAAAGGGCAAGATAATTACGACAAACGCACGCTGTAATGATGAGTGAATAATATACAACAAATTAGAATAAAATCGACTATAAATTATAGTCTACCTATACTATGTCAGCGTGTTCTTCATTTGTTTGCCTGCTAACTTGGGTCCAATAATTAACTTTTTCAATTAACACGTCTGGGTCGAAGGGTTTGCTAACATAATCGTTCATACCAGCATCTGAACAATCTTGCTGGTCTTTAAGCGCGGTGTAGGCAGTCAGTGCAATAACGGGGATATCTTTATATTTATTAGTTGCGTGCCCATCGCGAATTAATCGTGTTGTTTCCCAACCATCTAATTCTGGCATCTGGCAATCCATTAAAATCACATCAACCTTAGCTTTTACATCGTTTAAAATATCTAATGCTTTCAAACCATTTGCGGCAACTAATTTTCTAGCATGCGGTAAAGCGGCCATAACAACGGCTTGATTAATTTCGTTATCCTCTACCACTAACACAATAGGAGTGGGTGATAGTAATACGTCTGAATTCGACGGCCTTTTGTCAATTGATATCTTGTTGGGTATAGTCGTTTCCGCATTGTCTTCTTTTTCAATCAATATAGATTCGGCAACTATATTAAAACTAAATTCACTTCCACACTTAAACCTACTTTCGACGCTTAATTTGCCACCCATTAAATTTACAAGCTGTTGGCTGATATTTAAACCAAGTCCAGTTCCCGAATTAATCTTTTTAGAATTAGACTCAACTTGCCCAAACATCTTAAATATATTATCTATTTGATCTGCTGGAATGCCTATACCGGTGTCTTGAACGGCAAACTCCACATTAATTTTATTTTTATGTTTCTGACCTTTTTCAATTTTAATGTCACTAATATCAGTCGTTATGTTGATTTGGCCACTTTCAGTAAATTTTATTGCGTTCCCAACTAAATTATCTAATATTTGTTGAAGCCTCAGCTTGTCGCTCTTTATATTTAATTTACTTGCGGGTATGCCTGACCACTTAAATGACAATCCTTTATTTTTGCATTGCAGCGCATAAGATTCCGACATACCGTTTAAAAGTGAGGTAATGTCAAATGTGCTAGATTCAATTGATAATTGCCCTGATTCTGCTTTTGAGTAATCTAAAACATCGTTTACAATTAATAGTAAGTTGTTTGCACTCAAGTTAGCTAATTCCGCTTGCTTTCTCTGTTGTTCAGTTAGTTCTGATTTCAACAGTGCTTTTATCATACCGTTAATACCATTAATCGGTGTTCTTAATTCATGGTTAATCCCGGCAAAAAATCTGCTTTGAGCTTTCGCTATTTCTTCTGCTTTATTTCTAGCATCAGCTAAGTATGTTTCAGTTTGTTTCTCAATGGTAATATCCTGTTGTACGCCAACAAAATATTTTACGCTGCCGTCTAACTCTATAACTGGCTGTAGGGAAAGTGAGTTGATAAATGGTTCGCCATTTTTCTTATAATTAGTGATGGTTGTTTGGCATGGTTCAAGTGCGTCTAGCGCTTGTTTTATTGTGGCTAAAGGGGGTTCTTCTGTTGCTTTTCCTCGTAGGAAATTACAATTTTTGCCAACTGCATCTGCACTTGTATACCCCGTGATTTTAGTGAACGCTTTGTTGACATACACTAGCGGTGCACTGGGTTGAGATACATCAGCAATCGTAATAGCCGCCGGTGAAATCTCCAATGCTTGATTACGTAAATTCACGTCTTTTTGAAGTGATAGGCGCAAACTTACATCTTCGCCATTGAAAATTGCTCCAATATGATTTTCATCTTGGTCTAAAAACGGACTGACTTCCCACTCTATTGTTCTGATATTTTCTTTTTGCTTTAAGCGAGTAGTAAAGCTATAAAAACCTCTATCATTTACGCAACGTAAACCCTCTTCTATGATCGACTTTTGGGATATATATCCTGTTGAAAATAGTTCGTCGCTGTCGCAGTTTGATAAAATAATGTTGCCTTCATTGTCGACAACCAAAAGTAAAGCTTGTAGAGAATTGATCACATTAGTAATTTTGTCGTTGCTTAACGATAACGACATTACTTTATCTAACAGATCATCGAATGAGCGTTGTATTTGTTGTAATTCTATTGCTTCGCTTTCCACTTCACAGCACGATTTAGTCAAATTATTACTTTTAATAACCAAGCGCTCATGCATATTCTTGACTGTGTCAGATGCTTTCTTTGAGGATAATTTCATGCTGAATAAACAGCTAAAAAGAGTGCCTAGTACAGCAATAATTAAAAACGGCAATAACCAAATACTTTCTGAATATCCAGATATATATGATTGAGCGCTAACAACTTTAAAGTTTCTCCACTGGGTTTCATAAATAAATTGAAGCTCGTTATTATCTGAAAAATTTTGATAGCTAGCCGGTTTGTTTTCTGTTTCCGTACTGTAAAGTAACGCGCCATTATCATCAAAAATATACTGTTGAATATTTGTATTTATTACTGTGTCTGCTAGCAAGGAAATAGAAGGGATATATAAACCAAGCGCGCCTTCTGGCATACCAGACATTAAAATGGGTGAAATGACTAGTAGCCCACTTTTTCCGAAATATTGGTATGTTTCACCTTTTTCTAATGTAATGTTTTGCCAGTTATTTGAATCTGTATTCAATCCATTATTTAGCCAATTATTTTCCATAATAATTTCGCCAGAGAAGTCGAATAAAACAGATGATGTGTTTTCGCTTTTGGCCATTTTTAAGCTTTGAAAAAAAAGGGGTAAATATTCGTCCCTCATTTGAAAATCGATAAGGCCGTTTATCAATAAATCGTTCCTTGATAGACCTTCTACCGTGTTTACTACATTATTGATATTGGTTGAAATGTTTGCAGTTAGCTGATTAACATGATTTTTGTGCTGACTTTCAAGTTGTTTTATGCCGGTATAAAAATAAACTAAACAGCAAGACACAACAAAAGCGCAAAGTGCCAACATAAGCTTTGGCATAACAAAGCGCTTTATTTGTGAGTATAGTGTTTGTTTATTATTCATAAATTAGGTTGCATAACTTGTTCAACCGGCACTAAATGACCTTTTGAGTTGAACTGAGTCATAAAATAATCGGCATTAACAAGGGCATCATGCTTTTGCGGTTCAAATGCTGGAGCAAATGTTTTAATTGCGCCTTCGTAATGTGTGACTGAATACATTGCCTGTCTTACGTCGCTTCGCTCGGCAGATTGAGCGTTCGCAATTGCTTTTGCGAGTATGTTAACAATGTCGTAGGATTGAGCTACCCCCACCGCTGCTTCTACAGAGTAGGTGGTTTCAGACTGACTGAATGTTTTTTGATATTGCTTGAAAAGATGTTGGCTCACTGAATTTTCAAGATTTTTTTCAAAATGAAAGCTCTGCAATACAGATACATCTAATTTTTGCAGATTATCAAATCCTAATAATTCAACAAATTTTCCACCAGCTATTCCCCAATGCGATATTAAAGGAAGGTTGGCATTTGATTTAATCATATTCTTCGCCACAATTGCACCTTCAGGAGCATTTGAAACAAGTAGTAAAGCTTCTGGTTTGGTGGCTAACGTTGTGGCCATCTCGTTTGTAAAATCAGTTTGCCGCCAATTTATCCAAGCTATATGAGTAATTTCTATTTGATACTTTTCTGCAGCCGCTTTTATCGATGCCTGATTGGACCTTCCCCAGCCCGTTCTTTCCAACACTAAGGCTATTTTGTTTAAACCGCGTTCTTTCGCGCTTTTAACTAATACTTCACCTGCGTCAGAATCACGAACAGAAACTCTAAATACATAATTTGGATAATAGTTGTTCTCTACAATTGACGTACCGGCAGCCCAAGCGCCTAAGTAAAGGATTTCTTTTTCATGAATGGTTGGTAATTCCGCCAACGCAACTGGCGTGTGTACCCCACCTATTACTGCCACTACATTTGGGTTAGAAGCTAATGCTTCTATATTTTTTATGCCTCGGGCAGGATTTCCTCTATGATCTTTCACTTCGAGCTGAAGTTCCCGGCCCAATAAGCCACCATTTGCATTAATTTTATCTATGGCAATGCGTGCTCCACGATAAATGGCTTGGCCGCCAACCTTTGCGACTCCGCTCATGTCCGCATCTATACCAATAATAATGGGCTCTTTTGTTGGATTAGGTGATGCATGCGAGAAATTGAATAGTGATAATAAAGCGACAACAAGAAAGGGGATAATCTTATTTAGGTTTGTGGCTCTATTAAAAACTTTGCGTTGAAACATGCTTTACTACCTTGGTCATTACAGAACAATAAAAACATTGTTTAGGTCATTAAATTGGAAAGATAATTTACCGCCTATTGAGTAGCGAAAATTATTTGCTTTGATACCTTAGTATTATCGGCAAATTACTTTTTTACTGAGATTTTTTCGTCAGTTTGTTCTGATATTGTTGATAACAATTTCAATCTTTTTCTGTATTGCTATATCATCAAGCAATAGCCTTTCTGACGATTTGATATTTTACTGAAGCATATTATGCATTCTTATCTTTTCCGGTTTGTAGAACTTATTTCTTTGTTTATTGCGCTACCTTTACTGCTTGCTTTTAATCCAATTTGGCAAATAAGTACTGTTAGCGTTTTATTAGGGGTGAGTTATGTGATTTGGTTAGCATTGTCAGAATACCCGAGAGGAAAAGTAGAGTTTTTCTCATCACGTTTTTTTAAATCAATCACTGATTATTTTAGAACCTTATTTTTTCAAAGTGAATTTCGCCGCGTTATCTTGATGTTTCTTGTATATGCATTATTTACGGTGAGTTTTATACATATTTATTTACCTGAAAAGTTATTCCACCCAATAAATAATAATGTGTTTCTTTGGATAGGGATAACAGCTTTGTATGCGTTATTATCTGTTATTCCACAAGAATGGCTTTTTCGAGTTTTTTTCTTCAATCGTTATAGCATGCTTTTTAGATATCAATGGCTGTTAATATTGATTAATGGCTTCGTATTCAGCTTAGCACATTTAATGTTCTTTAATGTTTTAGTGATGGTACTCACTTTTTGTGGTGGATTAATATTTGCGTATACCTACCAAAAAACTAAAAGCTTTGGTTTAATCTGTACAGAGCACTTTTTGTATGGGTGGTGGTTATATCACGCAGGGTTTGGCGAAATGTTGGCTTTTCCTTCTGGATAAATGAACTTGATGTTTAGTTATTAAAAAATTTAGCCATGTAGATGACTTATACAAATAGACCATTGCAATGCATCACAGATGTCGTTTATTCTTCATAGACAGAAAATTTCTAAAACGTGTATGATCATTTGGCTTTAACTTCATGATCAGAACCTTGTTTTCGATAAATGGCGATAAAGGACACAAATGAGCAATACGCAACAAGGACAAGTTGAGGAACTTATAGAAGCACCTAGCGCCTCTTCTTCGAACGCAGCAGCCACTCCTGAGTTAATAAAATGCCCACGCTCTTATATATTCGAACTTATATTAGCGACACTTACATTTGGGTTGTATCTATCGTACTGGTTTTATCGTAACGCTAAAGATTTAAATACAATAGGCAAACTTAAGCTGACTCCATGGATGTGGATTTTTGTTCCTTTATTAGCAATCCCTCTATTCATCGCTGTGCCAAATTTATGCAAAGAAATTAAGGCATTAGAAAGCAAACTTCATTTACCGTCTTGGTCAAAAACTTCCACTACCCTATGGTTAATCAGCTTTTTTTCCTATCTTGTAATCATGACCGGGCTTTCGTTTATTGAATTAGAACCTTGGCAAGAATTAATACCCATTTTTGGCTTTTCTGCGTTACTTCTTATGCTTGTTCCACGAATGAACCGTATTAAGCAAGCGTCAGGTATGCCATCTAAAAAACTATATGGTGGATTTACACCATTTGAATGG
>DDIL01000040.1 GCA_002338515.1 Glaciecola sp. UBA1851 | reverse complement strand
GCATTGGGTTTGTTGCTTAACCGAAAACAGCAATAGGGCAGTTTGAGTAGTAAGAGTGGAAATAAAGATTTATTACACCGCTAACCATAGGTTTATTAGTTCAACATTAATATGTTTGAAATCACTTTCATTACGACTTACCAATTTAAATCCATGAACTAAACTTATTGCTGCAATCATTGCGTCTCGCTCAGATTTTGGATTAGGGACATGCAGTTGAGTTTTGATTAAACGCTTAGCTTGTTACTGTTTGCAAAACAGTCTCACATCCATTACATAATGTAGTTAAGATACTAAATATACTCCCATGGTCAAATTTGTAGTTACCTAACTATGGTAAATTGTTGTTTGATTTATCTTTATTTAAAAGCTCGTTTAAAGGCTTGTTATGAAATTCTTCATATACTCTTTTGACATGAGGAACAACACGCTCACTCCATTCATCTTGGCTCTTGCGTGATAAGTGTGACCATTCAGGTATTTCCAAATCAGTGGATAGTTCTGGGAAATCGTTTGTATCCAAATAAGGGGCATTTAACTGCCTAACGAGCGGTAGCCAAAATCTTTCAGTATAATTATTGAGTAATTCTTCCTTCCTATAGTCACCACTTGAAGCCATACGAATAAATACAATGTCTCCTCCTTTATTTCTTTGTTTTTCGACTAGAGGTTTAAAAAAATCAATTAAACTTTTATTAGTTTTCTGTTGTTTGTCGTCTGGAATTGGATTTTCAAGATCTATTCCAGGTGACCAAAAGTTCAGCATTTGCTGATTATCGAAAGAACCTTCTATTTCAACAGGAGCCCACATATCTGTTTGCCTATCCACATAAACATCACCTAATTTCCAGCCTTGTTCATTCAGATTTTTAGAACCTTCCCTTTTTGGTAATTGAATATAATTATTTTTTAATTCTGGTAAAGAAAACGCCTCATCCAAAAAAGCAAAATAATCTGACAGAAAGTTATGGATATAAAAGCTTGAAATACCTGCTGGTGAAGGAGAATGATAGAAATCAAGTGCCGGCCCTCCAAAGAAGCCGGGGCCAATCCAGTTAACCAAAAATGGCGTGACGCCTACAATAATTAGTCCGTCGAAGTCGGTGTTATTTACTATATCTTCAACAAAAATAGCTGGGCTTGTACCCGGCAAGGCTAATTGCAAAGGACGTGTTTCAAAACCATTTTCTAAAATATTTAAATCGCTAGCCCAAAGTATTCTGCTAGAGCCAGTAATTACCACGTTAATGTCATGTGGCTCGTCAAGCTTTCTGCGTTCTTGCGCCCACATTTCTTTGAAACCAGATTGGTATGTGCCAGCCGTATGATCCATTGAGCGAGCAAAAAACTCCCACATAGCGATTGAAATCAAACTTATAATGACAACGACTATCATAATTGTTGACCAATCATTTTGTGGGATAGCTCTGTAAGGAATATTGTTTTCTGATTGTTCAGAATTGGAAGTATATGAAGGCATTTCCGGTTCCTTGAGTAATAATAATTGAAACAATCATTGAAGAAAGTGCAATAATTGTTAGCCAACTTGGCCAAGCAGACACGACGCTTTCCAAAGTTTTATCTCTCATTTTCCAGTGAGCGGCAAACAACAAACTCATTATAGTGATAACTTCAATGATATAGAGTGTAGGCAAAGGCGTACTAGCATCTTCTGCTGCAAAGCCAAACATAGAAACTATTAATGCCATTGAAGTCTCTAAATCTGCAGCCCTGAAAAACACCCAAGTTATGTTAATAGCTAAAAAAGTTAGTATTGACAGCATTAACCTAAACCATAGTTTGTCTCTTATACCTAGCAATAAATTTGGTCCGGTAAATACACGTTCAATACATAAAAATGCACCATGTAAAGCTCCCCAAACAACAAAATTCCAACTGGCTCCGTGCCAAAGCCCGCCTAGCAACATAGTCAATGACAAATTAATATATGTTCTTATACTTCCTCGCTTGTTACCTCCAAGAGGAATATAAAGGTAATCTCTTAACCAAGTAGACAATGAAATATGCCAACGGCGCCAAAAATCTGAGAAACCAATAGCTGCATAAGGAAATCTGAAATTTGTTGGTAAAGAAAACCCTAAACATAATGCAATGCCAATTGCTGTAGTAGAATATCCAGCAAAGTCAGAGAATATTTGCCCAGCAAAGGCAAAAGTACCTAACCATGCATCAACAAAACTGACCGCCTTGTTCGAGTCAAATACAGTTTCAGCAATAGGCGCAAGAAAACCATCAGCGATGACAACTTTTTGAAACAAACCAAGAATGATTAAACTTATTCCCCAATAAAACTGCTTTAACTTTGCATAGTGAGGTGTTGAGAACTGCGGAATTAAATCAGCGGGTCGTACAATAGGACCAGCAACTAACTGTGGGAAAAACGTCACAAAAAGAGAAAAATCGAGAAATGATTTTGCTGGAGCCGCTCTTTTTAAATATACATCCATACTATATGCCATAGTCTGAAACGTATAAAAGCTTATTCCCATTGGCAGAATAATTGACCACTCTGGCACCTGATAGTCAATGCCAAACGACGCCATTAACCATTGCCAGTTTTCTAGTAGAAAGCCACCATATTTGAAATATCCTAGTATACCTAAATTTGTTGCTAAGCTAAGTAACAGAAACAATAGTCTTTTACGCTTATCATTTGCGCCAGCAATCCACTTAGCGACCTGCCAATCTACTAACGTAGATATCCAAAGCAGTACTACAAAAGGTGGGTTCCATGCTGCATAGAAAAGATAGCTTGCGACTAATAACACTACTTTTTTCGTTGTCCAAGACAGCGCTGAATAGTGAAACGCAAGTACTATTGCAAAAAACAAAACAAACGTGAGTGAGTTAAATAGCATTGATTAGAAGTCCATATCATTAAATATTCATGTAGAGCAAGATTTGCCAAACAGTAGTGTGTGACTGCTGACTAACAAGCTTTAAAAAGATGGTTTTGAAATAAAACTTTTAACCGACACGTTAATTTGAAGATATGTCTCAAAATGAGGAGTTATAAAAATTCTTCCATCAGGTTAATTTTTATACATTGTGACTATACGCCCATAACAAAAAATAGCGAATGATTTTTTCTTGGTCGTGTTTAGCAATAAAATGGCATGTCTTAAAGTGGCTAAGACTAGATTGCTGAACTCCCAACCCTAGCATTCATCTAGCCGTTTAACACTATTGCGGCCTTTATATTCAAGGCCAATGCAGATTGCAAATAAGCAAGCAACAATAGAATAACCTATTGCTGTCATTAGCATAGCGCTTTTTGTTCCACTTAAGTCAACAATAAATGAAGATAAAGCAGGCGCAACTGTGCTGCCCATTGTTGCGCTGCAGAGTAAAAAAGTAACCAATATTGGTGGCGAATTTTTTATTTGTAGAGTCCCTACTGCAATGCCAATTTTAAAAATACATGATGTGCAAAATCCAAGCACTAAAGTGAGCGTTAAAAACCAGTCTGCACTATTAGTTAGGGTTAGCATCCATATTAAAATTAGGGCGATAGAGCACACACTCAATAAGAAAATACGAGTGGGAAGTTTCGCTACCAGAAGCGTTGCAACAATTAAACCAAAAATAGACATTCCCCAATAGTTGCCAATCACACCTGCCGCCTTTTGACTTTCAATTAGAAAAGTTTGCTCTAAATATTGAGGCGCCCATGTCAGAAATGTTGTTTGACTAATTAAATATATACATAAGCCAAGAGCCATTAAAAAAACACGAGGAGATA
>DDIL01000053.1:1086-34355 GCA_002338515.1 Glaciecola sp. UBA1851 | reverse complement strand
CAGCCTAGCGCTGGGTTTTTTGGTTTTGTATGGTGAAACTAATGCCGAGAGAATACTGCAGTAAATGTTCCTACCCGACACAAACTTGCATTTGTAGTCACATTATTGAAGACCGATTACCGTTTAATATCACTATATTACAACATCCAAAAGAATCGGTTAATATAAAAAATACAGCTAGACTGGCCAAACTGGTAGATTCAAATATTAAAATAATAAATAGTCAATCAATAAGCTCTATTAACGCTTTAAAGAATGAACTCGCACAATATAATGTTGTTTTATTGTATCCTAATAGAAATAGTAAAGAATTAACCTCAAATAGTAAAAACGTGATAGCAATTAGGGGGAGAGCAGATCTTCATCTGGTAGTCATAGACGGTACATGGAGGCAGGCCTATCAAATATGGCAAACACATACATGGCTGCATTCTTTACCATCTTTTCATTTCGGTGGAGACTTAGAATCTAAATATGTAATTAGGAAAAGTAAATTGAGCTCACAATTGTCGACTATTGAGGCAGTAAGTAAGTTCAGTGAGGTTGTTTATAATCATGAAACAAGTTCACTAGATATGGTATTAAAGGGATTAACAGATATATGGATAAAGTATTCTCAAAAAGAAGCACCCTAAAATGAATAGGGTACTTGATAGAAAATTCTGTTTTACTCTAACGCACGTTCAGCACGACTTTTAACAAGAACTTTTACAAATTCTTCTAGTAAAAGCTATAAACAATACTACAAATAATAAAAGGCTTGTCGCTGGTGCTGACACTTGGCTAATTTGTATTCTAGCTACTTCAAAGCCAGCTGCGGTAAAATCTGCAGCTAAGGCATCTATAGTATAACCAGCTGGTGTTGTCCCGCCAATTATTGGTAAGCCTCCATCCAGCACATCTAAACCAGCATGTTGAGTAATCACACCATTTTCATCTTGCCTTGGTTGTCCATCAGCACCTATCAAGAAAGGAGCTCCAAACCCGGTATTTAACTCAGTACCAGAATCCCATACTTGTGATCCAAGTACTAGGATATCTAGCCCTACAAAATTGCCCATCATATCAAAAAGAGAATAAGCATCAGGTGCATCATTACCTATGAAGCCGTCATTTGTTGGAATAAGCATTGACAAAAAGCTAAAATAACCACTTGTTCCACTGTTAATATCAAACATGGCGTAGGTTGTTTCTCCTGGTTCTATAACAGGCGCACCTGGAAACCCCTCAGGTGCAGTGATGACACCTTGTACACCACTAGATTGATTTTCAAAGTCTTCAAGAATACCACCAAGCATTCCGCCTTCAGCGAGAGCTTGTACATTTGACGAGGCCTGTTCTCCCACGTTGAAAGAATCAAAGCTACCATCATGGAAACCCGCCCATAAAGGAGTAAGGGCTAATCCACCTTCTTGGAATAAGTTAGTTACTTCTACCTTGACGGTAGCGGCTTGTGTATTTCCTATTACAGCTATAACTGATAATGATAGTACTGCAAAGGTTTTATAAATTGTTTTAAATTTTTTCATTATTATCTCTACTTATTAGTAATTACGTTAAACACATAATTTAATGTGTAGAGCAACAATACTTTGAACTTCTAACAGAAATATCACAAAATGGTATCAATTCGGTTAAATTTAAACATTGGATGAATTAACTTCTATAAATAGGCCGTAAAAAAACTTAAATAAATAGGACGATTGCCGATTACTAAATAGTAATTTTATTAATGGTCAATTAGCTTATGAAGATATTTGTGTCAGTAGTACTTATTTGGTTGGTCCCAAGCGTTCTCTTAGTGCTTTTAACTACTGGCGAGACTTCTACTTGGGGGTTGTTCGCATACAGTAGCGTTATTATTCCCCTAGAATTTGGATACTTATTATTTTTTGTAAATAGTAAAACAACAAATAATAATCAAATAGAGCAAAATGCTTTGCAGGCAGAGGAAGGCTTGCAAATGGTAAAGAATATTGAAGATTCATCAAGCAGGATAGCAATAGGTAGTGCAAGTGTTTCTTTCTTTATTAATAAATTAGCCATATTCTTTGATCAACAATCTGGTTGTACAAAAGAAATTGCTGAAAGAGTACAAAGGCTAGAAACTGCTAACGAAGAAGTGCTAGTTTATAGTGATAATGTGCTACTTAATATTGGAGAATCACAACAACAAGCATCTATGTCAATTGTTGAGCTCCAGAATGTTAGTAAACATCAACAACAACTAGACTCTAAAATCTCAAACACAAAGGAATTACTTGCCGACCTTAAACATAATGCAAGCGCTATAGGCTCTATTGTAGATACTATAAATCAATTAGCAGAACAAACTAATATGTTAGCATTAAATGCAGCAATTGAAGCTGCAAGGGCTGGTGAACAAGGTCGAGGCTTTGCCGTTGTAGCAGATGAAGTCAGAAATTTAGCTAAACGTACTACTGACGCTACTCAAGGAATTGCAGATGTTCTAAACCAAATTACACTTAAAAGTGTTGATTCAGTTAAAGCTATTGAAACCGTATCTGAAGCTGGGACTGAAATGAACCACCTTGTTCAAAATACCAGTGAACGGCTAAATGAATCAATGAGTGCAGTTCAATCAGCAAAAGAATCAATGTCACAACTAAGCGAAAAAATTGTCTTAATAAAGCAGGATAATAGCGGTATCTCTGATATTTCAAAAAATTTGTACCATGAAATAAACTCACACACACAACAATTAAAAGATGTTTCAATAAAAGCTTTAAAAGTTAGTCAATATAGCGAAATTATATTCACTAGTTTAGGGCATCAAAAAACAAATAGCCGTCACCAACAAGTTCAGCAGATAGCATTGCAAGCCGCAAAAGACATAAGCATTTGTTTAGCGAATGCAATAACAAATAATTTATTAAGTTCATCGGCTATTTTTGATACCAATTATCAAATCATAGCAAATAGTAATCCAGCGAAATATCACACTCTATATGATAGTTTTTCGGATCAGCACTTTCCTACCATACAAGAGCCCATATTGCAGGCTAATGACTTTGTGATATATGCAGGTGCAGTTGATAAAAATGGTTATTTCCCAACGCATAATAAATGCTTTAGTCATCCTCAAACAGGCAACTATGATGTAGACCTAGCAAAAAGTCGTTCTAAACGAATATTTGACGATGCAACAGGAATACGTTGTGGTCAAAACACCAGTGAATTTTTATTACAAACATATCAGAGGGATACCGGTGAAATTATGCATGACTTATCAGTGCCAATTTACGTAAATGGTAAGCATTGGGGAGGTTTCAGGGTTGGGTATGCTGCTCAAAATTTAGAAGATTAACTTAACTGTTTTTAAGATTTTACATCGAGTTAATATAATTATATTAGTTAACCCAAAGTCGGCTATTTTTTTTGATCTCGATCAAGTATTATGCGCGCCAAGATTAAATTTTATTGAGGTTGAAGGGGTAATAATGGGTAGCGACGCTGAGTTTAAAGAAGTTTTTAATTGGTGGTATTTTCTAGGAATCTTAATAGCATTATTAGCTTTTCCTCTCCTACATATTTTAGCTTGGATCGGTCGCACAATTTTACTGTAAACAATATAGTATTCTTGAAATTATTAAATTATAGGGTGGTTAGTATAAAATCTAACCACCTTTTTTGTTTCTCACATGTAAGAGTTTCGCTTTAGTTAAATTTTCTAACAAGCTATACTCTATCCCTATTTTAATCATAATAAGACATCTAAGGATTAAGCGTGTCACAGCAGTTAATTAAAGATGCGGTAACCACAATTTTAGACTATCCAAAGCCTGGAATTATGTTTCGAGACGTTACTAGCGTATTACAAAAACCTGAAGCTTTCAAAGCATGCATCGACTTACTTAAATCGCAATATCAACATTTGAGTTTTGATAAAGTAGTAGGGACGGAAGCGAGAGGTTTTCTTTTTGGTGCGCCACTAGCACTCGAATTAGGTATAGGTTTTGTTCCAGTGAGAAAACCTAAAAAGTTACCTCGAGAAGTTATTTCTGAATCATATGAACTAGAATATGGTACAGATGAATTAGAAATACACAAAGATGCCATTTCCAATGGTGACAAAGTGCTAATGATTGATGATTTGCTTGCAACAGGTGGAACAATGATTGCTACCGCTAACTTAATTAAGCGCTTAGGTGGTCATGTTGAACATGCAGGTTTTGTTATTTCTCTTCCAGATATAGGTGGCGAAAATAGACTAACAAAAGCCGGTATCAAATCTTATTGTATTTGTGAATTCGAAGGAGATTAGTTAGCGAATGAGCTATCAAGTACTCGCAAGAAAATGGCGTCCACAGAAGTTTTCAGAGTTGGTTGGTCAACAACATGTTGTTGATGCAATAACGAATGCTTTAGAAAACAATAAATTACATCATGCATACCTTTTTACTGGAACGCGAGGTGTAGGTAAAACAACAATTGCGCGCATATTCTCAAAAAGTTTGAATTGCGAACAAGGGCAAAGCGCTAATCCATGTGGCAAATGCGATACTTGCATCGATATAAGTGATGGCCGTTACGTTGATCTGTTAGAAATAGATGCCGCTTCCAGAACAAAAGTAGAAGATACTCGCGAATTACTTGATAACGTTCAATATAGACCTACACGCGGGAAATATAAGGTTTATTTAATAGACGAAGTGCATATGCTATCAAAACATAGCTTTAATGCGCTTTTGAAAACGTTAGAAGAGCCGCCTGAACATGTGAAGTTCCTTTTAGCTACCACTGATCCGCAAAAATTACCCGTTACAATTTTATCTCGATGTTTGCAGTTTAACCTCAAAGCATTAACCAAAGAGCAAATTCAAGATCATTTAACATATATATTAAAACAAGAAAGTATTCAGTTTGAAGACTCAGCTTTAACTCAACTAGCTAAAGCGGCTCAAGGCAGTATTCGTGATAGTTTAAGCCTTACTGATCAAGCAATTGCTCAGGGTAATAATATGGTGACATATCCTATTGTTGCGAATATGTTAGGTTTATTAAACAAAAATCATATCATCAAATTGGTTAAATATATCTGTGAACGTGATGGTGTGAATAGTCTAGAGATTTTAGATGACATATGTTCGCAATCTCCCGATTATGCGCAAATTTTGTCGCAGATTTTAGCCTTATTGCATCAAATAGCATTAACTCAAATAGTGCCAGATGTATGCAAATTAGAAGGTGATTCAGCCAGAGGTATTTATACGCTAGCAAAATCTATATCAAAAGAACATTTACAAGTTTTATATCAAATTGGAGTAAATGGAAAGCGAGACTTACCTCATGCTCCAGACGCCAAGTCTGGGTTAGAAATGACCATATTAAGAATGCTTGCATTTAGCCCTGCCCAAGCTATTCCTTTAGATGTGGACAGTTTAGTTACTGATAGCACTCATGAAATTCATCTTAACGAAGACTCTTTCAAGAAACCTATTCAGAACGAGACGGTTATAACAGATAAAGTGGTTGAAAAAACAAGTAAACTCTCTACTGAATGTGATTCAAACGTACAAACATCGAATGCTGAAAGTGGTAAAAAAACGCAAATAGAAAATAACAACTCACAATCACATTTAATTGGCGAAACGCCATCATTATCTGAAAAAGATATAGTTGATGAAGTCAAAACTAAGGAGCCTGCAGACCAAGAGCCTCTAAACCAAGCGCCTGCTATCCACGAACTTTTAAATAAAGAAGAAGATAACAAAAGTATTAATGAAAATATTGAAGGTGAGCCAAATGAAAGTGAGCGCATTAACGATTTGTTTCATTCAGAAACTCTACCTCCAGTTGAAGAACAAAGCTCAGAACAGCAAAATGTAATGCAGCAAAGTGTTGATGATGCTTGGGATGAGGAAAATATTCAAAGAAATGCTGTTTATGATGATAGAGCAAATGATAACGATTTGCCGTCTAACGAAGACATAAATTATTCAGGCAATATGCCAACTGAAAAACCGCCCACACAACCAACCCAGTCAAAAAGTTCTTACATGAGAACCCTAGAGCTATTAAAAGCAGAAAAGGAAATTGACGAATACACAAGTGAAAAAGATGGAGACGAAGGCGTAAAAAAGTCTGAATCTGTCGACCAAGCGACCAGAGTGGTCGCGATACAAACTCAATTCGAGTTAGGTTATGAGTTTGATGTGTTTGATAAGGACATTCCTGCTTATCTTGAGAACGGCGATAAGCTTGTTCAAGCGTCTCAGATAGATCTGTGGAGTGCGTTTATTGATAGTACTGAATTGCAAGCATACTCTCGTGTAATGCTGTTAAATACAAATTGCAGCAAATTGTCTAATCCATTAAAAGTGACGATAAAAGAAGAAAATTATAACTTATGCACGGAAGAGGTGGTTAGCAATATTGAGAGCAAAATGTCTGAACTATTTAATCAGAAATTTGAACTAGAAGTAATAAAGGGTGATACTGAGAATACGCCATATATGTTGCAGCAGCAAATCAAATGGAAAAGATTGGCATTTGCTAAACACGTTGTAAGTTCAGATACTAGTATACAAGAACTCAAGAAAGCCTTTGATGCTGATATACTTGAAGATAGTCTAGAAGTTAGGCCAAAGAAATAATACCATTTGTATCAGTAACAAGGTTTTAAATTATTAAATAGAGAGGATTTTATGTTTAAAGGCGGAATGGGCAATATGATGAAGCAAGCCCAACAGATGCAAGCCAAAATGCAAAAGGCGCAAGAAGATCTTGCTAACTTAGAAGTAACTGGTGAGTCAGGTGCAGGCTTAGTCAAAATTACAATGTCATGTAATCATAATGTACGTCGCGTAGAGATAGATGATTCCTTAATGGACGATGATAAAGAAATGGTTGAAGACTTAGTTGCTGCTGCATTGAATGATGCAGTTCGGCGAGTACAAGAAACCTCACAAGAAAAAATGTCAGAAGTGACAGGTGGCATGGGCTTACCGCCAGGCTTTAAGATGCCGTTTTAGGGGTTTAACAATACCTATCTGTTGGTTGAAAATAATAAAACCTGTAAGTTGAATTCATATCACTTACAGGTTTTTTGTATTTGACTAAAATATTTAGCATTCCTTGAACATCGTTCATTAAAAATAAGTAAAAACTATGTGAGCCATTATTTTGTTTGTAGCATCAATACAATTCCAAATACGACAGCTAACTGAGAGCTTATTTGCATGAAAAACCAATCGTTTACTAAGAATTTTATTACCATATTGATTCCGTTATTTGCTGTGGTTGGTTTGGAGTGTTCAAAGCAAAAATCTAAAGATGCTCTGTTATTTTCATCATCAATAATTTCCGTAGATTCAAATCAATATCAATGGCTACAAGAAAATAATTTCAACAACGTGAATACTCATCGTGTAGTTTCGTCCTCTCAATATTTTAAAATCTACGAAACGCATTATATAAACCAGAATGAGTTAGCAAACGTTTCAGAATTAGCTGTAGGAAATGTGAAAACTTCAATAGTTTATTTTTCAGAGTTTGCATTTACAGTTAAAAATAACTCACCATCCCTTTCCTTAAAAGCAGAAGCAATACGCGAATTGAACCGTAAAATGTCAAACTTAAATCGTTTTGATAATGTCTTCATTGGCCTTGATAACAAAGTATGTAGTAATCTTATAAACTTGGCTGTTGAGCACAATTTTTTAAATGGTATTCTTGACGGTTTATCAGGCAAGCAAGCCGAAAATAATATTATAAAAAGTACTTTTGTATTGCGTTGTGATTACTCTTCTGTTGCAACACAATATTTCATGCAAGATTATGTAGATTTAGACATCTCAAATCACGCTTACACTGACAATGAACGATTGAAAGTTAGAAATCAGAGTGCTATTGACTTCACAGACTTAACCCTATTTACAAAATTTCTAGAAAACAAACAAAACGATCTTCAGATAGAAATCAATCAATATGCATTTCGACATTTACTAACAGTCGATTATGAATGGTTTTGTAATTTGGATATAGAAAAAGCTAGGCGCGATAGGATAGTCAATAAAGTGGAAAAATTAATCGTTTTTTCATTATCGTTTTTACAGGCAAATGTAGATATAAATTTAAATAATGTTTCGATTGACTGCTTAAATAAAACGAAAACAATATTTGAAAATTTAATAAAACTGACTGACAACTTTTCATCGATACTGATAAAAAATGGATTTTTCAAACATAAATTAAATACTATTCTGTATGAGGTTGACCCTGCTAATAAAATATTTGCGTTTATGATAACAAGCGATGGTGGTCAAAGAGCCTATTTCAGTTTCAATGGTTCTTTTGATATAAAGGATATGCCGTTTCCTTTCGGTTTTATGAATTCAACTAAAGTGACGCTATGGCAAACCGATTCACAGAAACTTGATACATTTGTAACTACTCAACCCATTGCTGTTAGGCCCTATAATGCTGCCTTTGTTATTATTAAATAGCTTACTATCGAGCAATAGTAGTCTAAAATAGTGTCGTTAACGTTTTAACCCAATAGTTATCATTTACATCTAAGTAAAAATCAAGATATACCAACTCATAGGAACGCTTACCCAATGTCATTCAGTCCATTAATTGATGAACTCATTTCTGCTTTTAAATGTTTACCGGGAGTAGGAGCGAAAAGTGCTCAAAGAATGACATTTACATTGCTAGAGCGAAATAGGGAAGGGGCAATAAAATTAAGTGAAGCCTTGCATAATGCAATGGAGCATATCAACAACTGTGAAAAATGTAGAACGTTTACAGAAAATAGATTGTGCAACATTTGTACTAACCCAAGCCGACTAGATGAAAATGGTATATGTGTAGTCGAGTCACCACAAGATGTATTAGCAATAGAGCAAACAGCACAGTTTAAAGGTACGTATTTTGTATTAATGGGGCATTTGTCTCCTATTGATGGGATTGGACCACAAGAAATAGGTTTGGATATATTAAAAGAGCGGTTAGCTTCTGAGAATGTTGATGAACTTATTCTGGCCACTAACCCTACGGTTGAAGGCGAGGCAACGGCACATTATATTTCCCAAATTTGCAGGAAGTTAGATATAAAAACCACAAGATTGGCTCATGGAGTGCCTGTTGGTGGTGAGTTAGAGTATGTTGATGGAAATACTTTGTCACACGCATTTTCAGGTAGACGAGAGTTTTAAATTTTCTTTTAATTTTTCTTATCATTCAGTGTTGAAAATATCCTTTTAGCCCTCAAATTATACGAGTAATTAACACTCACTAATTGATTTAGAGGAGAAGCTTGGCTATGGCTGAGACAGTTCAACAAGAAACTCATGGTTTTCAAACGGAAGTTAAACAACTTCTACAATTGATGATCCACTCATTGTACAGCAACAAAGAAATATTTCTGCGTGAGCTGGTATCAAATGCAGCAGATGCTGCGGATAAACTTCGTTTTAAAGCGCTTTCAAATGCTGAACTTTTTGAAGGTGACGGCGATTTACATGTAAAAATTTCTGTCGATAAAGAATCGGGTACCTTAACCGTTTCCGATAACGGCATTGGCATGAACAAAGAAGAAGTCATCAAGAACTTAGGTACCATCGCAAAATCGGGTACTGCAGACTTTTTTGGTAAATTATCTGGTGATGAAGCAAAAGATTCGCAGTTAATTGGTCAATTCGGTGTTGGTTTTTACTCTGCATTTATTGTAGCTGACAAAGTAACGGTTAATACCCGTGCTGCTGGTGAAGACACCAGTAAAGGTGTGCAGTGGTCGTCTGCTGGTGAAGGTGATTTTACCGTCGCTGATATCAATAAAGAAGCGCGCGGTACTGAAATAGTGCTGCACCTTAAAGAAGATGAAAAAGAGTTTTTAGATGATTGGCGTTTGCGCTCTATTATTACTAAATATTCTGACCATATCAGTATCCCTGTTCAGCTTTATAAAGAAGAAGTACCTGAACAAGATGGTCCTGAAGAGGGAGAGAAAATTCCTGCTGAGCCTGCTAAATGGGAGGCGGTAAACAAAGCGACCGCTTTGTGGACACGTGAAAAGGCGGATATCTCTGAAGAAGAATATAAAGAGTTTTATAAACATGTTTCTCATGATTATACCGATCCATTAAGTTGGTCGCACAATAAAGTAGAAGGCAAAACTGAATATACAAGTTTATTATATATTCCTTCTAAAGCTCCTTTCGACTTATGGAACAGAGAGCAGGTTAATGGCTTGAAGCTTTATGTCCAACGCGTATTTATAATGGATGATGCTGAGCAGTTTATGCCGACTTACCTTCGTTTTGTGAAAGGTTTGCTTGATTCAAACGATTTACCATTAAACGTGTCACGAGAAATACTGCAAGACAACAAAATTACGCAGAGTATTCGTCAAGGTTGCACTAAACGTGTGTTGTCTATGCTCGAAAAAATGGCGAAAAAAGATGATGAGCAATATCAATCTTTTTATACCGAATTCGGTAATGTTTTAAAAGAAGGCCCTGCTGAAGATTTTGCTAATAAAGAAAAAATAGCGGGTTTACTACGCTTTGCTTCTACTCATAATGATGGTAACGAGCAAACTGTTTCGCTAGCTCAATACATTGAAAGAATGCAAGAAGGCCAAGATAAAATATATTATGTAACAGCTGATTCTTATCAAGCAGCTCGAACTAGCCCGCATTTAGAAGTATTCCGTAAGAAAGGCATTGAAGTGTTGTTGTTAGGTGAGCGCATTGACGAATGGTTGATGTCACATCTGACTGAATTTGATTCTAAGCAGTTCCAGTCGGCTGCAGGTGCTGGCGCAGACTTAAGTGACTTAGATGATGATGATACTAAGAAAGCGAAAGAAGATGCAGAGAAAGCGGTTGAAGGTGTATTAGAGCGCATGAAAGCATCTTTGGGTGACAAGGTTGAAGATGTGAAGTTTACTCACCGACTAACCGATTCACCAGCTTGTATAGTAGCAACTGATGGCGGTATGACAACGCAAATGGCTAAGTTAATGCAAGCTGCTGGTCAACCTGTGCCAGAGCCGACTTATGTATTTGAATTAAACCCTGAGCATCATTTAATAAAAATGGTATCAGACGTACAAGACGAAGATCAATTTGCGCAGTGGACAAAAGTGTTGTTTGACCAAGCTGCTTTATCTGAGCAAGGTTCATTAAAAGAGCCGGCAGACTTTGTGAAGAATTTAAATGCGTTACTTTCTAGCTTAGTAAAATAAGACGTTAAACTACCTACAAAGCGTTGCTAGGTAGGAACTATGAATGCGAAGTAAATAGATATAAAGGCTTAGTGAGAAGTTTCTTACTAAGCCTTTTTTATTATTTTTACATTCAAATTTTATGCAGAGATTCAACATAATTAAATGCTAAAAATACCAAAATGGTATTAGCTATATAGTCATAATAATTGAAAATATTTTCTTTGAAACGATACGCCTAAAGTATAAGCAAATTCGAAGATTAACGCTTGTCACCACATAACCTAACCTGTATCGTTTCATTCAGTAAATTTTTAATAATTGATATAAACCATTGAATATGGTTTTTTGCGGAGGATAACAATATGCGCATCATACTTCTTGGCGCACCAGGGGCCGGAAAAGGAACACAAGCACAATTTCTAATGAACAAATATAATATCCCACAAATCTCTACTGGTGATATGTTACGTTCTGCAATTAAAGCTGGTACAGAAATGGGCCTAGCAGCAAAAAAAGTGATGGATGCTGGTCAACTAGTATCTGATGAAATCATCATTGGTCTAGTTAAAGAAAGAGTAGCACAAGAAGACTGTGTAAATGGTTTCTTATTAGATGGTTTTCCACGCACTATTCCGCAAGCTGATGCCATGAAAGAAGCAAGTATCGATGTAGATCACGTTATTGAGTTTGACGTACCAGATGACGTAATTGTTGAAAGAATGGGTGGAAGACGAGTTCATTTGTCATCGGGCCGGGTTTATCACGTAACTTATAACCCACCAAAAACTGATGGGAAAGATGACCAAACGGGTGAAGATTTAGTTATTCGTGAAGATGATAAAGAAGAAACAGTACGTCATCGTTTAAGCGTTTATCATGAGCAAACTAAGCCGTTAGTTGATTATTATACATCGGCAGCAAAAGAAGGTATTTGCCAATATCACCGTTTAGATGGCACGCAAGCCGTTGATGCTGTAAGTAGTCAGTTAGGTGAGCTATTAGGCGACGCTGTAGAAGCCTAAATTCTAGAACTTATGATTCACTAAAAAGCCCTCACTTTGATGTAAGGGCTTTTTTATTTGTATAAGCTATCTATCAATATTGTTTTTCTGTATGCACTGCTTTTATTAAGTCGGCGGCTCTTTCCGCAATCATAATGGTTGGGGCATTTGTATTCCCCCCTATAATACTAGGCATCACAGATGCATCTATGACTCGTAAACCTTTAATACCGATAACATTCAGTTCATGATCAACTACGCTACTAGGGTCATCTTTTGCACCCATTTTGCATGTCCCAACCGGGTGATAAAGTGTTTCAGCATGTGACCTTATATATTTGATTATCTCGTCATCAGAACTTAGTTTTTCACTGGGTATAAATGGCGTGGCTTCAATTCCTAATGGTGTTGTTGTTGCAATTTTTTGTGCCCACTTAAAGCCAGCAATAAATGGTTTTAAATCTTCATCATCAGAAAGGTAATTAGGTTTTATTTCAACGTGAAGTTGCCCATTATTACCTTTTAAAAAGTTGATTTCGCCTTTACTTTTCGGATAAAGGTTGCAAAAGTGAAATGTAAATCCATGTCCGTAAACTTGCTTCCTACCGTGATCAACGAGAATTGCAGGTATAAAGTGTATTTGTAAATCGGGTAACGACTTATTTGAAGAGGATTTTATAAACGCAGCGCCTTCAGCAATATTTGAGGTAAACATGCCTTTTCTGTTTTTTAAATATTGATAAGGTGCGGTTATATTTGCCAATATGCTTCTTATAGATAAGCCATAGCTCTTAAAAGACTTATTTTTGAAAACGATAGTTGTATCAAGATGATCTTGCAAGTTTTGACCAACACCAGACAAGTCGGCTTGAACTTCAATACTAAGCTCTTTAAGTTTATGCCTATTGCCAATGCCTGACTGCATTAATATTTGGGGGGAATTGATTGCTCCTGCACTTAACAACACTTCTTTGTTGGCCGTCAGTTCAGTTTTTTTACCGTTTATTTCAACTATTACACCAGTGGCTTGGCCGTTAGTGATTACAATTTTTTCAACATTTGCTTGAGTAATAATGATTAAATTACTTCTTTGTTTTACTGACTCAGACAAATACCCCTTGGCAGCAGAGCACCTAGTGCCATTTTTTTGTGTTACTTGATATAAACCCACACCTTCTTGCGACTTACCATTAAAGTCTGGGTTTTCGGCGTGGCCATGTTTAACACCAGACTTAATGAAGTCTAGCGTAAGAGGGTTTATATATTTTAAGTCAGAGACGTTTAAAGGTCCTGTGCTGCCATGTAGTTTGGAAATTCCTCTTGTATTATTTTCTGATTTTCGAAAGTAGGGTAGCACGTTGTCCCAATTCCAACCTTTACCACCTTGCTTTGCCCAGTCATCATAATTAGAAGCATGACCACGAATATAACACATAGCATTGATAGAACTAGAGCCGCCTAAGGTTCTGCCTCGAGGCCAATATAACTGTCTGTCGTTGAGTCTGGATTCGGCAGAAGTAGTATAATTCCAATTTAAACCTTTAAAACGACATAGAATTGCAAGACCAAAGGGAATGTGAATAGCTGGGTTGGAATCTTTAGTGCCTGCTTCTAATAAGCAAACACGATTTGAAGGGTTTTCAGAAAGGCGATTTGCTAAAACACAGCCAGCAGAGCCACCGCCAATAATAATAAAATCAAAATCAGACAAGGTTTAATCTCTCTAATAACAGTTGTTATAGTTTACATCATTTATAAAAACAATAGAGAGGATAAATATTCGTTTTTGCTATCGCCACTCAAGCTCTAATAATAATTTTTGATTCGAATCATATGATCCGCACATTTCATCATAAGGTGTATTTTGCTTTAAATATACTTTATCGAATTGTTGACCTGACAATTGCTCTTTAATTTCGGATAAAGATTTAAAATTGTTTGAATCTCTATATTCATCTCTTAACACCTGCTCCATCGACTGATTACCTATACCAGCGACGTACGTCCCACCTTCAATAGATTCAATAAATAAGTTCATAATAACCTCGTTGGTTTGTAGAATTCTGACTAATATTTAAACAGAAAAGGTGAGTGGGCAGATCATCATATTTATCGAGCTTTAAAATCGGTTTTTGTTTAAAATTTAAACAGGAGGAAGCGCACATATATCTTCGATATAAATTTTATCAATTTTTACAATTATTTATATTTATTCTTATCTTGCTTGACTCTATGTTTGTAAACAGATTCTCATTACTAAATACATGAATTGTATTGAAGATTACAAAAGTTTAACAATTAAGAGAGGGAAAGTTTGGTGTTCAATTTGATTTCACATGGCCCACTTGTATATTGAGAAGGTTTAAATAAGCAAGATATCTTTGTAAGTATAAAATTTACGATATACTTGTTACATAAAGTAATAGCTTGTAATAATAGCGGACGCTAGATAATCGGCGTTAGCTCACCCACCATTTGTTTTTACAAATAATAAAACCTGCATTCTCCAATACTTCTTTTAACTTTATTCTGTCCTCTAAATTTAAGAATTCGCCTACCAATATTTTGTCATGCTTATGGCAAAGTGCTATTTTGGGAAGCTCCCAATTGTTTTCTGTTTCGGAATAGTAAACGTCTAAATAAGCTCTGGGTATCGATTGAGTTTTTTGTCGTCTTTTATAGCCGGTCTGAATATTGACTACGTCATTATTTATATCAATCACCTCGTTGGAATAGGTGAACACTGACACTTTGTACATTAAAAAAGCGAACAGTCCTACCTCTAAACCGGCAAACGGAAGAACTAGCCATGCACCAACAAATGTCCATGCAATGGCTATAATCATAACAAAACATACCATAACGGCTATAACCCACTTGGTTTGTTGCCAAGTTGCTGAACGATTTGGAGAAAGTGTAATAACTGTATGATCTTTATCTTGTTTTGTAACTACCATATTTAGTGCCAAAGATTTAACGCCGCTTATCTAAAGTATCATTGCGACGTAATTTGTCGTTTATAAAAAGAGAATGTAATTGTTAACCCGAATTTATAAAAACATCAAGCAACACCCAGTATTATTACTACTTGCAATTGTATGGTTTAGCTTACTAATTATCTCAGAACAATGGCGCCTAACCTTCGAATATGGCGGATTTTTGTTTTTGGGCATATTAGGGGCTATTTTTGCTAATTCTACCGGTGCGGGTGGAGGCGTCGTTTTTGTGCCCTTCTTCAATCAATTCTCAATTTCTTCCGACTCAATCATTGCAACCAGTTTCGCAATACAATGCTGTGGGATGACTGCTGGTGCATTAAGCTGGTTTCGCCATTATCGTTCGTTAAATGGTAAATCTTTTTTAGGTATTATTAATCAAGATGTTGCTGATAAAAGTCAAGCAAGTGAATGGTGTATATTAATTCCTGCACTAACTATTGTTACGCCATTTTCTATATTAGGTATTTGGTTTGCACAATTTCTATTGCAAAATTTCACATCACAAATTCAATCAGGTTTGAGTTTTTATTTTGGGCTTTTTTCAATTGTATTGGCGATAGCTATTTATGCATCGATTCCGTTTATGAATAGACAAGCTAATAGAACAACAATGACGTTGATAGATAAAATTAACCTACCTTGTATTGGTTTTTTCGGCGGTATAGTGACGGCTTGGTTGTCTGTTGGGGTTGGAGAGCTAGTTGCGGTCTATCTAATACTAAGAGGCTTTAATATCAGCTTCGCTATTGCCCTAGCTGTTATATTATCGGCATTTAGTGTTCATGCTGGTATTTACTACCATTTATTTGTTTCTCATGATATTTATTGGCAAATATTAATATTTGCAGGAGCCGGCGCTATTATGGGCGGCTTAATCGCCAAACATATCGTACTTTGGTTTTCCCCTGTTCGATTAAAGCTATTTTTCGGGACGTGGGTACTAATTATGGGAGTAGCTGGTCTTCCTTTTTTTGACTAACTGAAATAAATTGGGAAAACGCTTATTAAATATGCTGTCCTAAATTAAGGTTAAACAAACACCAATTATAAACAAAAAAGCCACTCAAAAGAGTGGCTTATATACTGATGATTACCGATTAGTTTCCAATAAAGTTAGAACCAATCTCAATGCGTCGTGGCTTATGTGCCTCTGGGACAATTCGCTCTAAATCGATATGTAATAGACCGTTTTGCAAGTCAGCGGTGAGTACTTTTACATTGTCACCCAATTGGAACTTGCGCTCAAAGTTTCGCTCAGATATGCCTTTATGCAAAAATTTTCTGTCGGCTTCATTGTTTGCTTTGTCGCCTTCTTTATTACCAAGAACTTTTAGCGTGTTTTCTTGCACTTCAATCAACACTTCGTCTTTAGCAAAGCCAGCAAGCGCCATTGTAATTCTATATTTGTCTTCACCCAGCAACTCAATGTTGTATGGTGGATAAGTGGTTTGTTTTTCTTGGCGACTGGCAGCATCTATCATTGATGCTAAGTGATCAGAGCCAATAAATGAACGGTAAAGTGGTGATAAATCGATAGTTCTCATAGTCATATCCTTCCTATTAAGCAATATGTAATATTAAAGTTGTTTACCCCGAGTATTCGGCGGTAAATTATCAGTCAAAGTAATTTATTTACTATGACATTGTGAAAGCCCTTTCGGCGCCTTCTACATAATAAGTAGGAACGATTTGTATTTTTTCAAGTAAAAAATAAAACTTTTTAATATTATTTTTTATGACGGGTTTCTAATACGCCAATCACATCATCTAAACTCAAGTTACTTGCTTGGAGCAATACAATTAAATGATATATTAAATCGGCTGATTCATTTTTGAGTTCATCTAAATCTTGTACGGTTGCGGCTAGCGCAGTTTCAACGCCTTCTTCTCCGACTTTTTGCGCAATTCTTTTTATGCCACTAGCATATAATGAGGCAGTATAGCTTGAATCAGCAGGTGCAGTTTTACGTGAGGCAATAACTGACTCTAGCTCAGATAAAAAACTCAAAGCCGGTATATTGGCGCTATCCCAACAAGATTTTGTGCCGTTATGGCATGTAGGGCCATTTGGCTTTGCTAACACCAATACACTATCAAGGTCACAATCTACGCTTATATCAACAAGTTCAAGGGTGTTGTTTGATGTTTCACCTTTTGTCCACAGTCTTGATTTACTTCTGCTAAAGAAAGTTACTAACTTTTTTTCTAAGGTTACGTTTATTGCTTCTTGGTTCATGTAACCTTGCATCAATAATTGACCTGATTTTGAGTCTTGCACTATGCAAGGAAGCAATCCATCCATTTTTTCCCAAGCTAAATTGCCAACTGTTTCTTTTGTTACTTTCATTTTAATTCCGTATCGCTATGTTTTTTGCTTTTAAAAAGCTTTTTAATTCATGCATATCAATTATATTTTTGTGAAAAACAGAGGCGGCTAGCGCACCATCTACATCAGCTTCTTGAAACACATCGCTGAAATGTTGCATCTCGCCTGCACCACCTGAAGCAATAAGTGGCACTTTGCAATTTGCTCTTACCAATGCAAGTTGCTCAATATCATAGCCTTGGCGCACACCATCTTGATTCATACAATTCAGCACAATTTCACCCGCACCTCTTTGTTGTACTTCTTGGATCCAGTCTACAGTTTGCCACTGAGTTTTCTGAGTACGAGATTCATCACCTGTAAACTGATACACTTCATATTGATTCGTTTCGGTATTAAAAAAGCTATCTATGCCTACTACAACGCATTGTTGTCCATAGGTATTATATAGCGACGTAATTAAGTTAGGGTCGCTTAAAGCGGGGCTATTGACCGATATTTTATCTGCCCCCATTTCTAATATTCTACCAGCATCTTCAACTGTTTTTATGCCACCCGCGACGCAAAATGGTATGTCGATGACTTCAGCAATTTGACTGACCCAGCTTTTGTCGACGACTCGTTTATCGCTACTAGCCGTAATATCATAAAAAACCAGTTCATCAGCGCCAATTTCAGCATATCGCTTGGCAAGAGGTACAATATCGCCAATAATTTCGTGATTTCTAAACTTAACACCTTTAACTACCAACCCATCGCGTACGTCTAAACAAGGAATTATTCGTCTTGCCAACATGTGATTGCCTCCGCAAGTGTGAACTTCCCTTCTAACAAGGCACGACCTAGTATGACACTTTGTACCTTAGTAGGTTTAAGTGCTTCAATATCATTTAATTCGCCTATTCCACCCGACGCTTGCCATTCAATATTGGGATACTGCGTGACTAACTCTTTGTATAAGCTATTGTTTGCACCTGAAAGTGTTCCGTCTTTACTGATATCAGTACATAACACATGTTTTAAACCCACTTTACTATAGTGGTTAATCAAGTCTTCAATGCTCACGCCTGAGTCCTCTTGCCAACCATGAGTGGCGACGTATTTATTGCCCTCTTCGTCTATGTTGACATCTAAAGCGAGTACAATTTTTTCTGCACCGAATTCAACAAACCATTGAGCCACTATTTCTTGTTGGCTTACTGCTAACGATCCGATCACAACGCGATCAATACCAGCATCAATTAAATCTCTCACATCTTGCTTTGTGCGAATACCGCCACCAGATTGAAACATCATTAGGCCGGTAGCAACCATTTCTTTTATTAATGGAATTTGCCTCTTATTTGGGTCTTTTGCACCTGTTAAATCAACAATGTGCAATATTTCAGCGCCTTCACTTGCATAGCTTTTTACTACATCAACTGGGTTTAATTTATATTCAGTCTTTTGTTCATAGTCACCCTGATAAAGTCGAACTACATGGCCTTCAATTAAATCGATAGCTGGAATGATCATAACGCTAAATCCTCGAAAAGTTTTTTAGTAACTGCGCACCAGCATCTGAAGAGCGCTCTGGATGAAATTGCACACCGTAAAAATTATTATGATGAATGGCTGCAGAAAAAGTCTGATGATAATGACAAGTTGCTAAGGTGTAATCGCTTTGAGCAACCGCATAGCCATGCACAAAATAGAAGTATGTGCCGTCGTCTATACCTTTAAATAAAGGATTGGGTTGAGCACTTGTTACCTGATTCCAACCCATATGAGGTAGTCTTAAATCGCCCACTTGCATTTTTGCGACTACACCTGGAATTAAGTTTAAACATGGGATGGTGGCGTGATTACCTAAATGATTTTCTTCAGATTCTGTGACCATTAATTGCATGCCTAAGCAGACACCTAAAACAGGCTGCGTGAGAGATTGAATACACTCAACTAACCCTTTTTGTTGAATACTTAACATAGCAGCTGGCGCACTGCCTACTCCAGGTAGGATGACTCTTTGGGCTTTTTTAATTTCTGCAAGATCGCTTGAAACACTTACGTTTAGGCCAATGCGTTGGGCCGCAAATTTAACTGAAGCTATGTTGGCGCAGCCAGTGTCAATAATAACTAAGCTGTTAGCTGACATATTACAAGGCCCCTTTGGAACTAGGTAATATATCACCTTGTTTGTTGATTGCTTGGCGTAATGCTCTGCCGAATACTTTAAATAGGCTTTCTACTTGATGGTGCGCATTGCCTTCGGTAGTCGATAAATGCAATGACAATCCCATAGATTGAGCAATGGAATAGAAGAAATGAGGAACCATTTCTGTTGCCATTTCACCTACATTATCGCGACTAAACTCAGCCTTAAACTGCAGATGAGGGCGGTTAGATATATCCATTAAACATTCCGCTCTGCACTCATCCATAGGTAAAGCAAATCCAAAGCGAGCAATACCTCTTTTATCTCCTAGGGCAGTTTTAAGCGCTTCACCTAACGCTAGTGCTGTATCTTCAACACTATGGTGATCATCTATATGCAAATCACCGTCTACATTGAGATTAAGATAAAAACCTCCGTGAGTCGCAATTTGGTCAAGCATATGGTCGAAAAAACCCATACCAGTGTGAATTATAGATTTCTCTTGCTTATCTAAATTGACTTCGACACTTATTTTAGTTTCAGATGTATCTCTTTGTACTTTTGCGGTGCGCTCCACAACAGTCAGTTGCCTAACAATGCTATCCCAGTTGTTGTCAGTTGGGTGATACTTAATACCCACAATACCCATATTCTCAGCTAATTGAATATCAGTTTCTCTATCGCCAATTACAAGCGAACGTGTGAAATCTACTTTACCTTGTTGAAGGTAGTCTTTTACTAACCCTAATTTTGGTTTTCTACAACTACAATTATCTTCATCAAAGTGTGGGCAAATCAATACATCTTCAAACGTGATCCCTTGTGAAGTAAATATTCCCATCATCTTTTCATGTGGCAGTGCAAAATCTTCCGTAGGGAAACTATCTGTACCTAATCCGTCTTGATTAGACACCATTACAAGTTTAAATCCCGATTTTTGAAGCGATAATAATGCCGGAATGACGTTAGGCTCTAAAACTAACTTTTGTAATGTATCAAGTTGTTTATCAATGGGGGGCTCTTCTACAAGCGTACCATCGCGGTCTATAAAAAGGATAGGCTGTTTGCTCATGATACTGTCTCTTGATTTGATTGATTATTACCAGTTTTTTGATACTCTGCTTGAGAAAAAAATGCTTGTATTAGTGCCAGTAACTGGTTGTTTTCATTTGCGTTTCCAATACTTACCCGTAAACATTTTTCTAAAAGAAACTGTTTTGACTGGTCGCGTATTAATATGTTGTTATTCACTAGGTATTTCATTAACTCAGCGTTGTGTTCGCTCCGAAATAACACAAAATTACCACATTGGCTGCCAACTATTTCAATTTGCTTTATATGTGACAGCGCTTGGGTAAAATCCTGTAAGTACGAATTTAGTGTGGATACTCGATTTTGCATACGCTTTATGCCTGAGTCACTTAGTGCTTGTTTCGCAATTTGAGCAACTGGATCAGCAATAGGGTAGGGGGCAATAACTTTCATTAACACTTGCTGAATGTCTTTACTTGAAATAACAAAGCCACAACGAATCCCCGCTAATGCAAAACCTTTAGATAAGGTCCTAAGGATCACTAAATTGGGATACTGTGTTAATAATGCTTGTTTACTTTGTTCACTATTAAATTCAATATAAGCTTCATCTAATACAACAATTGCTTGATCTTCATACATCTTCAATACCGCTTCAATATCCTTAAGTGGTAAAGATGTCCCAGTGGGATTATTAGGTGAGCATAAGAATACTAAGTTAACCTGCCCTACGAAGCGCTTGATTGTATTCAAATCAAGACTGAAATTACTTTGTAGCGGGGCTTTTTTAACGTCTACACCAAATGTTTGTGCACTGATTGCATACATGCCATAGGTTGGTGGGCAAATTAATACCGAACTTTCATTGGGAGTGCAAAATGCACGTATTAGCAACTCAATCCCTTCGTCTGCGCCTCGGGTCGTAATTAATTGATTCGGGTTTACATCCGCGTATTTTGCATAGGCACTAAGTAAGGCTACTGGTTGGCAATCTGGGTAGCGATTGAATAAGTCAGAACGCACTTCATAGTTATCAGCCGTTGGTGATTCATTCGCGTTAAGCCATATGCGCGCTTGACCTTCACTTGCGGTAAATAAACGCCTTGCTGATTCATAAGGCGTTAACGCTTTTACGTGTTCGCATGTCAGTTTATTTAGCAAATTATTCACTTAGTTCGCCTCCGCTTTTATCTAAGCCAAGTCGCAACGCCACTGCATTTGCATGCGCATCTAGCCCTTCTGCATTGGCTAAATCAATGATGGCTTTACCTATTGTTTCTAGACCACTTTTAGACAATGTTTGTACGGTAAATCTTCGCATAAAATCAAGTACACCTAAGCTCGAGTAATTTCTTGCATAGCCATAAGTAGGTAATACGTGATTAGTACCACTGGCGTAATCACCCGCAGACTCTGGTGAATAAGGTCCAACAAATATTGAGCCGGCGTGTTTCACTCTTGTTGACACCTCTTCAGCATCCATTGTTTGAATAATTAAATGCTCGGCGGCATATTTGTTTGTCACATCAATAGAGGATGCTAGTGAATCAGTTACTATAAAACGGCTATTGGATATCGACTTTTCTGCTATATCAGCACGAGATAACTTTGCCAGTTGTAATAATACTTGTTGCTGAACTTTTTTCATAAAATCCGCATCGTCGGCAACACATACAGCTTGTGAATCAACACCGTGTTCTGCTTGAGACAATAAATCTGAGGCAACAAATGCTGGATTAGCCGATTTATCACCTAATACCAATACTTCTGAAGGTCCGGCTGGCATATCAATCGCGGCACCTGCAACATCTTGACTCACCTGTTGTTTTGCTTCGGTGACAAAACTGTTTCCAGGGCCAAAGATTTTATCTACTTTGGGAATTGTTTCAGTGCCGTATGCCATAGCCGAAATAGCCTGCGCACCACCACATAAATAAACATGACTGATCCCACATAGTTTCGCGGCATATAATATTTCTGGTGCGACTTCTCCTTGCGGCGAAGGTGGGGTGCAAAGAATAGCTTGCTCGCAGCCAGCAACTTGAGCACTTACCCCAAGCATCAACACAGTTGAAGGTAAAGGGGCGGTTCCACCGGGTATATACAAACCAACTTTCTCAAGCGCAACATGCTTTTGTTCACATACCACACCTGGCTGAGTCGATATTTTGATGTCGGTGGGAAGCTGCGCTTCATGGAATGTTGTGATATTTTTATACGCTAATTCTATTGCTGACTTAACGTCTTCGTTTAGTTTATTAACCGCATTATCAATGATAGTTGGTGATAATTTAAGGCTAGTTAAATTGGCCGAATCAAATTCTTTTGTATAGTTTAATACTGCGCTATCACCGTTAGATAATACGTTTAACCTTATTTTGCTAACGGTGTCTCTTAGCAACACAGAATCAGCCAATGCAGGGCGTGCTAGCGTCTCTTGCTGTTGCGTCTGACTTAATGAATTCCATATTATTGCTTGAGGCATGCTCATATATTTAGCCCATCATCTTTTCAATTGGTAATACAAGGATTGAACTGCAACCCAATGCTTTGAGTTTTTCCATGGTTTCCCAGAATAAGGTTTCTGAGCTCACAACATGGATAGCAACACGTTCATCAAGCCCAGCTAAGGGTAATACTGTTGGGTTTTCTGCGCCTGGTAATAATGATTTTACTTGTTCTAAGTAGGCTTTAGGTGCGTGTAGCATAATGTATTTACTTTCTTTGGCTTGAATGACACCGTCTACTCTAGGTAATAAGCGTGTTACCAGTGCTTGTTTTTCATCACCCAATGGAGCGGCTTTTTGAATGAAGACTGCTTTTGAAACAAATACTTCGTCTTCTTCTCTTAAACCATTTGCTTCAAGCGTTGCACCAGTTGAAACTAAGTCGCAAATAGCGTCAGCTACGCCTGCTCTTGGCGCAACCTCAACGGACCCTGTTAGCATTACGGCTTGTGCATCTATTTGTTTTTCTTTGAAGAAACGTTCTAATAAATACGGATAAGTAGTGGCCACTTTTTTACCATTAAGTGACGCAACAGAATCGTATTTAAACTCAGTAGGAACAGCAATAGATAATCTACATCCGCCATAGTCCAAGCGGCGAAGGGTTTTATATTCATGCGCTTTATTTGATGCTTGACGCTCTAGCATTTTTTCTTCTAATTCATTTTCTCCAATAAAGCCTAAATCAACTACTCCATCCATGACTAAGCCAGGAATGTCGTCATCACGCACTCTTAGTAGGTCGATAGGTTGATTAGTACTATGTGCAATTAATAAGCGGTCTCTGATCTGCAGTTTTATCCCAATAGCTTTTAATAAAGCTATACTGTCATCGCTTAAGCGTCCTGATTTTTGAACCGCTATGCGTAGTCTATTACTATCGCTCATTTTGCATCCTTTAGTTTCAATTAATTGAAAGAGTTAACTGAAGCCTATTGCTTCAAATGTATTTTTTAAATCGCTTATTGTGAATATTTACAAAATTTACTACATCAACAGAAAAGCCCTCGAAAGTTTCCTTCCGAGGGCTTTGTGAAAAACTATTGCCGTTGGAAGGAGTCCATAACCTTCCAAGCACAAACTAAGAAGATTATGTGCTTAAATGATGATGTGGCAATGTTGTGATCAGTTTCATAAATTCTCTTAAAAATTCGCAAATGCGAAATTTGATAACTTGTTTTAGCGATGTTCATTCTAAAAATATTAAGTGGATTAACCATGCAGAATTAACAGTGTTTACATGAAAAATAAATATTGTAAAAATCAACGCTAAATCAAACAAATTCAATGGCTGTGGATGGTATCCAAACACAGCCTAATATTCAAGTTAGAATTCAAGATAACTTATAACTAGTTGTATAGCTTTTAGTCGAAAGCGCTGCTTAATGGGTTTTCAGTCTAATTTATATCATGTGTTATAGATAAAACCATGCCAGCATAGTTAACACAACACAGCCATAAAGAATGGATATGGGTAGCCCAATTTTAGCGAAATCAGAAAATTTATAATGAGATGCACTAAATACGATTAAATTAGTTTGGTAACCATAGGGCGAAATAAAACTCGCACTAGCTGCGAACGCGACGGCTAACGCAAATGGCATAATAGGTAGTTGCATTGCTTCTACCAGTCCGTAAGCAAAGGGAAACATTAAAGCCGCGGCCGCATTGTTGGTAACAAATTCGGTAAGCAGTACGGTCATTACATAAATCATAACTAATGCGTACACTGGATTCATATCGCCTATTATGGGCGTCAATAAATCAGTTGATAAAGCAATCACGCCAGAGTTTTCAAGTGCAGTGGCTAAAGACAATGCGCCAACAATAACAATGATTAAATTAAGCGGTATATTACGCTTTATTTCCGACATTGATGATATATTTAATAAGACTAAACTTGCCGCATAAAATAATAAACCTGTTACCAGTGAAACTTGAGAGGTAGCGGCTAATACAATTGCGGTTAAGAAACCAAACCAAGTAAAGGACTCCTGCCAAGTTTTTAGTTTTCGTGTAATTTTTTGCTCAGAAACAATAAAGAAGTTTTTAGCGACATTTTCACGTTTTTGAAAATCATTACCTGTTGCTAATAATAAAAAATCACCAGCTTGCAACGTTAATTCACCAAGCTTGCCTGAAATAGATTCACCGTCTCGTCTTATGGCTACCACACCCGCATCAAACAGTGCTCTGAATCCAACTTGCTTTATGGTTTTATTGCGTATGGTTGAACGATTCGAAATAATCACTTCTGTAAGATTGTCTTCAAGTAAACCGTTCGTTTCCGCAAATGTGGTGAGACCTTTTATATGCGCTAGGGTGTTAATTTTAGTGGCATTCCCTGTAAATATTAACCTATCGTTCTCTTCAACTACCATGGTTGGTTTTACTGGCGAGATAATGTTTCCGCGCCTAACAATTTCAATTAAAAATAACTCTGGTAGATTTCTTAAATGATTCTCTTCAACTGATTTGCCAACTAACTCAGAGTCAGGCTCAACATCAGCCTCTAGTAAATAATGTTTGTAGTCGTTATGTTTAGACTCAAACGTAGGGAGTAAAGGGCTAAGAATAAATAACAATAACCCACAACTTAATCCGGCTGTTAAACCAAATATAGTGAAATCAAAAAAATTGAACCCTGGATGTCCATGTTCAATTAAAAAACTATCAACAATAAGGTTGGTTGAGGTTCCTATTAAGGTTACAGTCCCGCCCAAAATGGCAGCATATGAAAGTGGGATCAGTAATTTTGAGGGGGCATGCAATTGGTTTTGGTTAATAGGGCTAATAAGGCTTGCGACTACAGCAGTATTGTTTAATAACGCTGATGAGCTAAAGGTTAATGCGAACATTTTCCAAAAACTACTTACGTAACTTGAGCTGATTATTTGACGTCCTAAGCGAACAATTAACGTGGTTTTATCGATAGAGTGACTAACTAGTAAAAGTAGGATAAGTGCGACTAAACC
Source organism: Glaciecola sp. UBA1851 (assembly GCA_002338515.1). Classification (GTDB taxonomy): domain Bacteria; phylum Pseudomonadota; class Gammaproteobacteria; order Enterobacterales; family Alteromonadaceae; genus Glaciecola. The sequence continues at coordinate 8,184 of DDIL01000053.1, read as the reverse complement.
CGTATTCGTCATATTTGTTAGTACTTCTTCAACCTTTAGTTGTTGAGATACAACTAGCAGTAAAGTACAGGCAGCGAAAATACCGGCGGGGCGCTTATTGGTAAATATTAAGCTAGCGATGGTCATCGCAAAAATAATCAATACTGACCATTGTTCAAAATTCATTTAATATTTCTTTCCTAGCATACTTCTTTGAAGAAGGTGTCGCTTGATGCACAAGCAAAACTACTCAATAAACCATTAACTTATATTATGACTGTGGTAGTGTCATCCAAAATCATTAAAGCACTCATCCGTGCAACATAAAATATCATGTAACTATCAGATATCTATATAAGTTTAGTCTAACTTATAAACCGGTAAGAACAATAAAAATCTAATAAAAAAGCCGCCAATAAATATGACGGCTTCCATAATAGCTTTTATTAATACATTAATGGCTATTTAGATGATATATCCATTGCTCCCCAGTGAGGGAAGTGCTTGCGAACTAATGCATTAAATTCAAGTTCAAACTCAGAATAATCAGTGGTTGAACTTTGCTCAGCATTTTCACTAATAATCATACCAGCACCAACTGTACCATTAGTCATTCTATCTATCACAATAAATGCGCCAGTTGCACGATTTTCAGTATATGGGTCACAAGCTACGTTTTGCGTTAGCCTAATATCCGTTATCCCTATTTCATTTAAATTCAAATGTAACGCTTCTTTACTTTCTAGCGTATTTACATCAATTTGATGATCAAGGTTAGAAACGGTTCCACTAACTGTTTTAGTGGCAAACTTGAAGCTATATTGCTTGTTAGGAATTAATGCCTCTTCTGACATCCAAACTAAATGTGTTTTGAAACTGCTTGCATTAAGCGGGTGATGGTTAGATTTAACTATCATATCACCTCTAGAAATATCAATTTCATCTTCTAGGGTAATAGTCACGGCTTGCTGCGCATAGCCAGTTTCAATATCGCCATCGAAAGTATAAATAGTCTTAACTTTTGAAGACTTACCTGATGGTAAAACTGTGATGTCGTCACCTACAGAAATTTGACCAGAAACTATTGTACCTGCAAATCCTCTAAAGTTAAGATGCGGCCTGTTAACATATTGAACAGGGAATCTAAATTCGCTGTTTAACTGATCAGAAATTTCAATTGTTTCTAATGTTTCCATTAAAGTAGGGCCGTCATACCAAGGTGTTTTTTCACTCTTATTTACAACATTATCGCCATCTAACGCTGACATTGGCACAAAACGAATGTCAGGAATGTTTAACTGCTCAGAGAACGTTAAGAAATCAGCTTTGATATCGTTATAAACTGTCTCATCAAAATCCATTAAATCCATTTTGTTAATAGCAACAACAGCGTGTTTTATGCCTAATAATGAAGCTAAAAATGAATGACGTCTCGTTTGTGTTTTAATGCCAGCTCTTGCGTCAACCATCAATATTGCAAGGTCACAAGTTGATGCGCCCGTTACCATATTACGTGTGTACTGCTCGTGCCCAGGGGTATCTGCAATAATAAACTTACGTTTATCAGTACTGAAGTAACGGTAAGCCACATCAATAGTAATACCTTGTTCACGCTCAGACTGCAGGCCATCTACTAGCAAGGCTAAATCTACCTTTTCACCAGTTGTACCTACTTTTTTACTATCTTGAGTAATGGCTGCTAGCTGATCTTCATAAATCATTTTAGAGTCGTGTAGCAATCTGCCAATAAGGGTACTTTTGCCGTCATCTACGCTACCACATGTTAAAAAACGCATTAAATCTTTGCGTTCGTGAGCAGCTAAATATTCGTGTATATCTGTTTTTAATAATTCGTTTTCGCTAAACATGTTAACAACTTACCATGAAAAAAGGGTTTAAAATGGATTCTTTTTGATTGTACCTGAGCGGATGCGCATCTGGGTCAAAAGGGTTATCTGAATCAAGAACAGTTACTTTAGCACCAGCTGCAAGCGCAACTGCATGTGCTGCACCTGTGTCCCATTCGCTAGTAGGACCAACTCGTGGATATAAATGCGCTTCGCCAGTTGCAACTAAACATAGTTTTAATGAACTACCCATAGCAACAAGCTCTTTTTCACCTTCAAGTGCGTCCATAATTTTATTTATTTCCGGACTTTGATGAGAGCGACTTCCTACTACTTTCCACGTTTCACCCGCACTGTGCTTGCTAGCTTTAATAGTTGATTTACCGTCGGCAGTTTCAACATATGCGCCTATTCCCTTGGCTCCAACATAAGTCTTTTCAAGAACAGGGGCATGCACCACGCCCATAGTTGGCTCACCAAACTCTATAAGTGCAATGTTGACCGTAAATTCACCGTTTTTCTTAATGAACTCTTTTGTTCCATCTAAGGGGTCAACTAACCAGTAGCGTGACCAAGTTTTTCTTTCGTCCCAAGTAATACCACTAGATTCTTCAGAAAGAATGGGAAGGTCAGATACTTCGCCTAGGGCATTAACGATTGCGTGGTGCGCTGCTAAATCAGCTTCTGTTAATGGACTAGAGTCAGACTTATCATATATTTCGAAGTCTTGACTATATATTTCCATAATTTTTTCACCAGCATCAATTGCGATTTTAGTTACCGCATCAACATTTGCTTGATTAATTTCAAAACTACTCACTTCACATATCCTTTAGCTTTGAGTGCTTGATACAAGCGCTCAGTAGTTGCTTCGGCAGATTCTTCTTGATAGCTCAAGTGGATTTCTGGCGATTCTGGCGCTTCATAGGCTGAATCGATGCCAGTGAAGTGTTTAATATCACCGCTTCTAGCCTTTTTGTATAATCCTTTTGGATCACGCTGCTCACAGACTTCTATAGGCGTATCAACAAACACTTCTATAAACTCACCTTCATTTAAAAGTGAGCGACAAAAAGCGCGATCATCTTTAAATGGAGAAATAAATGCAGTCAACACAATTAAGCCTGCATCTACAAATAACTTACTTACTTCACTAATGCGACGAATGTTTTCAACACGAGCTTTGTCATCAAAACCTAAATCGCCACACAAACCATGTCGAACGTTATCACCATCCAACAAATAAGTTGCATGGTTAGATTCTGATAATCGTTTTTCTAATAAGTTAGCAATAGTCGATTTACCTGAACCAGACAACCCTGTTAACCAAATAACACTAGGTTTTTGTCCAAGCTTTTCTGCGCGACTGTCTTTGTCTACAGTACTTTCATGCCATACAATATTGGTCGACATTAGAAGTAACCCTCCATTTTCTTTTTCTCCATTGAGCCAGATGAGTCATGATCAATAACACGGCCTTGGCGCTCAGAAGTTTTGGTTAATAGCATTTCTTGAATAACCTCAGGTAATGTATCGGCTTCTGATTCAACTGCGCCAGTTAATGGGTAGCAACCTAGCGTTCTAAATCTAACAGATTTCATTTGAGGTGTTTCGCCTTCGTTTAACGGCATACGGTCGTCATCTACCATTATAAGCACGCCATCACGCTCTACTACAGGTCTTGGTTTGGCAAGGTACAATGAAGGAATTTCAATATTTTCTAAATAAATATACTGCCAAATGTCTAATTCAGTCCAGTTTGACATTGGAAAAACGCGAATACTCTCACCTTTATTTATTTGTGAATTATAAATATTCCACAATTCAGGACGCTGGTTTTTAGGGTCCCATCTATGATTTTCATCTCTAAATGAATATACGCGTTCTTTTGCTCGAGATTTTTCTTCATCGCGGCGTGCTCCACCAAATGCAGCATCAAATTTATACTTGTTAAGCGCTTGTTTCAGTGCAGCGGTTTTCATAATGTCGGTATGCTTTGCGCTACCTACAGTAAAAGGATTTACATTTTGTTCCACGCCTTCTTGATTTGTATGTACAAGTAAATTCAAGTTATGTTTTTTGGCCATTTCATCACGAAAAGAAATCATTTCATGAAATTTCCATGTTGTATCAACATGCAAAAGTGGAAACGGGATGGTTCCCGGAGCAAAAGCTTTACGTGCTAAATGCAATAACACTGAAGAATCTTTACCGACAGAATATAACATCACTGGGTTATCAAACTCAGCAGCTACTTCACGAAAAATTTGGATACTCTCGGCCTCTAACTTTTTGAGGTGAGTTAAGGATGGCAGTTTGGCGCTCATATGACTCTCTATTTCAAAATAAAATAATAGTAGGTGGACAAGTTATACCCTTGACACCTTTTGTGGATTTGTAAATATTTACCTATGTATATAATAATAGAATTAATGTTTCATCACTTACATATAACCCTATCTATATAATCAAATTGTATAAGCATATAATTTAACATATTTAAGATAAGACAATTATGACAATTTGCTATGGCTAATTACTATTTTATAACTAATTATTCAGTTTTGTTATAAGCATGTAAATTTCATGGACTTTATAGGTAAAAATATAAGCTTTAGACAATATGCAATATTTTAGGCTCTATTCGCGTTAATTGTTGTTTGTTTATAAATCGCTCATTAAGTCACCTATACACGCCATTCGAAAGACGCTGTAAACCCATCCATGGGCGCTCTGCGAATTCATCCATGAATTCGAAGCTTTCGAATGGCGTGTATAGGTAACTTAATGTTTTTAAGTTTCAAATTATGAAGCAACAATTAACGCGAATAGAGCCATATTTTAAGATAAAACAATAAAGCGCATAAAGGGGTTGAAACTCATAGCGCTATCAATCTGAATGGTTACCTATAATAGAAATGAAATACGTTCTTCTGCCCAGTTTTCAGCCTCATTATATTTTTCTAGCATGGCTTGCATATCAATTTTGAGTAAGTTACTGGTTTTTTCAATTTTCACCCAGTCGCCCCGCTCAATAATTTTACATACTTTAATGGAATCTGCTATCCAGCCTTCAGACTTAATTAACGCGTGTTTTATGTTATCAGCAAGAGGCATATTGCTAATAAGCGAGGTAATGTCTGAATCTAACATGGCATCAATAAGTGATAGCATACCGGCCAAGAAAGCACCCTGTGATACATCGTCTTTGCCTTTTAACATAGATAATTGCTCACAAAACTTGGCTCTTTGCAAAGAGAGCTTAACCAGTTCAGTTGGTTTGTTTTCACCAAAACTCACTGCTACTAAAAACATAACGAAACGTTTTAGTTCATTTTGACCTAATGTAACAACTGCTTGCTTGATACTATCTATTTTCTTTGCTCGTGCAAACAATGGGGATTGAGCGTACCTGAGTAACTTAAATGAAAGACTCACATCAGTTTCAAATATTGTAGTGACTTCATTGAGGTTGAGTTCAGGTTGATTGACTTCGTTTAACAAACTCGTTAATTGAGCGTTAGAAGAAGAAATACTCACATTACTAATTACTTCAGGTTTACTAAAGAAAAACCCTTGAAATAAATCAAACCCAAGACTTGCATAGCGTTTGAACTCTTCATAATTCTCAACTTTTTCTGCAAGAAATTTAAGATGTGGATAACGCCTTTTTACCAATACCACCTGATTCAGTTCATTCTGAGATATTTCTTTGCAATCTATTTTAATAATATGACAATGTTGGTAAAACTCTTCCCAAGCGGGATTGTGAATAAAATCGTCCAATGCTAATTGGTAATTTTGTTCGGCTAATTCTTTTAGGCATGCCATCACTTCTTTTGTAGGATTTACTGTTTCAAGCACTTCAATTACTACTTGCTCTTTGGGTAACAGTTTAGGGTAGCCATTTAACAAAGCTTGTTCAGTGAAGTTAATGAAAGCAAATTTACCAGCAGATACTTTTGTTAATCCAAGATTAAACTGTAAGTTTTCTATTATTTTAGATGTCGCTTGTTCTGGGTCAACTTCTGGAAACACATTTTCTAGGCTGTTACGAAATAATAATTCGTAGCCGTACAAGTTTCGGTTTAAATCAAGTATAGGTTGTCGAGCAGTAAAAAATGCCATTTCTTATTATGCTTCTAAATAAATCGTCACGTTTGGTTATCGGCGTGATGAGCTTATAGTTAATTGGTCAAAAGTATACATAAACAGTAAATCTAAACTATTGTTTAAATTTAAATTCCTGCTCGAAGTTGTAAAACGTTTGATTCACTTTAGTATTTGAGTTTGGTCTCAAAACACTTACCGTAAATATAACGGCAGATGCAATAAAAAAACCAGGGATTATTTCATTGATTGTATCGGCTAACACATTTCCTTGCGCATTGATGGGAATCGATATCCATGCTAACACCGTTAATGTGCCTGATACCATCCCACTTATTGCCGCTATTTTAGACATTTTTACCCACAACAAACTAAATAATACTAATGGACCAAAGGCTGCACCAAACCCAGACCAAGCGTGACGAACTAAATTTAGAATGCTTTTGTTTTCGCCTGACGCCAGCATAATAGCAACAACTGCAACAAATATAACGCTGAACCTACCCACTAATACTTGTTTGCTTTCAGACGCAGTTTTATTAATAAATGCTGCGTATATATCGCGAGTTAATGAACTGGAGGTAACTAACAATTGAGATGATATGGTACTCATAATGGCAGCTAAAATAGCCGCTAGTAAGAAGCCGCCAATATAGGGGTTAAATAGCAGTTGAGAAAGAACAATGAAAATTGTTTCCGGATCATCAAGAGGCAAAGAGTTAGATGTCATGTAAGCAAGACCAAATACGCCAGTCATAGCCGCTCCTACTAATGAAACAATCATCCAAGTCATACCAATTCTTCGGGCAGCTGGAATTTGCTTTACGCTATTAATTGCCATAAAACGCACTATAATATGTGGCTGTCCAAAGTAACCTAAGCCCCAAGCTAACAATGAAAAAATAGCGATAAATGACATAGCCTCGCCAGTATTGGCATCAATAAATAACTTCATTAAATTAGGATCTATTGCACTAACTGCATCGAGCGTCGCATTTATACCGCCCAATTCAAATACAACCACACTTGGCACCATAACAAGCGCAATAAACATAATACAACCTTGAATAAAGTCTGTGATTGATACGGCTGCAAATCCGCCAAAGAATGTATAGGCGACTACCACCCCAGCAGTAACGTACATCCCCATTTCATAACTTAA
>DDIL01000053.1:0-804 GCA_002338515.1 Glaciecola sp. UBA1851 | reverse complement strand
AGTAAAAAACATAATGATTACAAGTGAGCCAACCACTCTCAGTAATCGAGAGTCATCAGAAAAACGATTTTCAAAAAAATCAGGGATGGTAATAGAATTATTTGCGACTTCAGTGAACACTCTTAACCGAGGGGCAACAACTAGGTAATTTATCCATGCGCCTAAAATTAAACCAAATGCAATCCACAAAGATGAGATGCCAGAAAGGTACATAGCGCCAGGCACCCCCATTAGCATCCAGCCACTCATGTCTGATGCGCCCGCTGATAATGCAGTAACTGGGGCGCTTAATTTACGCCCGCCAAGTAAGTAACCGGAGGCGTCATCATCATTAGTTTTGAATGCATAAAGCCCTATGCCAAGCATTATAATAAAATAAATTGATAACGACAGGTATGTACCTAACTCCATGCTAACTCCATTGTTAAAAAATTTCCCCTATAGTCTAACAGGTTGAGTTTAAATCTAAAGTTTGCACGAAAAACATACAGGTTTTGAGATTGCAAGTGTAAATAAATAAATGAATGAGTAAAATAAGAGTCATTCAGGCACTAAAGCTTTACTCATACTAAAGTGTTGGTAAGGGGGGTTGAATTTAGCTTTTGTCAAACCTCATAATTATTACTGTTTTATTCCTAGCGCCCGTCAACACTACGTTTTCTAATTTTATAAATTTACTATTTTTAAAACATTGCACTTATGCAAAGCAATTTTCTAAACGCGTTTATTCAGCTTTAGTGTCGAGTATTTTTAAATGTAACAAATGGGTTAATAAAAAACTCAAGTAGAACGTATTTGAGCCGA
>DDIL01000088.1:20868-30325 GCA_002338515.1 Glaciecola sp. UBA1851 | reverse complement strand
TTAGCGGGGAATGCTATGTTAGCAGGTGTAGAAAGTCTAAACTTACAACCTTTTGGCGATATCTCAAATAAGATGACTAACGTAGTTGGTGTATATATCCCTGAGAATGTTGAAGGCGAAGCCATTCGTCACAGCATGCTACATGATTTTAATATTGAAATAGGGACAAGCTTTGGACCACTTCAAGGTAAAATTTGGCGTATAGGCACCATGGGCTATAACGCTAGACCAGATGCGGTATACCAAACATTACAGTCATTAGAAACCGTACTAAGACGCGCTGGACATAAAATGCCATTGGGTGAAGCGGTAGATGCGGCCTACAACATATATTCTGAATCTAGTATATGAAGAATTTAAGTGAGCTTATCAAAAATCAAGCTGCATGGGTGATGGAAGCTTGCGATAGGCTGGGCAAAATTAGTCAGTCGAATGAATACATTGACAGGCAATATTTAACAAAAGAACATCGTGCTGCAAATAGACAAGTTTCAGAGTGGATGCACACAAACAACATGCACACTTGGGAAGATGGCGTAGGCAATGTATGGGGAAGGCTTGAAAGTAATAACCCAAAAGCAAAGAGCCTTATTATGGGAAGCCATTTAGATACGGTTGTAAACGGCGGAAGATATGATGGCATGCTTGGCGTAATTGCCCCCATTGCGTTGGTTGAAATTGTCAACAGTCTAGAACTTGAGTTACCTTTCCATCTAGATATTGTTGGTTTTTGTGATGAAGAAGGTACTCGATTTGGTTCAACATTATTAGGAAGCAGAGCATTAACTGGTAAGTGGCAAGATGATTGGGCAGATTTCACCGATGCTGATGGTATTAGCTTACGCCAAGCAATGCTGGATTTTGGTTTAGACTTTGAACAAGTTAATAGTTGCCAACTCAATCCGGAAGATATCCTCGCTTTTGTCGAAACCCATATTGAACAAGGCCCAGTGCTTGAGAATAATGACTTACCAGTTGGTGTTGTTACAGCTATTGCAGGCGCTAAACGCTTAATTATCAAGCTAGAAGGTATGGCTGGTCATGCCGGCACCGTGCCTATGAAACGACGACAAGATACACTTGTTGGCGCAAGTGAAATGATATTAGCCGCCGAGAAATATGCACTACAGGCAAATGTATTAGCAACGGTTGGAAGAATTACTAATGCTCCAAACGCAATTAATGTCATTTCAGGTTATACAGAATTTAGCTTAGATATAAGAAGCGACAACGACCACGCACGAGATAAGTGTTTAGAATTAATTATATCGAAGTTTAATAAAATTGCCGAAAAGCGAAGTTTAACAATTAGCACTCAGTTGACTCATGATGCTCCGGCTGTTTTATGCACACAACACTTGATTGATAAACTTGCACAGGCTTGTTATCTCGCCAACATTGTTCCTGAAGATGGGGCCTTTGAATTACTATCAGGTGCTGGCCATGATGCCATGGCAATGGCTGATATATGTGAAACAGGTATGCTGTTTGTTCGCTGTGAAAAAGGGATAAGCCACAACCCTAAAGAGGCAATTATAGTTGAAGATGTGGAAGCAACACTAAAAGTATTATTGAAGTTTATTACTCATCACGAATGATTGGCAAGGGGCATGTTTTAGTTGCCTATACTTTTTAGGAGATTACCGCATTCGCGGTAAAGACGGGTTGGATTTTGGAGATTACCGCTTTCGCGGTAAAGACGGGTTGTACTAGGTAGATTATCGCGTTCGCGGCAATAACTTAGTCATACTCGCGACGGCGAGTATCTCCCAAAAAGCGCAGGGAAGTCGAATAGCACTCTGGCTTTCTATACCGATTTTGGAGGTTACCGCGTTCGCGGTAAAGACGGGTTGTACTAGATAGATTACCGCATTCGCGGCAATAACTTAGTCATACTCGCGACGGCGAGTATCTCCCAAAAAGCGCAGTGAAGTCGAATAGCACTCTGGCTTTCTATACCGATTTTGGAGGTTACCGCGTTCGCGGTAAAGACGGGTTGGGCTTGGTAGATTACCGCATTCGCGGTAAAGACGGGTTGGGCTTGGTAGGTTACCGCGTTCGCGGTAAAGACGGGTTGTACTAGATAGATTACCGCATTCGCGGTAATGACAGGTTGAAAACCTTATTCTTTATAGGTTGTTTTAAGCCTTTCGAGGTTTTGTGAGTCGTTTTCATTTAGAAACTTTTGCGACGCTAAAAACTCTAATATCTGAATGGCTTTTTTAGCATAATGAGATGCCTGCATAGAATCACCCACTGCCTCTTTTAGTTCGATCATAAAATCATACGCATCATATTGTTCTAATTTAAAAGGGTAATTGTTTGGCTGAGTTTTCACTAGTATGTCCGACAACTCAATAGCCTCCTGAATATATATCGTTGCTTTATCTATTTGACCATTTACAAAATAAACATCTGCAACCGTTATCAACGCACCTCTTAACGCTCGCTGATCTTTTGAACTATTTGTGTCTTGATTAAAAATATTTCGGCGAAGTGACAATTCTTGTTCATAATAATCCATTGATTCTGCCATTTTACCTTGCGCGCCTTTTATATCGCCAAGGCCTAGTAATGCCATAGCCGCATTGCGTTTATAAAACTTGTTGTTTGGGTCACGTACTGATAAATCGGTAAGGATTTCATATACTTTCATATAATTTGCAAAAGCTTTTTCATACTCAGCTTGGTCAATTTGTGTAAGCGCAATACGCTCTACCACTAACGCTAAATCATCGAGATGTTTTGCGTTATTCGGCTCTTTCTCTAACAGTTTATTTGTAATAGTTTTAGACTGTTCGTATAAATTGAGAGCTTGTTCAAAGTTTTCTGTGGTAACGTAATTATCTCCACTGGTTAAAAGCAATCGAGCATAATCCGATTGCACTATTGCAACACTTGGTTGCTGCTGCGCAAGCTTCGAAAAAATTGCTATTCCTTTTTCAGATGACTCAAACGCTTCTTCACTTTTACCTAATTTGTTATATACGTATCCAACGGATTGGTAATCAAACGCTACTTTCTGTTTAATATGAAAGTTGTTAGGATCCTTTTGCAGAATATCCAAATCTAACGCTAACGCTCGTTTGTATGAATCAAGACTTTTATTCAATTCTAATGTTTGTTCATATACTTCACCTAGTCTGAAATATGCAGAACTCAATGCTTGTTGAAACTGATTATTATCTGGGTCAAGCTTGACTAACTCTTGAGCCAATGACTTTGATTTCAGTAAAGAATCTAAAGATAATTCTAAACTTAAACTCTCTTGTTGAGCGTTACCAAGTAACTCATAGTAATAACTTAAATCATCTAATAGCGTTAAATTTGTAGGGTCGCTTAACAGTAATTTTTCAGCTATTAATATTGCTTTTTCAATTGAATTAACAGCCGAAAGAGCATTCCCACGAAGTTGTTGAGCCTCCCCGAGTGTGCCATGAGCGTTATATAAACTCCCCAAAAGTGCACTATTATTTGGTGATTCTTCAAGTAATTGTTGAATGAGGGAAATGGAAGTTTTCGCCATAGTTACCGATTTATCCGCATCACCGGTAGAAGAATAGCTGTCTGATAAAGCTTGATAAATAGCAACGAGGTTTAATTTCGCCTCCATACTTTTGGGAGATATAATAAGTACTTTTTGTAATATCTCTAAAGCGTTAAGTAAATATGTTTCCCCTAGTACGGCTTTACCATCGCGCTCATAAGCAATACCGAGGTTTAAATAACTAGTGGCAAGTGTCAATTGGTAGTCAATATTATTAGGTTCCTGTAACACTAGCGACTTTCTAATTTCTAACGCTTTTTTGTATAAATCAAGAGAGGAAGCGGGGTCCAACGAAGTATTTAACTGCATTAAATCAGCTTTCTGAGTAATAATAGTTGCCTGTGTCGCTAAGTCTCTATTAATACTCGAATTACCCTCTTGGAAAAGCGACTCACTTAATTTATCAACTTTTTCCATCACAGGAATGCGCTTTGAAGAAGGAGCATAAGCTTCTAATACATCCTTCAGATCAGTGGTCATAAAATCTAGATTTTGTCGCACATTATCTAATAACGCTTCAACTCGCTGCTTTTGCTCTAAAGCAAGTTGTTCGTTCTCAATAGCCTGTTGCTGTTGGAAGAATGAATAAATGGTTAAACCAACTAACACAACAAACGTTCCTGTTATCATCATGATACGCCTCAAACGTTTAGACGCTTCATTTTTGATACTTAATTGAATAAACGAAATTGTGTCTGGCAATAAATCGTCAGCACGATGACTCAACCATGTAGTTGCATCACTTAATGGCTTCCCTTTATTTAATAATCGAGATTTAGATTTATTTTCTTGTTTCCAAACAGATGTGTCTCGCTCGACTTTTGCTTTGAATGTTTGAAACTCTCGATCAGTGGCTAACCATTGACCTATTCTTTGCCATCTAGTTATTAACGTTTCATGTGCTAGGCGAATCGACGATCCAGATACCGTAATTAATCGTGCTGAAATAAATGTTTCAACTAACATATTCAGGTCTTCATTTTCCCCAAATATACCTTTATCTACTATCTTTGCGGTCGCCGTTTGCTTAGTAGCATCTGGATTAACTTGAATGAGCGTATTGAATAATTTAGGAAAAAGATTATCAACATTAACGCCTTCGGTTTGCATTTGTTGCGTTAAAAACTCAGCTTTATTGGTTATAGCACCTCCAATACCACGCAGCGTTTCTTGATAATGTTGTAAGCTAAGCGTTATATGTTCGGTGGTATCCTTATTGGCTAGCCGATATAGCTCATCCAAGCAAAAAGCAATCAAGGGTAAAGAACCATCTTGCGCTTTACTATCCTGTAAAATTATTTCAGATAAAGATACATTATATTCATCTTTTTCAAACTCAACTCCGGCAGCTTTTGCTGGCTCTTCAATTATTTGTCTAAGCTCAGATATATTCGGGGGTTGAAGTTTATAGTCGCCCTCCCCTCTCATTAGTGTAAATAGCGGTGTATTTTGTCCGTGCCCTACAAAATCACTCCTAATGGTTCCTAAGCACCATACATACTTTGTATTTGTGAGCATTTCAATGCCGTGCCAGAACTCTGTTTGCTGTTCACTAGAAATAAATTTATTAGTAAAATTTTCCTCGGCCTGATCAATAATTAACTGCACTCTTGCTTCAAGGTTTGCATGTAAACTATTGGCTTGTGCTAAGAAAGAACATATCTTTGTAAATGTATTTACCAACGATTTAGGCGACTTCTGTATTTGTTCAACTAATGTTTCAGCGTCAATGCCTAATTCAGTAAATACAGCTAAGCTATTAATAATCTGTTCACAAAGCAGAAGTAAGGGATGACGGTCTTCTGTAAAGTCAAAAAGTCTAAACCGGATTACTTCTATATAACCGACGTTAAAATCCACAACTCGAGGGGTTTTAATAAGCGGTAAAATACCGGCGTTTAACAAAGATGATTTACCACAGCCACTCATGCCGCTTATCATAAGGAAGTTTTTTTGCGCTTTTATTTGTCTTTGGTATTGCGAAAGAACGTCGCCAGTAGCTTTAGTGCGGCCGAAAAAAACAGGATTGTGCTTTTCCTCAAAAGCGGATAAACCTTGGAAAGGTGAGCCTTCAAACCAAGAAACAAAAGCATGCTCGTCATCACTATTTAGATGACTTTCAAGCAAGGGTTGTAAATGCAGTTCTAGTTGCTGCTCAAATTCATCACTTAAATCAAACGGAAAGTATGCTCGTTTAAAGGTAGATAGTTCATCTTGGTTATGAAAATGCTTTAAGAAAAACTCTTCAACTTTCTTCTTTTGATCCAGTGCAAGCTGTGCCTTATTAATGTCGTCTAAATTAGTGGAAATTCTCGACGTTTTTCTGTAAACCAATAATTCTGGCTTGCCTGTTTGCTCGTAAGACTGCAAGGCCTTTTCGAACTCCCACTCACTGCCAGTCAAGCCTGTTTGTCCATCATTACCGGTAAAACTGTTAGGTAATGGAGAGCCAAGACGAGACCATAACATGCACACCATAATGTCTGCGACTCTGGGATCTAGTGCATCTTGGAAGTGCCCACTTGCTAGAAGAGGTTCTCTTTCCCAAAGAATGGGTTTGATATCGAGAACATTAGCATACCTTTTTTCAAGCCTTTGAATGACTTGAAGAGCAATATGTCTTTCAATTTCAACATCGCTAGGAGATGAAATGAAAATACGCACCTTTTTTTTCATTAGCCAATCCGTTTTATTTTATTTATTTTTTAGTGGCCTACTCAACATCCATTAATTAATTGAATTTGCTGCAACTTTTCAAAATTTTAAAGGATTTAAGTTTAGTCAAAAGCTAGCACTATGGTTAAGAGTTTGCAACTTAAAAGGCCCTCTGCATACTATTAGGATTGCGTAATACAAAAGGATACACAAGTTGGCAACTGTTATGCGTCAAGTGCTGATGTTTAATAAAGCAATCACGCTTTCACAAGGTGTCGTTCAATTTCATCTAACCACTTATGTTGTTTTTCGGTTGGTAAGAAACTCGCTTTGAAACCATTTTTTATTAATTGTATAAACTGCGTTTCCGTCATAGGAAGTGCATCGTACAACGCATGAAAGTTTTCATTTAAATATCCACCAAAATACGACGGATCATCGGCATTGACCGTAACCACTATTCCCTCTTCTAATAATATTAATATATTGTGCTTTGCCATATTATCAATAACACATAATTTTAAGTTACTAAGCGGGCAAACCGTTAAAGGAATTTGGTGGTGCTTTAAATATGCGATAAGCTTTGGATCTTCAATGCACCTTACGCCATGATCAACTCTATCAACGTTAAGCGTTAAAATTGCATCCCATATATATTGAGCTGGCCCCTCTTCACCTGCATGTGCAACACATTTGAAACCTAAGTCTTGCGCTTTGCTAAACACTTGTTCAAATTTACCAGGAGGATTATTTAATTCTGAACTGTCTAAACCAACAGCAGTTATCATGCCATAATAGGGCTTGGCGTTTTGTAGTGTTTCAAATGCGCTTTTTTCACTTAAATGCCTTAAAAAACACATAATCAAATAAACGCTTATTCCAAACTCTTCTTTGGCTTTATTGATTGCTTTTGAAAACCCTCTCATAAACACATCAAATCCAATGCCTCGCTCGGTATGAGTTTGAGGGTCGAACATAATTTCAGTGTGTACTACGTTTTGCTCTTTGCATTTCACTAAATATGCCCACATTAGCTTGAAATAATCGTCTTCATCACATAAAACATTTGCCCCCTGATAATACAAATCCAAAAAGCTTTGTAAGTCTTCAAATGCATAAGCGTCTTTAATTTCTTCAACATTTTTATATGGGAGCACTATATTGTGCTTTTGTGACAACTCCCACATAAGCTCAGGTTCCAGTGAACCTTCTATATGTAAGTGCAATTCTGCTTTAGGCAATATACCAATTAAATGATTTAATCGTGATTTATCCATAAGCTCTTCCTTTTAATATAGTGTTACCATGCACCTATTTGATGCAATTGTATAGACATGCGATACAATTATTGTTTAGAAAATACAGGTTTACTTTAAACACAACTCAGTTAATACTTCTTTCAAGAAAATATTAACCTTTAATTTTCAGCAATTTACCAAGGCTTTATATGAATATCTTTAGACTAAATAATTCGCTACCAAAATTACTTAGCAAGTATTTGACCAAGTGGTCAAATACTTGCTTCAATTAGACTTCATAGCCTTATAGTAAAAAACACATACAAAACGTAGTAGTTAAAAAGGAAACTCGATGATCTCGCGCTTGTTAGAAAACTATTTTCAATTATCTAAACATGCAACCACTATTAAAACAGAAGTGATTGCAGGGTTAACTACCTTCGCTGCTATGTCTTACATATTAATTGTCAATCCTAGTATTTTAGGGCTTAGTGGTATGCCCGTTGAGGGGTTAATAACCGTTACCGCATTGGCTGCCTGTATAGGTACGCTGTTAATGGCGTGGCTAACAAATTACCCTATCGCTTTAGCGCCTGGCATGGGCTTAAATGCGTTTTTTGCATTTACCATTTGTATGTCAAGAGAAGTACCTTGGGAAGCTGCATTGGGCATTGTGTTTTATAACGGGGTGTTATTCTTTTTTCTGACTATTTCAGGGGTACGTAAAAAAATAGCAGACTCAATTCCTGCTTCATTAAAAATTGGTGTGCAATGTGGCATTGGGTTATTTATTGCTTTTATTGGGTTAAAAAATGCTGGGCTTATAGTAGATAATCCAGCCACTTTTGTTAGCTTAGGAGACCTATCCAACCCTGCGGTTTTGCTAGCTTTTGTAGGAATTATTTTTACAGTCATTCTAGTGATTAAAAAAGTAACGGGTGCCATATTAATTTCTATTATTGCACTCACTGTTATTGGTGTATTTATTCCAACTGAGTCGGGTTATTTAACCGCCTCACCTGAGGGAATAGTTGGTTTACCCGCACCCATTAGCGATACATTTTTTGCCATGGATTTAATGTATCCGATTGTGAATTTCGCTACCACATGGGACCTAATATTTGCCCTAATGTTTGTTAATATGTTCGATACCATAGGCACATTAATAGGTGTATCAAAACGCGCTAAGCTTACTGATGCTGAAGGTAACCTACCAAAAATGGGGCCAGCTATGACTGCCGATGCGGCAGCAAGTATGGTAGGCGCAGGTTTAGGCACATCGCCAGTAACAAGTTACGTAGAATCAGCCGCTGGTGCCGCAGCAGGAGGCCGAACCGGTTTAACAGCAGTGGTTGTAGGCATATGCTTTTTACTAGCCTTATTCTTAACGCCCTTGATGTTAGTCATTCCTCTAATGGCAACCACACCCGCCTTAGTTATGGTGGGTATATTTATGATGGACTCTATTCGTACACTCGATTTTGATGATGTTGCTAGTGTAGCGACCGCTACTATCGCGCTAATGGCTATGCCTTTGACATTCAGTATTAGTGAAGGCATTGCATTAGGGTTTATTACTTATGTGGGCATAAGGTTAGGCACGGGCGACTATAAAAAAGTAAGCGTTATTACCTATATTATGGCTGCAGTGTTTTTGCTTAGGTATTTGTTTGATTTGAAGTAAGTGGCTTACGTTTAAAGCCTACCTGTTGTTTCAATTGAACTCATAAAGAAATGCTGTTAATAAATTTTTACCCTAATTATTGTTTGGGTTTATCTGTTTTCAGACAGCCTTGAGGCAGGTTGTGGACGGATTTTTATATAAGATTTTTCCTATTTTTCAAAATCAACCTAGGTCATTCCCACAACAGTGGGAACCCCCTAAATAGCATAGCAACTTCAAAATAACTCTTTATTTTCAATAACCTAAATACTATCTTTATTTAAACACTTCTTGTGTTGTTGGAGGTTCCCACTTCCGTGGAAATGACCTAGGGTGTGGTTGGAGGTTCCCACT
>DDIL01000088.1:458-20650 GCA_002338515.1 Glaciecola sp. UBA1851 | reverse complement strand
AGGTTCCCACTTCCGTGGGAATGACCTAGGCTGTTTTTAAATTGTGTTAGAAGTGTATCCGAAGTTAGATGTTTTTAGTCTAATTACGTAAGTAACTAAACGGCTTGCAAGTATAGCTGTAGCCTCTAGAACAGATGAGAGCTTGCCTTTCAAAATATTTTATTCATTACTAACGCCCAGCCAACTTTTGCATAAAAAATACAATTCAATACAGTAATTTTTACTAAACCCCAATCTTAGAATTCCATTAGCCTTAAATTTTTACGTTTTATCAAGAGTGCTTGAAAATCTTATCTAAAGCACTTATTTACTAAGAATTAAAACATTCCTTAGAGCTTACATGCTACCCACTCTTATTACTTTGCTTTTGATCGCGTTCATTATTGGATGGATATTAGGCAATCCATACTATCGCGAATATCAGCGGCGACAATTAATTAAAGCACCGTTTAAAAAAGAGTGGCGTAGAATTATTCAAAAAAGAATGCCCTACTTCCGAAAAATGCCTGCACACTTACAACTTCAGTTAAAAGAGCATATACAGATATTTTTAGCAGAAAAAACCTTTGTTGGTAAAAATGGTGTCGAAATAACTGACGATGTTAAAGTTACGATTGCAGCTCAGGCTTGTTTACTTTTACTTAACCGTAAAACTGATTATTATCCCAAACTAAAAACAATATTGGTATATCCACGGGCATTTGTTAAACAAAATAATGTCAGCGGTGCTGATGGTGTCCACTACACACAACATTCAGCGTTAGCAGGTGAATCGTGGAGTTTCGGAAAAATCGTACTGTCTTGGCAAGACACAATAGATGGTGCTCACGTACCTCATGATGGCCGCAACGTGGTTATTCATGAATTTGCTCATCAACTTGATCAAGAAGATGGTTTTGCAAATGGCGCACCCATTTTAGGCATGGATCAAAATTACGAATCGTGGTCAGACGTATTCTCACAACAATACTCATTACTGGTAAATCAGGCGCAGAGGGGAGAGCCTTCAATATTTGATTATTATGGTGCAACTAATCCTGCAGAGTTTTTTGCAGTAGCAAGCGAGGTGTTTTTTGAAAAAGCAGATGCTCTAAAGCTTGAGCATCCTCGTCTATATAAACAGCTATCAACATACTATCGTGTAGATCCTACTGCTTGGTAGCATGGTTATTTTTTCAACCAATCTTTAATTGCATTAAATCTATCTAAGCTCTGCTAGAACTGACCATCGAGGTCAACTCCCGTCGATCCTAGGGTTTTACCGGAGTTTATCTATAAATTAACCACGCACATCCAAAGCTTCATAAACATCAGTTTCACTCGGCGGCTGGCATCCATTTTTTTCAACATTAAGCGTGGCCGCCATTAAACCAAACTCCAAGGCACTGGCTAATGCATCTTGCTGCCAGGGTTGTTTAATCTGTTTCTCTCTTAAAAGATAAGATAAAAAGGCTGAGAAAAACGTATCACCAGCCCCCACTGCATCTACAAACTCTTTTGGCTTATAAACAGGTTTAGAAATGGAAACTTGATCAGTTAGTAATGTTGCACCATGCTCACCTTTCGTTAGTAAAACCATTCCGTGGGAAAGCATACTAAGTACTTGTTTTGCGCCTTTTAGCGGCGAGCCTTCAATACCAAGTAATGCCAAATCTTCATCACTTACTTTAACAATATCAGCGAATGGAAGCAGCGATAACACAGCGTTAATGTATTTAGCCTCATCCAATTCAACATTTTTTCGCATATTTATATCTAAACTAAGTATGACGCCTCGGGCTTTAATTTCAGTAAAGAATGGAGCGAGTATATCTACCATGCTAGGCACTAAAGCTAGTGAACCAGTATGAAATAGCTCTATATCATTTGAAACAAGTGCCATGAGTTGCTTAGTGTCAATATCTAAGTCAGCAATATGTTTACGATACAATCTATAATCGGGTTGCCCATGCTCATCTTTATAAACAAGGGCTAACGAAGTAGGTAAGTTAGAGCGATTATTCGCAGGCAACTGAATATTTTCGCTCAACGCATAATCATAAATACGCTTTCCATATTCATCTGTCGCAATGGGCGATAAATAACTCACTTCTATATTTTGCTTAGCAAAACTTCTAGCAACATTGAAAGGAGAGCCACCTATAAAAGGGTGAATTGTTCCATCAGGTTGCTCTATTAAATCAAAAAGTGCTTCACCAAATACGGCTGCTTTTTCAGTCATAAATACTCTTTCTTATTTTAAATTTTTAGTTAAATGTTTGGAGGGAAATACTCAAGCCAATGCTCAGCAATTTGTTCTCTAGTACAAATCCATACATCATTGTGACTCAACACATGTTTAATGAACTTCTCCAAGGCCCTTATTCTAGCTGGGCGGCCTATTATTCTGCAATGCAATCCAATAGACAGCATTTTAGGCTGAGTATTGCCTTCTTCATACAACACGTCAAAGGCGTCTTTTAAATACTCATAGAAATCATTACCTGTATTGAATCCTTGAGGGGAAGCAAACCTCATATCATTTGTGTCTAATGTATAAGGAACCATTAGTAACGAGCGCTTATAGTGGTAGTCATAATAGGGTAAGTCGTCTGCGTATGAATCAGCACAATACAATATGTCGTCTCTTTCAGAAATCAGATCTAACGTATTCGGGCTAGTTCTGCCTGTATACCACCCCTTAGGTTTACTGCCAGTTAAGGTTTCATGCAGTAAAACAGCTTCTTCAATTAGCTTACGCTCTTGTTCTATTGGCATATCTTGAAAATGAATCCAGCGCATAGCATGGCTGGCAATTTCCCAACCTGAACGAAGCATAGCTTCAACAGCCTCGGGATGTCTTTGCATAGCCATTGTTACACCAAATACAGTAACGGGTAATGAATACTTGTTAAACAACCGGTGTAAACGCCAGAATCCAGCTCTGCTGCCATATTCATACAAGGATTCCATACTTAAATGACGGTCGTTAAATGCCTGAGCACCGATTATTTCAGATAGAAAGGTTTCAGAATGCTCATCGCCATGCAACACACAGTTTTCACCGCCTTCTTCATAGTTGATAACAAACTGCAGAGCAACCTTCGCGTTATTTGGCCATTTAGGATGAGGCGGCTTTTCGCCATAGCCAATAAGTTCTCGTGGATAACTACTATCTGATGGTGTTGTCATAATGTCTTGTTGTATTTAGATGAAATGTAAAGTAGTAAAAAATTTAACCTCAGTCCATACATCGAACTCAAACTAACTTATCATACATTGTCTGATAGTTTAATAAAGATATGTCAGGTATGACTTAGCTAACCTCAAAATTATTTTGGTTTACCGGTTCTTAAGTGTTTTGTTTTGCCTTGTATATCCATAGAATTTACATAAACTATTCGTTAAATTGAAGCAGATAGGAACAAACGTGCAAACCATAAAAATTGATATTGTATCCGATGTATCTTGTCCGTGGTGCATCATTGGATATCAGGCTTTGCAAATAGCCTTAAATAATCTGGACGATAGTATTTCTGCTGTCATCCAGTGGCATCCTTTTGAGCTAAACCCGAATATGCCGCAAGAAGGTCAAGAAATTAATGAGCACCTTTCTCAAAAATATGGGATAGACGAGCAACAATTGACAAAGAATCGCAATATGATTCATGCACGAGGACTATCAGTAGGGTATGAATTTGGAAATAGAGGAGGCGGTAGAATTTACAATACCTTTGATGCTCATCGCCTTTTACATCTTGCAAAACTTGAAGGAAAACAAACAGAGTTAAAGCTCGCCTTATTTGATTTATATTTTAAAGAATCTGGTAATCCTAGTGATCATAAACAACTACTCAACAAAGCTGAGCTAGTAGGGATCAATAAAGAAGCGGCAGAAAAAGTGTTAACTAGCACAATGTACGCAGAAGAAGTTAGGCATGAACAGCAACATTATCAATCACTAGGGATTAGTTCAGTACCGGCTTTTATTATCAATAATAAACATCTAATTAGCGGCGGCCAACCACCCGATATGTTTGAAAAAGCGTTAAAAGAAATTACTAGCCAACGCTAAACCCAGAGTAAAAATCTTTAATCAGTTTTTTAAATGTCGATACTCACTCGGTACACTTAATCCACAACCTTTAAGAATAATGTTAACAACAGTATTAGTTGCTTCTTTGTATTCATTTTTCGTCATTGCTTTTCCGCGTAGTTGAGTGATTTGCGCGGAAAAATCTGCGTAGTGTTGTGTGCTAGACCAAATATGATAGAGCAAATATTCA
This sequence comes from Glaciecola sp. UBA1851, assembly GCA_002338515.1. GTDB lineage: Bacteria > Pseudomonadota > Gammaproteobacteria > Enterobacterales > Alteromonadaceae > Glaciecola. The sequence continues at coordinate 16,385 of DDIL01000088.1, read as the reverse complement.
GGATCAACCTGCTCCATTTTGCCCGATTCTATCCATCCATTTATCACTTCTACTCTGCCATTTACCCATTTGGCATGAGACTCTTTAAAAGACTTATCTAAGTTATTGGCGCCATTTATAATTTCTATAGCAAAAGCCTTTGATGAATAAGGATTTGTGCGAGACGTTTCCATTTTATCAGAAATATATTTAGCTAAGGAGGCGGCTGGGCAATCGTCTACAGTCACTGTATCAAAGCTTGAATTCCAAACCTTTAAGATTGATTGCATTACCTCTGAATAGAGATTTTTTTTAGAAGAAAAATAATAAAGTACATTGGCTTTCGGAAGGCCTGCCGCATCTGCAATTTTCTGAATAGACGAGCCTTTGTATCCATTCTCTGCAAACGCTTTTAATGCTGCCGACAAAATAAGTGCACGTCTTTTTTCTCCAATATTACCACCAGACTTTTGTTTCTCACTCATTGAGATTTCACTTCCTTAAAATCATCATTTTGAATTTGCGTGTAGATTGTCAAAATACACCTATTAGCTTTTCTTTTTATTAGTTAATTAAATAAGAGACTGCATAATGCTAGTCTATTTTCCTTACTAGTTGTAGTTTAATAGCGTTATTATAAAAGTACTAAGCGTAAATAGTGTTATTGTTTATTCGAAGCTCTTTTGAAGTTGGTATTTTGAATATCACAATTATTATTTATTACGAGTAAGTGTTGCAATATTTATGCAAGGCCAACGTAAGATTTTCACCAACAGTCAGGTTTACATCTAGCATAATTAAAACTGACCGATCGGTCTACTTTTTGCATTAACACTTGTATATACTATTTTATGAAATTGATAACTTAGGGTAACTAACACCCATGATCCAATTTTTATTGAACGATGATTTGATTCAAATAAAAGATGAACCAGCTGATTTAAGCTTGTTAGATTTTTTGCGTGAATATAAAGGACTTACTGGCACAAAAGAAGGCTGTGCGTCAGGTGATTGTGGCGCGTGCACAGTGGTAACAGCCACTTCAAATAATAACACTTCAGAACATTTAGAATATCACGCAATAAACAGTTGTATCACCTTTCTATCGGCCCTTCATGGCAAGCAAGTTATCACCGTTGAGCATTTAAATAAGAATGGATTGTTACATCCTGTTCAAGAAGCAATAGTGTCAGCAAACGCTACTCAATGTGGCTTTTGTACACCTGGGTTTGTAATGTCTATTTATGCGTTATTTAAAAATTCTAGAAAACAAAATATAAAAGTAGACAAACCAAAAGTAATCACCGCGCTATCGGGTAACCTATGCAGATGTACTGGCTATAAACCTTTAATAGAGGCGACGCTAAATGTATGCGAAAGCACAATAACTGAAGATGATAGCATTAGTGAATACGAAAAAGACGTGGCACATAAACTTGCGACATTAAAAAATAAACACGCATCAAATACACATTCATTGCTGCCAACTAACAGAGAAGAATTAGCTCAAGCAAAAGCACAAAATCCAGACGCTAAATTAGTGGCTGGCAGTACTGATTTGGCATTATTTCATACTCAACAATTTCAACATTTGCCAACGCTTATTTCATTAAAATATGTACCTGAACTTAATAAGACACAGGTCATTGATAATGAATTAGTGATAGGTGCGGCATGCACATTAAGTGAAATTGAACCTTTATTGTTAACGTACTTCCCCGCTATTCAAGAAATGCTTGAGCGTTTTGCAAGTGTCCCTATCCGTAACCAAGCTACACTTGGCGGAAACATTGCTAATGCTTCACCTATAGGTGATATGGCACCGGCATTACTGGCTTTAAATGCTCGCTTGGTGCTCGACAATGGTGAAACAACTCGAGAGCTTGCACTAAAACAGTTCTTTACTGGCTACAAACAAACAAAGCTGGCTAAAGGTGAATGGTTACAATCTATCAAAATACCCTTGTTATCTGATCACACTATTCTAAAAATTTATAAAGTGTCTAAAAGAATAGAAGACGATATCTCTGCTGTTTGCATGGCAATGTGCATGACCCTAGATGATGGTAAAGTAACCACACTAAAAACAGGTTTTGGTGGTGTTGCCGCCACCCCTTCTTACAGCGAAGAGTTAGAAGCTAAACTAGTAGGCAAAACTTGGCAAAATCAAAGTAGCCTTGAGTTTGGAAAACAGATTCTAAGCGAAAATTTTGAGCCAATTACAGATGTGCGGGCAAGTGCCAATTATCGTAAACAAATACTAAAAAACTTATGGCATCGCTTTTGGTTAGAGACCAATCAGAGTGATAATACTATAGAAACGCGGGTGACTTATCATGCGTAAACTCGTTACCACAAAAGTAAAATCGCCATTAGAGTTTTTTTCTGAAAAGCCTATATTAACACCTCATGAAAGTGCTTCGCGGCAAGTCAGTGGCAAAGCAAATTACATCGATGATATTCCTACTATGGCTAATATCAAGCACGCAGCAATAGGTTATAGTGATGCCATATGCGGAACAATAAAGCACATCGATTTAGCCGAAGTTAAAGCTAGCGAAGGGGTAATTGATGTAATAACAGTGAGCGATGTTCCTGGGCATGTTGATATTGGCCCGGTATTTAAAGGCGACCCCGTACTAGCAGATGGAGAAATTAAATTTCATCAGCAGCCAGTATTTGCAGTGCTCGCTGACACAGCCCAGCAAGCAAGAATGGCCGCACAAAAAGCAACAATAGACATAGAAAATAGTGCACCAGCATTATCTATTGAAGATGCTAAGTCACAACAGTCTTTCGTACGTCCTATGCACAAAATGTCTCGAGGAAGAGTCAAACAGGCACTTATTGCTTCCGAGAACAATATAAGTGGCAATTTAATTGTGGGCGGGCAAGAGCATTTGTATCTTGAAGGACAAGTAGCCATGGTTGTGCCCGAAGAAGAAGATAGAATGTTAGTTTATTCTTCTAGTCAGCACCCAAGCGAAGTACAAAAATTAGTAGCAGAAGTATTAGATGTAAAACTGAATAAAATTACGGTAGATATGCGCAGAATGGGTGGTGCATTTGGCGGTAAAGAAACGCAAGCTGCTCAGTGGGCTTGTATTGCCGCTATATTTGCAAAACGAAATAACTGTGCGATTAAATTAAGGTTACCTCGCCAACAAGATATGCAAGTAACGGGTAAGCGCCATCCGTTTGAAAATAGCTATAACGTAGGATTTGATAAAAACGGAAAAGTCACCGCGGCTCAAATTGAAGTAAATGGTAATTGCGGGCACTCGCCCGATTTATCAGATGCAATTGTTGATAGAGCCATGTTTCACGCCGACAATGGTTATTATTATGATACCTGTGAAATTGAAGGGTTTAGATTAAAAACCAATCAAGTTTCGCATACCGCTTTTCGAGGTTTCGGTGGCCCACAAGGTATGATAATGGCTGAAGCCATTATGGATAAAATAGCCAGAGCAACGAATCAAGATCCACTTACCGTTAGAAAGTTAAACTTATATGGTGAAAGCAACGGACTCACTACGCCATATGGAATGCGAATAGAGCACAATCTACTTCCAGAGATTATCGCTAAATTAGAAAAAACTAGTGACTATTGGTCAAGACGAGAGCAAATAAATGAATTTAATAAACACAACCCAATTATCAAAAAAGGGTTAGCGTTAACCCCTGTCAAATTCGGTATTTCTTTTACTGCTAAACATTTAAATCAAGCCGGTGCACTTGTACATATTTATACTGACGGAAGTATTCAAGCAAATCACGGTGGCACCGAAATGGGCCAAGGACTACATACCAAAATTAGCCAAATTGTTGCCAATGAGTTTGGCGTGAATATTGACGAAGTAGATATCACCTCGACACGCACAGATAAAGTTCCCAACACTTCTCCTACCGCTGCTTCAAGTGGCTCTGATTTAAATGGTAAGGCAGCACAAAATGCATGTTTGGCTATTAAAGAACGATTAGCAGAATTTTATTCGAATATAGTAGGCGGTTCAGTGAATGATGTATATTTTGCTGATAGCCACATTCATTGTGGAACAAATAAACTGCCATGGGCTGAACTTATTCAGCAAGCTTACATGGCTCGAGTATCATTATCGGCAAGTGGATTTTACAAAACGCCTAAATTGGAATATGACAGAGCGACCGGTCAAGGTCGACCTTTCTTTTATTTTGCCTATGGCGCTGCAGTAAGTGAAGTGACTATAGACACCCTTACCGGCGAAAATAAAGTCAACCGAGTCGATATTTTGCATGATGTTGGTAATAGTTTAAATAAAGCTATTGATATTGGACAAATAGAGGGCGGTTTTATTCAGGGTATGGGGTGGCTTACTACCGAAGATTTAGTTTGGGATAACAATGGCAAACTGGCGAGTAATAACTTAGCAACTTATAAAATTCCAGCCATTGGTGATACTCCTGATATATTCAATGTAGAGTTATTCAACCGCGCTAATGCTGAAGATAGCATTTACCACTCAAAAGCAGTAGGCGAACCGCCGTTTATGCTTGCCATTTCCGTTTGGTGCGCAATAAAGGATGCTATTGCAAGCATCAATCACTATCAAACCGACCCTGACTTAGATACCCCGGCTACCCCTGAACGCATATTAAATGCAATTAATATATTGCAAGGAGTGAACCAATGAAATTAAGCACTTGGCATGAAGTATTGTATGACTGCGAACAAAAAGGCTTAGGTTATGTATTGGTAACCGTTATAAGAAGTGCGGGTTCTACTCCTCGTGATGCAGGCACTAAAATGATATTGACTGATGACAGTCAATTCGATACTGTGGGTGGTGGTCATTTAGAGTATGAAGCGGTATCAAAAGCACGTGAGTTACTTGCTAAAGGTGATACGTGTCAGGAAATTATATCATACCCACTATCAAGTAAACTGGGGCAGTGTTGTGGCGGTGCGGTTAAATTATTATTTGAAGTAATGGTAAGTCATCAGCAACATATTGCTGTGTTTGGAGCAGGCCATGTAGCGCAAGCCTTAGTGCCAATATTAGCTCAACTTCCTTTGCAAATAAGTTGGATTGATAGTCGCGAAAACTTTTTTGATATGGACTCAGAAATATCCAACAGCCGCACAGGAATATCAACATCTAATTTAGGTAAAAACGCTCAAAAGATTGCTAATACATATAGTAATGTTAAAGCAATCATGGATGATGAACCTTGTGGCACTTTGAAAACCCTACCCGAAAATGCGTGGATTGTAATATTAACTCACAACCACCAACTCGATTATGAGTTAGTAGAAACGGCTTTGAAACATCCTAATTTAGATTACATAGGCATGATAGGCTCACATACAAAAGCCAAACGATTTACCACTAAACTCAAGCACCGCGGGTTTAATAATGAACAGATTTCTCGACTAGTTTCCCCTATTGGCGATTTGAGTATAACTGGTAAGCGACCAATTGAAGTAGCAGTATCTATCAGCTCACAAATAATGGGGTTAATGCAAAAAATTGAACAAACGAGTTCTGCAAAACAGTTAACAGCCCCAACGGAAACTAACTTACTTAAAGCCTTATCGTTGCCTTACAAAGGTGATGAAAAATGATGAAAATTTCTGATTTAAACCTACTCAATGCAAATGATGCAGAAACATGGTTTATGCAAATATGTACCGCTTCAAAGTGGTGTCAATTAATGACAAATTCTCGCCCTTACACTAATAAAGAAAGCTTAATTAAGCATGCAACAACGCACTGGCAAAGTATGACACAGCCAGACTACTTAGAAGCTTTTCAAGGCCATCCTATGATAGGTGATGTTAATTCACTACGTGAAAAATATGCAGCAACAAAAGTACTGGCAAGTAATGAACAAGCTGGCGCCGCGCAAGCAGATGAAGAAACATTGAGTAGGCTTCATAGCGCTAATCATGAGTATCTAAATAAACATGGGTTTATATTTATTATTTGTGCCACTGGCCTATCTGCACAAACCATGTTGGTAAAATTAGAAGAAAGGCTGGGTAACTCAAGCGAACAAGAAATGCAAATTGCCGCAGCCGAACAATTAAAAATAAGTTTACTGCGAATTGATAAAGCCCTCAGTGCAGAGCAGGTTTTTAAGGAAAAACAAGATGATTAGCTTATCAAGTCATGTGTTAGATACAACCACAGGTAAACCAGCTATTAACATGCAAATTACGCTAACCTTACCTAACGGTAATGAGTTTGAGGGCGTGACGAATGAAGATGGTCGCTGTAAAGAATTTGGTGAAGCGGCTCTTGAAGCAGGCACATATTGCCTACGTTTTCACTGCAAGGATTACCTAATTAAAACTCATGGCGCGAGCTTTTATCCATTTGTTGATATCCATTTTGAAATTACACCAAACAGCGGTCATTATCATGTTCCTCTTTTAATTTCGCCATATGGCTTTAGTAGCTACAGGGGAAGTTAGTGACTCACGCTAAACAGTTATATCGCGCTAGCATTCTTCATTTTCCTAAAGCAAGCCAGCAACCAGAAATCGATGTGTCGTTTTTTCAAGATGGCGCGTTAATTGTTGAAGACAGTAAAATTATTGCTGTTGGAGAATACAAAACGCTTAAAGCTAGCCACACCAACTATGAGCAACATAACTATACTGGGAAACTAATTATTCCTGGTTTAATTGATAGCCATCTGCATTTTCCACAAACCGAAATGATTGCTAAATATGGCGATCAGCTTCTAGCTTGGCTGGAAAATTATACTTTTCCAACAGAAAATAAATTTAAAGATAATGAGTACTGCAAATTAATTGCCAATCAATTCATTAAGCAGTTAATTAACAACGGTACCACCACCGCATTTGCTTACGCTACTGTGCATAAGCAATCTGTAGACGCGCTATTTTCATGCGCAAGCCAATATAATATGAGCATGATCACAGGCAAAGTTTGCATGGATAGAAACTGCCCTGACTATTTGCAAGATACGCCTGAAAGCGCTCAAATAGAAAGCCAAGCGCTTATAGAAAAATGGCACGGTACTAAACGCAATTTATATGCTTTAACACCACGGTTTGCGCCAACCAGTTCAGACAAGCAACTCGCTTTGTTGGGTGAGTTAGCAAAAGACAACCCAAGCGTATTTATCCAAACTCATTTATCTGAGAATCATGGGGAAGTAGAATGGGTAAAACAACTCTTTCCCAAAAGTAAGTCTTATTTAGATGTATATGATCAACACAATATGGTTCATGAGCGCTCGTTGTTCGGCCACTGCTTGCATTTATCAGAGCATGAGTGGGAACGTTTAGCTGACGCCAAAGCAACATCAGTATTCTGCCCTAGCTCAAATTTGTTTTTAGGAAGCGGGCTATTCTCGTTAGAAGAAGCATATCAATACAACGTACCTATTGCGCTTGCCAGTGACGTTGGGGCGGGAACCAGTTTTAATATGTTTAGAAACTATGGTGACGCTTATAAAATTGGACAATTGCAAGGCAATAAATTAAACGTCCTTGTTGGTTTTTATATGATGACTCAAGGCCCCGCTTGTAACTATGGCCTTGAGCAAGAAATTGGAAATTTAAATCCGGGAACCTATGCTGATTTTGTCGTATTAAATCCGCATTTTAATGCACTTAGTACCTTACGATGCGATGCATTAACTGACATAGAGTCAGCGAGTGATATGTTGTTTGCACTAAGTTTTATTGGTGATGATCGCGCAGTTGAAGCCACCTATATTGCTGGACAAGAATTAAAACACGCTAGAAAGGAGCAAGAATATGCCTTGGCTTGAATGGCTATCGTTACTCGTTAAATGGTTTCATGTTGTAGCAGGCATTGCGTGGATAGGTGCTTCTTTTTATTTTATTTGGTTAGATAATAGCTTACGAACCCCACCTAAATGGAAACAAGATAAAGGCATTAAGGGCGATTTATGGGCTGTACATGGAGGGGGATTTTATGAAGTCGCAAAGTATAGTTATGGGCCCGAAGAAATTCCAAAGAAACTCCATTGGTTTAAATGGGAAGCTTACTCCACATGGATAAGTGGCATGGCGCTATTAATTATCATCTATTACTTTGGCGCAGCAGCTTATTTAATAGACCCTAGCGTAAAAGCACTCACACCAGCACAAGCAGTTAGCTACGGTCTTTTATATATTTTTGGTGGCTTGGCATTATATGAGTTAGCTTGCAGAAGCAAGCTGGGTCAATCGCCAAAGGTATTTGCTTTATTCCTTGTAACTTTGATTGTGGTTAGCTGTTGGCTTGCCACTTATTTGTTTAGTGGCCGTGGCGCATATATTCATGTAGGTGCGTTAATTGGCACCATAATGGTAGGCAATGTATTTTTTACCATTATGCCGTCGCAGCGTAAAATGGTAAATGCAGTTACCCATAAATTGGACATTGATCCGAAGTGGGGTGAGGGAGCAAAATTACGCTCGGTCCATAATAACTATTTCACCCTACCACTTATTTTTATCATGATAAGTAATCATTACCCTATGACTTATCAGCATCAATATAATTGGTTGGTGTTAGTCGCTATTATTGCGGTGTCGGCCTATATTCGTCACTACTTTAACCTTAAGCATAATGATATACACAAGCCTTCAATATTGGTTATAGGCGCAATAGGCATGGCCTTAATCGCTCTTTTTATATCATGGCCAAAGCCAACCACTTCAGCAAATACGGAACAAACACCACAGGTAAATTTGAGCGCGCTAGAAGTAAATGTACAAAACATTATTAATACTCACTGCGTAAGTTGTCATGCTAACAATCCAACAGATTCCATTTTTACAGTTGCACCTTTGGGACTGAAATTAGATTCTTGGGAGCAGATTCAAAGTAATGCGCAGAAAATAGTTAATCGGGCAGCGATAACTAAAGACATGCCATTAATGAATAGAAGTAACATGACTGAAGAAGAGAGGCTGTTACTTGTAAAATGGTTTAACCAGTAACTGCATAATAGATATGAGATAAATAATAACGGTTTATGACAATTTTAGCTGTTTCGCTTCATCAAGTTAGTAACCGTAAAATACCCACATATGCATAGTGGTACAATTATGTTTTGAACTTGCTCACCTTTATTAATAAAAGCTAGCGACAACATTAATGAAGCAAAAAATAGAGCAACAAATATTTCAATTTTAGCATTTCGTGATTTCATGTCTTTATTACCTTTCTGTAAATAAATAAACCTTGTTTGAATAATACTGGTTCAAACGTTTTACATATGTAATTTAAGCTAGTCATATTGACTACTAATATTTACTTTATGTAAAGCTTACATTACTTTAATCCTAAATTTTGATTATGTCAAGGTTACTTGTCATTTAAAAATATTATTGTAAATTCAGCATTGCCGAGTATTTTGAAAAAGAAAGATAAATAGCATTGGCTAAGTGAATTCTAATATTGGAATATAGTAAATGTAATGTATTTAATTCTTCTTATTTCAACTGTGGTAATTACTTTGACTGACACAAGCAAAAAACTGTTTAGAGATATCAACAATCGATTATTTGCAATAAAACTGAAGTTTTGTGTCACAACGTACTTGTTCTGAAGGGCATTTATCAGGCCGACATTGTTGATCAAAATAAAATAAGCGATCCTCGTCAAGATTGGCATTATTCTCTTTTTCACGACACATCATATGAGCCTCGTTTTTCGCTTCCGTTTCAGCTAAATCAAGAGCGCTTGACTTTTTAAAGCAAAATTCGGAAGTACCAAGGCTCACGTAGGTACTATTTTCAAGCCTCTTCTTTCTTAATTCTTCTTCTTTTTCTTTGCGTGCTTGCTCTTCCTGGGCAAGAAGCATTTTATTCTCGGCTTCAGCGCTCTCTATTTCCAAATCACTTTGTTGTTTCTGGCTAGTAGCTTCGCTTTGTTTAGAAGTAATTTTCTCTTCAATCTTTGTTAATTCAGAGTTTAATTTCTTAGGTCTTACAGGGATAAAAACACTGTTAGCATTATTGGCAGTATTACTTCTAGAATTACTTACGTTACTGTCTTTAATATATTGGTTGAGGTTCTGCTGGGCATTCTTTGCATAGTCAGCCATTTCATTGTTCATGCGAGCTAAATCCATTATCAACGCCCTTCGGCGTGCCCGTTCTGCTTCCGATCTTGCGCGGCTTTCAGCGAACTTTACTTCTTGTTCTTCAGCTCTTTTTGCCCATAGTTCAGCTCTTTCTCGGTACAAACGAATGTCTTCGATGATGCTATTGGAAGTGTCTAGCCAACGATCAATATTTAATCTCGTTACCTCATATGTATCTTCCCATAAGCGCGCTTCTATCGCTCGTAATACCTTAAGCTGCCTATACAATGGATTGGGATCGTAATTATTTAATACATTTGTTAGACAGTTTGCTTGTTCAATATACTGATCAACAACATTCCAATAAATTCTTGGCTCAGCATACATTGATGCAACCGGCGATTCGTCTGGACATTTACGCTCATCAACTTTACGTTGTAATGTAAGCGGAAAAAACTCACTGTATTTAAAATCGTTGTAGCGCTGGTTTGCTACTTGCGAAGCGGCTAAACGCTGCTGATGCAGGATGTATTCCGGAGAGCTTTCCCTTTTGGCTTTTTCCTCAGCCGCAATGCGTTTTTTCTCGGCAGCTATGCGTTCCTGCTCAGCGCGTTTTTTCTCATCGTAAAGGTTGAATGCACGCAATGCAGAGGGCTTATCCCATTTTTTTGCTGAATAACGCGCGTGCGCAATGCCGGCATCACCATATTCACAACATACTACACGATACCTTGAACCGGCAAAGAACGAACCGCCATTCTCTAAAACTAATGTTACTAGCTCCTCGCTGTCATGATAAACCGCTGAAAAAAGCGGTGAGTCGCCAGACTTTATTCCATCCGTATGTTTAATATCGCCTCCGGCTGCCGCCTTTTCAACCGCTTCAATAGTCGCGCCTTTTTCGAGCAAAAACTTAGCGATGTTAGGTTTATCTTCACTAAACGCAAAGTGGAGTGCATAGTAGTAATATTCATCTTGATTATTAAGGTCGAAACCCTTATCAAGCATTACCTCTATTAAATCAGTTCGCTCTTTTTTCACAAATTTAAAGATTGGAGGATTAGAAAAAATCCCAGTTTTTTCATGGTTATAACGGTTTGCATCACCGCCATATTTCTTATCGATGGTAGCAGCTAACTTATTGGCTTCATCTGAGTTATAAGCTAAAGCGTTTTGAAATATAAAAATTTGGATAATTATGAGAATGGAAACAGCGTTTTTTAATTTAATCATCGTCAGTACCTATCGGGCAACATACACTCTTTGTCATAGCTGACCTTAAGCGTGACTAGCTAAGTTCGATTATATCTGCAAATAATAAACAATTTCAGAAGAAAATAAAGGGGCGTGATAAAGTGGTAGTGCTTCATAGATTTTCGCCAATCACAACTTTTAAGAACAAAATATGGCAAAAACAGGCTGATATTTCGATTGGATACACGCTCTGTCTAGAGCGCTAGACGCCATCTTTATTTTTAGAAAACGGCTTTTAGTTTTGCGTCAGTTCTAACGTAAATAATAGTTTCACTCTCTGTAGATAATAAGTGCTCAAATTCCCCCTTAGAGCTGAAGAAGCTTCCCGCGTTTAGTTTGACAACATGGCTTGTTTCATTTGATTGGTAGCTGGCTATTCCTTGAATAACGACAGCTTTGAATTCGTCACTTTGACCAAACAAAAATCCTTTTGCACCTTTACTCAACTTAACCAACATACCTTGGGTAGAATTAGCCTTATTTTGCCACAGGTGAGCAAGTTTAATATCCTCACCGCTGACTAAGGCAGATTCATATTCTGATAACCAAACCATATTGTCTCTATGAATATTGACAGGCCGTTCACCATTATCAAATTTTTCTGTAGAGGGCTTTACTAAGTATGGACCGCTGTCAATTTCAAGACATATCATATTTGATTGTGCATTTGCAGCTGTAATATGATCTTCTCCAGCTGGTTGGGCTCAGAATGAACCTGCGGGAAGCCACATTGCCTCGGCTGTTGGGTCGTCGTTATGCACTAAGCCATCTATGACAAGGCCGCGATACGTAATGTTATGAATGTGAGGAGGAGAAGAAAATCCCGGATTGAATTTTACTAACATGCCCGTAGCCATATTTTGAGTTCTGTCCCCCCATAAATCGGTTGCACCTGGACTTTTGTCTCCTCTTAAAGGATTTAAATAACCCCAATCTAAATCATTTGCTGCTTTAACATGAGATTGCTTTGGCATCTCAGATGCTTGACTTGTCATGCCGCTGATGACTAACAATAGAACGCCTATCACGCTTATAAAATGTTTCATAGTTTTACCTCACTTACAAATACGCGCACTGAGATAACCACAAAGGTTTCTCAGCTCTATACTTATTTACTTTTAATAGGCGGTTATACCGTTACTACCACTTTACCCATTGCTTGACCACTTTCTAGTCGTGCATGTGCTTTACCAATCTCTGCAAGTTGATACTCAGTGCTGTCTAATACTGGCTTCAACGCACCCGCCTCAACGATTCTACTTATGGCGTTTAAGATACGAGCATGTTCTTCGCGACGATAATTGTGAAGCATGGGGATCAACATAAAAACAACGTGCAGTGACAAGCCCTTGAAATGCGCGGCTGTTAAATCTATTTCCACCATAGATACCGTTGTAGCTACATGACCATTTAAAGCAGCAGCGTCAAATGAGTTTGTCATATTTTCGCCACCCACGGAATCAAAGACGATATCAAAGCCATGGCCATTTGTATGTTTACTCACATAACTTTCTACCGTTTCTGTACGATAATTGATAGGCGTAGCACCTAACTCTTCAATCAGAGCTAACTGTTTGTCACCGCCACCTGTTGAATAAACATCAGCACCAAAATGTTTTGCAAGTTGCAACGCTATATGACCCACACCACCCGAACCGCCATGCACTAAAACACGTTGTCCCGATTGAATGCCAGCTCTCTCTAAACCTTCATATGCTGTAATACCCACCAGCGGCAGCGCAGCTGCTTCACGCATAGACAAAATTTTTGGCTTTAACGCAATTAAGTTAGCATCAGCGACTATGTATTCAGCAAGTGTGCCCGGAAGGTCAGCCAAACCGCCTGCACAACCGTAAACTTTATCGCCTATTTTATACTCACTCACGCCCTCACCAACGGCTTCTACCGTGCCCGCAAAGTCCATCCCTAACAGAGCGGGCGATGCAGGTGATAAAGGAAGCTCAGCACCCATTTGACGGATCATAGTGTCAACGGTATTAACGCTTGTTGCTGCTATGTTAATCAATACATGACCGGGTTGAATTGAAGGCTTTTCTATTTCAGCTACTTCAAAAGCCTCTGTGCTGCCAAATGTGTTTATCATCATTACTTTCATAATTTTCTCCTTAATACGCCATTGCATCTTTATGGTCATTGACGAGTTGTTTTAATATCGTTTCGATATAGGCAATAATAACTGTATCGACTTTCAATAAAAACAGCGTAAAATAACATTAAGAATTCTGATATTGGATATAATCATGGATACAAGTGGAGTACGCCTATTTATAATGACTGCAGAAACACTCAATATAAGTGCAGCGGGCAAGAGCCTCGGTTTAGCACCGTCGGTTGCGAGTGCTCGATTATCAAAGCTAGAGTTATATCTGGGGGCTGACTTGTTTCACCGGTCTACGCGCAAAGTGTCGCTATCTATAGAGGGCACAGAGTTTTTACCCTACGCACGTGAAATCATCGCACAAGAAGATGCAGCGTTAGCTGCTTTGGGTCGTGGGAATAAACAGGTAAGCGGCACATTGCGCTTCGCGTCATCAAGCACGTTTGCGCAATTGTTTATTGCACCAATTTTACCGAAGTTCACCAACAAATACCCCCAAATAAATCTTGAATTAAAGCTATCTGATACCCAAATGAACCTTATCGACGGAGGTTATGATCTCGCTTTACGAAACTATGTTGCGGAAGATAGCAGCCTTATAGGGCGAAAGCTCGCTAACGATACGCGTATTTTATGTGCATCACCTGACTATATAAAAGCACAAGGTATGCCCAAAAACCCAAGCGACTTAAAATGTCATCAGTTGCTTTTGTTTGCAAGCAACAAACCAAGAAAGCTTGTTTCAACCATCAATGGAAATAGTTATGCTTTTCCACATGACTTGGGGCAATCTACCGTAATATGTGACGATGGCTCAAGTATTCGTATTGCTGCTAAGGCTGGTCTTGGTATATGCATGAGCTCTATTTGGAATGTCCACACCGAATTAAAAGAAGGAAGTTTGGTAAGGGTGTTACCAGAATACAAGTATGATGATAATGCGGCAGTTTGGTTGGTATATCCAAAATCGAATGTGCTCACCGCAAAAGTGCGAGTATTTATCGATTTTTTAATTGAAAATATTCAAGTTCCGATTACATGGGATACATAGACAAAAAAATACCGCCATAAAGGCGGTATTCTTAATATCGATACGAAGAACTATTAAGCTTCAGCAATTATTAATAATTTAACTGATGCCATAACGTCTGAGTGGACTTGAATGTCAATGTCGTACTCACCAGTATCGCGTAGTGTACCGTCAGGCAATTTAACTTCAGCCTTAGTTACTTCTACGCCAGCACCTGTGATTGCATCTGCAATATCACGTGTACCAACTGAGCCAAATAACTTACCTTCATCTCCAGCAGGAGCTGCAATAGTAACGTTCTCTAGCGAGTTTAGTTTTTCTGCGCGAGCTTCTGCAGCTTTCAATTGCTCAGCAATCTTAGCTTCTAATTCTGCTCTGCGTTGTTCAAATTTTTCTACGTTAGCCTTAGTTGCTGGAACTGCTTTTCCTTGTGGGAATAAGAAGTTACGTGCATAACCAGACTTAACGGTGACCTTGTCACCTAATCCGCCTAAGTTGGCGATTTTGTCTAGTAGAATGATGTTCATCTTTGCTACCTCGTTAAATTGCCAAACTTACTTGTGTGAATCAGTGTATGGAAGCAATGCTAAAAAGCGCGCACGCTTGATTGCTGTAGACAACTGACGCTGATACTTAGCACTGGTGCCAGTGATACGGCTAGGGACAATTTTGCCACTTTCAGTGATATAGTTTTTCAACAAAGCAATATCTTTATAGTCGATTTGCGTAACACCTTCCGCAGAAAAACGACAAAACTTACGACGTCTAAAAAATCTAGCCATTATTCGTCTCCTTTCTCTTCGGTTGCTGGTGCAGGCGCTTCAGTGCGAGCAGGTCTTTCTTTACGCTCTTCACGACGTTCTTCTTTAGCCATTGGAGACTGCTCAGTTACTGCACCTTTGGTACGCATAACTAAGTTACGAAGAATAATGTCGTTGAAACGGAAAGCTGTTTCTAGTTCTTCAACAGCTTCTGCAGTTGCTTCAGCATTGATTAAAACATAGTGTGCTTTGTGAAGTTTTTCGATTGGATAAGCCAATTGACGACGGCCCCAATCTTCTAAACGGTGGATAGTTCCGCCGTCTGTTTCTAGAATACCTTTGTATTTTTCAATCATACTAGGTACTTGTTCACTCTGATCAGGGTGAACCATAAATACGATTTCGTAATGACGCATTACTGCTCCCTACGGTTGTAGTCTCGGATAGTGTAGCCGTCTATCATGAAGACAAGGAGTATTGGTGTTGGCTACAAGGGCGCGTATAATACAGAAACTATTGTTGCTAAGCAAGTAATGCTTTACTTAGTTAGTGTGTTTTTTTCTTGGCACCTTTTCAATAATATAATTCAAATAAATTTTAGTATTTTAAGACAAGGCAATTACGATTATGGCCAGTAAAAGAATCCAACAGCTAAAAGACGCATTTAACCTTAAGCCCCACCCTGAAGGTGGGTTTTATAGCGAAGAATATAGAAGTAATGATTTAGT
>DDIL01000088.1:0-164 GCA_002338515.1 Glaciecola sp. UBA1851 | reverse complement strand
TTACTGACTGAAAGTGATGTAAGTAGATGGCATAGAGTCGTACATGATGAAATTTGGCATGTTTACGAAGGCGACCCACTTAGAATATTAGATTTCGACCCAAACTCACTCAACAACAATATTTCTGAAAAAAGAATTGGGGACATAAGTGCTGAAATAACGAG
>DDIL01000177.1:3507-32690 GCA_002338515.1 Glaciecola sp. UBA1851 | reverse complement strand
TACATATAATTTTTCCATTGAGTTTGAGGGTTTTAAGCCAAGTGAGGTATCTGATTTTGCAGCGTATTATCGGCAATATACAGGCTTTATTTCAGATGAAATTGTTAGTCAATCTGCCTCGTATACAAAAGTGCTGTATCGAGTAGATGCAAAAAGAGAAACCATTTTGAGTAATTTACAAAAAACAGCAGATGTAAATGGATATGAAGTGTTATTACGTAACGCTGAACACAAAATTCACATAAAGTTACTCGCCAAAAACCAAAGAAGTTTAAAATACCAAGAGTGGTAAAGTTTTATACTTCATCGGTGAAATTTCATGTAGATTCCTGCACTTCAATTCAATTTTTTCGTCTAGATAACGAACACTTTGCTACAAAGTCATATAACAAAGTTCAGCAGACCCTAGCTAACTAGCAAATAAAGAACCCCCACCATAACTGGCTGATGAAGAAGATATATACTCAAACTATGTTGTCCTGGCCAACTCATCAGAGTGTTAACTTTAGGGCTTAATGTCTGGCTAAGCTTGTATAACGGATCCGAAATTAACCACTTACTATAACCTAATGAAATGCCTAGCAACACCACGCCTAACCATGGAAAAATTCCAACAAAATCATTTGTGTAGCTAGGAAGGTTTTCAAATAATATATGAAAAGGCCACCTTGTTTTGACCAGACCTAATGCGCCAACGAGAATAATTGACATACCACAAAGAAAAGCAGCTTTAGGACTTTTTAAAAAGGGAATTGCAACAATGCTCGAAAAGGCAATGAAATGCAGGACGCCAAAAAAAATCCAATTATCTGGTAAGAAAACATATGATCCTATTGAGATAATAAGTGCCGCTGCCGTAATTTGTAGTAAACGTGTTAAGTATTTTTTAGGCTTAAAGGTTTGGCTATGTGCAAATTTAAGAGACACTCCTAAGCACAAAAAGAACACAGTAATGATTACCCATCGAAACTGTTGCCAACCGACTCCATCGGGAATATCCCAATCAACAACGGCAAACAGTTTCAGGTCATAAATAAAATGGAAAATGACCATTAAGGAAATGGCCAGTGTTCTAAAAAAATCTAGTGTGATATTTCTTTGCATGGCCATAGCATAACTGATTTAAACAAAAAAAACGCCCCAACTAAGGAGCGTTTGAAGTACAAAATGTATTATTTATACTATTCCATGGGCGCTATGAAAGCGTCTGCTAAAATTAATTGCGGTGGCATCATTGGTGCGTCACCATCTACTGCAATCGCTGTGTAGATGTTCGCAACATCCAAAGAAATCATTACTGGACCAATCGCCGCTTCTTTAGAGCCTGCACCTGTCACGGTTACCATATAGTCTCCAGCAGGTAGCTGTACATAACCAGTTTCTGCTAATGCACCTGTTTGATATGTTACACCACCAAAGGTTGGGTCAACATCATCAATCATTCCATCAGCCGTTACGTATATATCTACGTCTCCAGCGGCTGGTGATGCATGCACGATTCTAACTTGGGCAGCAGTTGCTAATGGACGTCCATCATCTACTAATAAGTCCAAGTCGGCCATCGCAAGAGTATTGTTAGCTAATGCTGAATAACGAACACCGTCCATTAGAGTGATTGCTGCATCGTCTATAGCCACAACAGAGTTGTCTGCGTCAGCAACAACGTCAACAACATAATCGCCACCAGCCACTTCAATATAATCAGAGACTGCTTTAAAACCTGGGCCATCAAATAACAATATATCATCTGCATCTGGCACTACCGCAAATATATCGACTGCTGGCGCGTCTGCAATACCATGAATCGCTCTTAATTCTGCAGTTGCGTTATCATCTAATACTACAAATGAACCTTGACCGTCAGCTACTGCTAGTGATACCGGTGAATCACCCGTTGCCACATTTTCAGTCGCTGCTATAAATAGGTCAGCGCCCGCGCCTAAACTCAAAGTGCCTGAATCATATAATGCTTCCGTTGCACCCGCGCCAGTGACACGTATTTGATAATCACCTGCTGGCACATCTAACGGGCCAGCTGAGGCACCAAAGCTTAAAGTAGCGGTGGGTTGCGCAGCCGTTAAATCTGCATCTGGAGCAGTTACATATACGTCTACTTCTGGCGCATCAGGTGCGGCATGAACTACCTGAACTCTAAAACTTCCAGCAGGTATGTCTGATTTTGGAGAAGTAACAACCAGCGTTTCTAAGTCTGCTACATCACCTACTGCTAATACATTGTATCTTGTGTCGTTACTTAGGTTAGCGGTAAGGCTTAAAACTGGGACGTTGCCTCCCGGTGTTTCAGCTTCAACTCTAAACGTGTATTCACCTTCTACTAAGCCGATCACAGCAGATGCTTGTTGGTAATCTAAGTTTCTCATTGCATCCACACCAATGCCATTAGCAAAGATGTCAACTAATGGTGCGTCGGGAGACGTATGCAATACTCGAACCTCCGCTAATACTGGCGGAGTCAATGGTGGTGTATCTAAATTTACAGGTGCGTCGTCTGTACTGCTATCACATCCGGCTAAAAAAAGACCAGACATAACTGCAAGTGGTATCATTTTAATTGATTTCATTGTATTTTCCTTTAGTGCAATGCTTCGTTAGTTCTAATGTGATTACATAACGTTTTTCGAATAAGTTTATTTTTAACATTAAATTTTCAATTAAATTTAATTAATAAAATGACGCAATCAAAAGCGGGCGAACGTTCGTAACACTATGATTAGTAATTATTAATTTTAATTAATGTACATCCAAGCGATGTTGGAGAAGGTTTGAATATCTCACCAAATGTAAATGAGTTGTTGTTTTTACCATTAGGCGGAACTGGTGAAATAGGTATGAATGTGAATCTTTATGGTCATAACGATCAATGGTTAATGATTGATTGCGGCGTTACCTTCGATGTGCCGTTAAAAAGAGAAGATGATATTAAACCCCTAGTTAGAAAACATAGGGTAGTCAGTGCTGACCTTTCATTTATTAGTAACAGAAGGGATAAATTATGCGGTCTTGTGTTAACTCATGCACATGAGGATCATTTGGGCGCAGTTGTGACTCAATGGGAACAGCTTCAGTGTCCGATATACACGACCGCCTTTACCGCTGAAGTATTAAAACGTAAAGCTTACCGAGCAAATATTCCATTTGATCTCCCAATTGTAGTAGTAGACGCTAATTCGGAATTAGATATCGGTCCTTTTACCATAAAATGGTTGCCCACTACTCATTCCATTCCTGAAGCAAACGCATTGTTATTGTCTACACCCGTTGGTCATGTGTTACATACCGGTGATTGGAAAGTTGATAATAATCCAGTGGTAGGAGAAGGGTTTAAAGACGCCATTTTTAAGTCTTTACAACAAAAGAATATTATTGCGATGGTGTGTGATTCAACTAATGCTAATAGGGCAGGACACTCGCAATCGGAAAAGGAATGTGAAAAAGGATTAGGCGACCTTATTAGTCGAGCAAATGGTAGGGTAGTGGTGACATGCTTTGCGAGTAATATTGCACGATTAATTACACTTGCAAAAATTGCTAAAGCAACTAACCGATATATGTGTCTGTTTGGCCCCGCGCTTGAAAATATGGTGAGTATTGCTCGGGCGACTGGCTATTGGCCTGACGATTTTGCTATCACACCAAGGCGACATGTAGGTTATTTACCAAAACACGAAGTGTTAATTATTGCTACTGGTAGTCAAGGAGAGCCTCGAGCCGGTTTATACAAGCTTGCTATGAATACTCACCGTGACTGTGATTTAGATGAAAGCGACACAGTTATATTTAGCAGTATAGTGATCCCAGGTAATGAAAAGTCGGTGAAACGGTTAATCGATTTATTGGCTGAGCGAGATGTTAAAGTAGTACAACAAGCAGACACTAACATGGTAATTCATGCTTCTGGTCACCCGAACAGTGAAGATTTAAAAAAACTGTTTAACTTAGTCAAACCAAAATGCGTTGTACCAGTACATGGCGAGCCAATGCATTTATCCGCATGTGCTGAAGTTGCCCGTAGTCAGTTCATACCGAGCCAATTAGTAGGGTTAAATGGTGATCTATACAGGTTAGCACCAACACTTTCTATTAAACGAAAAGCGATTGATGCGCCAAGAATAGCAATTGATAACTAAATAAATTAATTAATTGAACTGAGATTCTTGTTTTTTAAATGTGTCTCTTAAATGCTCTATTAATAACTTCACTTTTTGATCAGGTTGGCGGCTTCTAGGGTAAACAGCATAAATACCCATTAATTTACTGGCAAAAGGTTGAAGTACCTGTTGCAACTTGTGGTTTTGAATATACTCATAAACTAATGCTTTAGGTAAAAAGGCAATCCCTAAATTTGCTAAAGCGGCATTGCAAATAGCATTAAGATTATTTGTACTGAATCTACCCCTAACTTGAATATGCTGTTCTTTACCATCCTGAGTGAACTTCCAATTATCAGTGCCAGCACTTTCATATTTATAGATTAGGCATTGATGACCATGTAAATCATTTGGATGTTCTGGAATACCGTGCTCTTTTAAATATTTTGGGCTAGCGCATACAATCCATTGAGAATCTACTAAACGTCTGGCTACTAAACTCGAATCTTGCAAAAATGCGGTACGAATAGCTAAGTCATAACCCTCTTCAACTAAATCTACAAACTTATTATTAATTTGTAGATCGACACTTACATCTGGATACAAGTGACAAAACTCTGCAACTGCTTTACTCAACAAAAGGTTGGCTGAGACTACCGGCATGGTAACTTTAATTTTGCCCTTTATTGTATCGCTATAGCCATGCACAACATCGGTGGCCTCTTGCATCGCCGTTTTAGCTAACTTGCCTTTATTATACAAAAGCTGACCCGCATCGGTTAAACTCAGCTTTCGAGTCGTCCTATACAATAGTTGTACGTTTAAACTTTCTTCCAAGCGAGCAATTCTTTTGCTGACGACAGAATTAGTAATTTGCATTAATTCTGCTACTTTAGAAAATGACCCATTTTCAACAACTTGCACAAACAAAAGTACATCATCTGCTTTAACCATGCTCTTCTCACTATGTCTAAAACTGCGTTTAAAGTGGATTTATTATATCATTTTTGGAATAAATGAATCTCGTTGTGCATATATATCAATTAAACAAACATGGCTAAATTAGACCTCAGTCTATGGGAGTGCATAGCTTCGCTTGTATTTCGCCATATATTGATATGAAGAGGATTGAATTTTGAATGACATTACACTTGGGATATTAGCTTTATTGCCCATCATATTGACCGGTATATTGCTACTAGGATTACAATGGTCAGCCAAGAAGGCAATGCCTCTTGTTCTATTAGTTACCGCGTTAATGGCCATATTTGTTTGGGATATGTCTGTTAACCGAGTGTTTGCCTCAGGTATTCAAGGCTTAGTAATAACCGCTTCTGTATTGTGGATTGTATTTGGGGCAATATTTTTACTGAACACCTTAAAGCATACTGGGGCAATAAGAGTTATTCGAAGTGGTTTCACACAAGTTTCGCCTGACCGAAGAGTACAAGCAATCATAATCGCTTGGTGTTTTGGGACATTTATTGAAGGTGCATCAGGTTTTGGTACGCCGGCTGCAATTGCTGCTCCTCTATTAGTTGCCATTGGTTTTCCTGCATTAGGCGCAGTGCTGATGGGTATGATGATACAAAGCACGCCTGTAAGCTTTGGTGCGGTAGGTACTCCCATCGTAATTGGCGTAAATAGAGGGTTAGACACGGCATCTATTAGTGCTCAACTAGCTGCAAATGGCAGTTCTTGGGATGTGTTTTTACAGTTAATTACTTCTCAGGTGGCACTTATACATGCAACAGTAGGCACATTCATGCCGTTGTTTATGGTTGTTATGCTAACTCGATATTTTGGTGCCAATAAAAGTTGGAAAGAAGGCTTTGCTATTGCGCCTTTCGCAATCTTTGCCGGGCTTGCTTTTACCATCCCCTATGCGCTTACGGGTATTTTCTTAGGTCCTGAATTTCCTTCTTTAATGGGCGGATTAGTTAGTATGGCAATAGTAGTTACTGCGGCTAAAAAAGGGTTCTTAATCCCCAAAACAACATGGGATTTTCCAGCTCCTAGCGATTGGCCGGCAAGTTGGCTTGGCAAATTAACGATTACGGAAAGTTGCAATGAATTAGAGCTAAATTCAGATAAACCCATGTCGGCATATATAGCATGGATCCCTTATTTATTAGTAGCAATTTTACTTGTTTGCTCACGCGTGTTTACTGAATTTAAAACGCTTCTTACTGACGTCACCATTTCATTTTCTTCCATACTGGGTGAAACAGGCGTAAGTGCTGGGTTTTCACCTCTATATCTTCCTGGTGGCATATTAATGGTGTGCGCACTCGCTGCCGCTTTTTTACAAACCAAACGCTCCTCTGCTGCACTTAAGCAAGCTTTCTCTGAATCGAGCAAAACTATTTTAGGTGCGGGATTTGTCCTTATTTTTACCATTCCAATGGTGAGAATATTTATTAATTCTGGGGTTAATTTATCGGATGTGCCAAGTATGCCTGTTGCAAGTGCTGAGCTATTTGCCAGTGTATTTGGCGCTGGGTTTCCAATGGTTAGTGCCGTGATTGGCGCATTGGGTGCGTTTATAGCCGGCTCAAACACAGTGTCCAATATGATGTTTAGCCAATTTCAATTTGAAGCGGCAATGAGCCTATCTATATCGCCTTCTTTAGTGATAGCGGCTCAAGCAGTTGGTGCCGCTGCGGGCAATATGATAGCGATACATAATGTTGTTGCTGCGTCTGCCACGGTTGGTTTACTAGGCCAAGAAGGCGCAACATTGCGAAGAACAATTATACCAACCATGTACTACGTGTTCTTTACAGGAATAATTGTAGTGCTTGCGCTTTATGTTTTCGGCGTAACAGGTCCGCTAGGTTAGGCTGTGCTAATACTATAAGCGTAAAGCCTAGAGCTAATTTAACTGGTAGTTTGGTAAAGTCATGACAATGCCAAATTGCAAATCTACACACAAGGCAAATACACTATGAACAGTTTCTTTGATAATTCATCCAATATACACTCTGATGTAACCAATGTTGATGACCAATTAATTGAAAATATGACCAATGATAAAGCCCCAGCATGTGAATTAGATCAAGAATTTGATACCGGCATTGTGCAGCCTAAAACGACAAAGAAACTAGAACGTGATCATGAAATTTTAAGAGAGTTTGAACATGTTATAGGTCCAAGAAATATCAGTGCAAATCCAGCTAAAAATAGTCATTACAGAAAAGGCTGGCGCTCAGGTGGCGGAGAAGCCTTAGCGGTGCTTTTTCCACAAGACTTAGTGGGGTTATGGGGGTGTATAAAACTTGCCGTACAACATAATTTAATCATTGTAATGCAAGCAGCTAATACGGGGCTAACTGAAGGCTCAACGCCCAGTGGTGACGATTATGATCGACCTGTAGTGGTTATTAATACCTTGGCGCTTGATGATTTACATATGGTAAACCAAGGGACGCAGGTGATTAGTTTACCTGGCGCAACGCTGCATAAATTAGAGGAAAAATTAGCCGATATACAACGTGCTCCGCATTCTGTTATTGGTTCTTCCTGTTTAGGTGCATCGGTTGTTGGTGGCATTTCCAATAATTCCGGTGGCGCACTAGTTAAACGTGGGCCTGCATACACTGAAATGTCAGTCTTCGCAAAAATTGATGAACACGGTAAATTAATATTGGTTAATCATTTAGGCGTCGATTTAGGTAACGACCCTGACACCATCATTAGTAATTTGGCGACTGGTAACTTTGCTAAAAATTCGCTTGTACAAGGTAAGCGTCAAGCAAGTGATAAGCTTTATCAAGCACGTATAAAAGATGTAGATGCAAACACACCAAGTCGTTTTAACGCAGACCCTCGTCGTTTATATGAAGCAAGCGGGTGTGCTGGTAAAATAGCGGTATTTGCTGTTCGGGTTGATAGTCATCCTATTGCACAGCAAGAAGCGAGTTTTTATGTGGGAACAAATGATCCTACAGAACTCTATCAACTAAGACGACGTTTACTCACTGAATTAGATGAGTTGCCGGAAGTTGGCGAGTATATGCATAGGGAAATTTTTGACATTGCAGAGAAGTATGGCAAAGATACTTTTTTAAGCGTATTGCATTTAGGCACTAAAAGGTTACCTAAAATGTTTGCGATAAAATCTCGTGTAGACGGATTTTTCAATCGATTTAACTTTTTGCCGAAATATATTAGCGATAGAATAATGCAAATAGGAAGTAAATTGTTTCCTCAGCACTTACCGAAGAAAATGCTCGAATATCGTAATAAATATGAACATCATTTGGTTTTAAAATTATCTGATTCAACTATTGAAAGAGGCCGTGAAATTTTAAAAGAATCGTTTGCGGACTCAGTACAGGGAAGCTTTTTTGAATGTGAACCAGACGAAGCAAAGCGAGCATACCTGCATCGATTCGCAGCTGCTGGTGCAGCGGTTAGATATCACACTATACATGATAAAAGAGTAGGAGATATTTTATCCTTAGATATTGCACTACCAAGAAATGAGCTAGATTGGGTAGAAGAGTTTCCTGCAGAAATAGAACAACATTTAGAAAAGAAATTATATTATGGTCACTTTTTTTGCCATGTATTTCACCAAGACTATATTTTAAAGAAAGGCTCCGATCCTGTACTAGTTAAAAAGAAAATGTTAGCGCAGTTAGATTCAAGAGGTGCAAAATACCCCGCAGAACATAATGTAGGACATTTATACGAAGCTGAAAGCCCGCTTAAGCAATTTTATAAACAGTTAGATCCTACCAATTCATTTAACCCAGGTATTGGCAAAATGGAAAAAACCCAAAGGAATTGTGGTTGCTGTTTGTAAAGGTAATACCTTTTAAACTATAAGTTTGTATTACGTATGGTACAAAGGCGGTAATCATACCGCCATATTTATTTTAAAGCGATCGAACGTTAGTCAGTGTTAATGAAATCCTTTAAAATCATATCATTAGAAGTAATATACAAAAATTTTAGGGAAAATAAATTTGAACAAATATAAACGGTTTATTAGTTAAATTTAATCGTTCGGTTTTTTTTACCTCTTTAGTAGTAAAAAACAGTTGTTAATTCTGACCAATAATTCATTATTGTGCGTATGTAAACTTTATGTAAAACATTCGATACAATATGGATAATTCTATGCCACTCGACGATACCGCAAACTCAAACGTGACCAAAGTCAATTCGCCTCTTGCAATCTTATATAAACGCGAATCTGAAACACCTGATAAGCACTATATGACGCAACCCATTGGTGAAGGTAATAAAACTTTTACTTGGGGACAGACGATGGAGCTAGCAAGGAAGGTTGCAGCACGTATTGCGACGTATAACTTTCCGAAAGGTTCTAGAATTGCCATGCTATCAAAAAATACCGCTGAGTGGTTAATAACTGATATAGGCATTATGCTTGCTGGCCATATCTCTGTGCCTATTTTTGCAACTGCTGGGAAAGACACAATAGAGTATGTATTAGCTCATGCTGAATGTAAGATGTTATTTATAGGCAAATTGGATAGTCGAGACTCTATCAACGAAACAGATACTTCGCCCGCAGTTACAGTAGGATTTCCTTATCCAGATGTTGAAGCAGATATATCGTGGGATGACTTTGTTGATATTGAACCAATATCAGGTAGTCCAATGCCGGATATGAACGACATTATGACTATTATTTACACGTCAGGTAGTACTGGGCAACCTAAAGGTGTTGTGCATACCTATAATACGCTTTGTTGGGCGGCAGAAAATAGTCTTCATGCTCTAACCGTTAGTGATAAAGATAGAATTGTGAGTTATCTACCTCTAGCACACATTACCGAGAGAGTACTAGTTGAAGTGGCTAGTTTTTACTCAGGTATGACCTTGTATTTTGTTGACAACTTAGAGACGTTTGCTAGGGATGTCAAAAATTGCCAACCAACGTTATTTATTTCTGTCCCTCGCCTTTGGACGAAGTTCCAAATGGGAGTGTTAGCAAAAGTACCTCAAAAGAAATTAAATTTTCTACTTAGCATTCCATTTGTAGGCAAAAAAGTGGCAGCGAAAATAAGAGATGAGCTAGGCTTGGGTCAAGCGAGATTATGGGCATCTGGATCTGCACCTTTAGCACCAGCGACCATTCAATGGTTTAGCAAAATTGGAATTAATATTAGTGAAGGCTGGGGTATGACGGAAAACTGTGCATATGGCACAAGTAGCGTTCCATTCAGACACGATAAAATTGGTGCAATAGGCAAAGCATACGACGGTGTTGATATTCGTATTGCAGACGATGGCGAAATTCAAGTAAAAGCGCCATGTAATATGGTTGGATATTACAAAGACCAAGAAAAAACCTCTGGGGTTTTTACTAACGACTTATATTTAAGAACCGGTGATAAAGGCATAATGGATGAAGAAGGTTATGTATTTATTACCGGCCGTCTGAAAGATATATTTAAGACTGAAAAGGGTAAATATGTTGCGCCTGCTCCTATAGAAGCTAAGATAATGGAGAACTCCATTGTTGAACAAGTGTGTGTGACCGGTACTAATTTACCTCAACCTATTGCGTTACTGGTGTTGTCAGAAGAGGCGCGTAATCTTTCAAAAGAAATGGTCACACAGCAATTAACAGAAACACTTAATAACGTGAACGCAAAACTTGAAAGTCATCAAAGACTGGATCGCATCGTTGTATTTTTAGATGAATGGTCAATAGAAAATGATTTGCTTACACCTACATTAAAGGTTAAGCGGCATGTGATAGAAGAAAAGTTTAAATCGGTTATACTGGCTGAACATAATGAGAAAATAGTGTGGATAGACTAAGAGACAGTTAGTACATAGTTGATTATATTGCAAACATTGAAAACCAGCGATAAGCTGGTTTTCTGTTTTAAGAGGGATGGTAATATATTAACTTTGTTGAATAATTAAGCTTCACAAAAACTAAAAATTTGTTTAGATGATTTAATATCTTCAGGAAAGTGTATCAGTTTGATAGGTTTAGCTAATACTAATTGATTCTTCTCGACATATAAAAACTTTGAAGCATCAATATAGTGATCCTCACTGGTCAAACAACCAAATTTTGTCGTTTCAACATAATCAACCCAACCTATTATCAGCCCAGGTAATAATACTTTCCCATTAAGGCTTGCAAGACTATCTCTAATCGTAATTTGTGAGCCAAATATAGGTCTATCACCAACTTGGACCGCTGTGGATTCATCTACGATTAGCCGTAATGTGGGGCGAACATAGTCACTTGTGTCAACTGCATGTAGTTTAGTGGTGCTCATTGCTTTCCGAATTTACTTTTAATAAGAGATATAATTCAAAGATTTACGCTAGAATAAAATGAACAAAAATTCGTTAAGTTATAGAACTTATTTTAAACTTACAAAAACCTTTGTCGTATTAGTATCATAGGTTATATATTTCAAATAATAACAGTATTAGTTTTTTTTAATGTGATATGGATCAAGCTTATTTAACTTTAGGAGTTTATTTTGCAAAAAAATAGCGCGCTATTTTATTTATTCATACTGGCGATAACTTTCTTTTCCAGTAATGGTTATGCTGTTGATGACGAAAAAGATTTTTTTGAAGGAAAAGATAAGCAAGTTGGATTTATTGACTTGGTTTATAGTAAAGATACAGATGATATTTTTCTACATTTAGGAAAACCTCAATTAAATCAAAAACTATTATTTCAAAGTAGTCTACCAAGAGGAATTGGCTCTAACGATATTGGGTTAGATAGAGGTCAGTTAGGTAACACGAGGCTAGTGGAGTTTCGTCGTTTTGGTAACAAGGTTTTATTAAACCAATTAAATACTTACTATAGAGCTTCGTCTAACAATGCTGCTGAAAAAGCAAGTATTGATGAGGCTTTTGCAGATTCTGTTATTGCGGGTTTTGAGATATTGCATGAAACATCTGACAGTATTGTCATAAATTATACTAATTTTCTATTGTCAGATATTCACGGAATTAGCGATAGGTTAAATCGCGCTGGGCAAGGTGGCTATTCAATTGATTCAAACCGTTCAGGCGTGTATCAACCTCGAACCAAAACGTTTGAAAAAAATACTGAGTTAGAAGCATTAGTAACCTTTGCCGGCGCGCCTAAAGGTCAGTATATACGTGATGTTTCACCCGATCCTAAAAGTGTTACCGTGCATCTTCACCATTCATTTATTGAGTTACCAGACGACAATTACAAGCCGCGAAACTTCCATCCATTTTCCGGTTTTTGGTCTGAAAGTCATATGGATTATTCAGTCCCTATTGACGAAAATATGGAACAAAAATTTATTCCTCGACACAGGCTGGAGAAGAAAAATCCTAATGCCGAAGTGAGTGAAGCGGTTGAACCGATTATCTATTATCTCGATCCAGGGATCCCTGAGCCAGTTATGTCAGCACTAAAAGAGGGGGCTCAGTGGTGGAATCAAGCTTTTGAAGCCATTGGCTATAAAGATGGTTTTCAAGTAAAAGTACTACCTGAAGACGCTGATCCTATGGACGTTAGATACAATGTGATTCAATGGGTACACAGAGCAACACGTGGATGGTCTTACGGCTCGTCTGTAATCGACCCTAGAACAGGTGAAATCATCAAAGGCCATGTAACGCTAGGCAGTTTGCGTGTGCGTCAAGATTTTCTTATCGCAACAGGTTTTACCGCTCCTTACACAGGTGAAAATTCAGATACATCAAAAGAATTAGCGTTAGCACTTAACCGAATTAAGCAACTATCTGCACATGAGGTAGGCCATACTATCGGCATTGCACACAATTTTGCTGCAAGCGAAAATGGCAGAGCATCCGTTATGGATTATCCGCACCCTTTGATTGAGTTAATAGACGGAAAAGTAGTTATTGAGAATGCATATGACCAAGGGATTGGCGTGTGGGATAAATTTACGGTTGCGTATGGCTATCAAGACTTTCCTAAAAATGTAAACGAAAAAAGTGCACTTTTAGAGTTGGTTAATCAGGCTAAAACAGACGGACTTCTATATAAATCTGACCCTGATGCACGCATACCAAAGCGTGCTTCAGCTGATGGACACTTGTGGGATAACGGCGCAAATCCTATTGATGAATTTAAACGTGTGTCAGAAGTTAGACAGTTTGCGTTAAATCAGTTTGGTAAAAATAATTTACCTAGCCAAGAAACGTTCTCAGATTTAGAACGAAGACTTGTACCTGTTTATTATTCTCATCGCTATCAACTTGATGCGCTTGTTAAGCAAATTTCAGGGTTAAATTACACTTACTCTTCCAAAGAACTAACGAATAGCGAATTTCAGGTATCCCCTGTAATAGCCAAAAAGCAGAAAGAAGCGCTTGCGTTGTTAATTCAAAGTGCAACACCTGAATATTTAGCGCTGCCTAAAAATATTGCTAAACTAATACCGCCAAAAGCATACGGCAGTCAGAGAACGCGCGAAAGTATGCCAACTCGCATGGGGATCGCGTTTGATGAGATTACTGCTGCCGAATCAATTTCTGCATATTCGGTGAATATTCTTTTGCAACCTGAAAGGCTTAATCGTTTAGCGCTTCAACATAGCAATAATAGTGATATTCCATCTATTCAAGATGTGACCAAGCAATTGTTTGACAAGCTTATATTAAATAATAATACGGATGCATTATCGCAACGAATTAAAATGGTCACATTAACCGTATTTTTTGACGCACTTGAGCATCAGGAGCTTGGTTCAGAAGTGAAGCTTCAAATGCAAAATATACTGTTAAGCTATCAAGACTATTTGAACAAACACAAACGAAAGCTATCTAATAAAGTACTAATGAAGCATTTGAATAACTACTGGGAATCGGGTAAGTGGGGAGCGGCTACTCCTGTTAAGCCATTACCACCTGGTTCTCCAATTTAGCAAAAATTAGAACGCTATAGTCTAAATGACTCTACTGTATCTCAGTTGATGAGCTTGTTGACCAATGTATTGGTCAAAGCTCATGCTGATGTTTCGTATTAGCAGTCTGCCTCTGGGGTGGATTTTTATAAAACTATCCGTATTGGTAACGAGGTTATCTTCAATAAATGGTTTAAGTTGTGCAATTGCGTCTTTGAAATACTCATCAAAAGTGATGTGATAGCGTTGCTCAAAATTAGGTTTGTTGATGTATAAATTGCACATCAACTCATTAATAGCAGCTCGGTGTTTCACATCATTTTGAGTAAGTGTGACACCTTTTTCAATCAAAGATTGTNNTTTCGTATTAGCAGTCTGCCTCTGGGGTGGATTTTTATAAAACTATCCGTATTGGTAACGAGGTTATCTTCAATAAATGGTTTAAGGTGTGCAATTGCATCTTTGAAATACTTATCAAAAATGATGTTATAGCGTTGCTCAAAATTTTGTTTGTCGATGTATAAATTACACATCAACTCATTAATAGCAGCTCGGTGTTTCACATCATTTTGAGTAAGTGTGACACCTTTTTCAATCAAAGATTGTGTACCATCAAGCGCGCGATAATACTCCCCTAATTTTTTCACATTTTGAGAATAAGCGGTTCCTAAGTTACTGATAGATGACACGCCAAAACCTAATAATGCATCTGCTTGGTCGGTTGTATATCCTTGAAAGTTTCTGGATAAACCTTTTTGTTCTGCAGCAATACTTAGTTCGTCTGCTTTTTTTGCAAAATGATCCATACCTATAAAATCATAGCCTAAATTTGTTAGGGACTGGATACTATTGCGGAATAAATCAAATTTTAAGTCGCTATCGGGCATCCACTCTTCTTGAATTTTTCGTTGAGCCGGGAACAGGTTTGGCATATGAGCATAGCTAAATAAAGATATACGGTCAGGTGACATAATCTCTACTTGCGCCATGGTCTCTTTTAACGTTTCTAGAGTTTGTGATGGTAGTCCATAAATAAGGTCGATATTAATGGATTTGAATTTGAGACTACGAGCTCGTGCTATCAGCTTTTGAATAAAATTAGTACTTTGCACGCGATTTATTTTGCCTTGTACGCTCAAGTTAACGTCTTGAACACCAATACTAATTCGATTAAAGCCGATGCTTTTTAGCTCATTAATATAGTCGAGTTCAATTTCTCTAGGATCTATTTCGATACTTTGTTCACGTTCATCAGCTAGGTCATAATATTCAGCAATTTCATCTAATAAACTTTGTAATTGATTAGCTTTAAGAAAGCTTGGCGTACCGCCACCAAAATGAATGTTATTCACCGTGAACCCTGCAAATTTGGGGGCACGCATTCTAATTTCTTGTTTGATGTAGGTTAAATATTTTTCTACTTTGTCTTGATTACGCGTCACTATTTTATTGCACCCGCAGTAGTAGCAAAGTGAGTGGCAAAAAGGAATATGTAAGTATAGAGAAAGAGTAGGAGCGGATTTTGAAAGCGAAATATTTGCAACCGCCGTTGAAAATGCTTGCTCATCAAAACTAGAATTAAACGCAACAGCAGTGGGATAAGATGTGTATCTAGGTCCTGTCGTATTATATTTATTTAAAATATTTTTATCGAAACAGTCAGTTACTGCCATTAGTTATTCCTACATTATTTAAAATTTTTTGTGTGCTAGCTGTATTCTGCAGCTATACATGTTTAGAGGGCGACTTTAGCAGACTCCTATCAATAGATAATTGATCTAAATTAATAAAATAGGCCCTAGTCATTGTGAAAAGCATTCTTGCTGTGAATAGGTGTTTATCACAACTATCAATTACTCTTTTTTAATCAAAGGTATTACTCTTAAAAGTAGAAAATTACTACCATGGGAATATTATGGCTGAGTTGTATCTTATACGGCATGCTCAAGCATCATTTGGTGCTGATAATTACGATTTACTAAGTGATTTAGGGCACGTGCAGTCTAGCCTATTGGGTCAATATTTTGCTCAGCGTCATAACAGTTTTGACTGTGTGATAACGGGCGATATGTTACGGCACAAGCAAACCGCCAAAGGGCTTACTGATGCAACAAGCGTAGGCAATGTCAAAACTGATGCTGCGTGGAATGAATTTGATTTCGATTCCATCGTTTCCTTTTACTTAAAGATGTATCCAGAACAAAAACCGGGGGAATCAGCCCCTAGAAGTGATTGGTACAAAGTGTTGCGTAATGCAATGATAGCGTGGTCGAACAATCAAATTGATAACCCTACAGAAACTTGGGACGCATTCACAACGCGAGTAAACGAGGGAAGCCAAAGAATATTACAAAGTGATTATAAACACTTGGCGCTTGTGACGTCTGGTGGCGCAATGGCAATATTTATGATGCACTTATTTAACTTACCTGTAGAGCAAGCGATTGGCTTAAATTTACAGATAAAAAATACAAGCGTGAGTAAGTTCTATTTCAATAAAAAAGGCTTTCAATTACATTCTTTTAATGACGTGCCACATTTAAATACCTCTCAGCACTTATCTAAAATAACCTATAGCTAATAACAAAAATATCAGGAGAGACAATGAATTTTGATCATAGTGAAAAAGTACAGAGTTTGATGCAAAAATTGTCACACTTTATGGATACAGAAATTTATCCAAGAGAAGATGAATATCACTCTTTGGTTATGAATAATACGAATAAATGGCAAACGCCAGCATTAATGAACGAACTAAAGGCGAAAGCAAAAGAGCAAGGATTATGGAATTTATTTTTACCTAAAGAATACCTTCCATATGGCGCGGGCCTAAATAATTTAGAGTATGCGCCATTATGCGAAATTATGGGAAGAGTGTTATGGAGTTCGGAAGTATTTAATTGTAGTGCGCCAGATACAGGTAATATGGAAGTTATTGCAAAATATGGGTCAGACGAACATAAAAAAACATATTTAGAACCCTTGTTAAATGGTGAGATAAGATCGGCTTTTGCTATGACTGAACCAGAAGTAGCTTCAAGTGATGCAACTAATATTGCGACTAAAATTGAAGATAAAGGTGACCACTATTTAATTAATGGACGCAAGTGGTATACAAGTGGTGCCATGAACGAAAATTGCCAAATATTAATCGTAATGGGTAAAACTGATGTGAAAGCACCACGACATCAACAACAATCACAAATACTTGTACCTCTATCTACCAGTGGTGTCACAGTTGTAAGACCTATGTCAGCTATGGGGTATTTAGATGAGCCTATTGGCCATGCTGAAGTACTGTTTGAAAATGTAAAAGTACCTAAAGCCAACTTGATTTTGGGTGAAGGTCGTGGATTTGAAATTGCACAAGGACGGCTTGGTCCAGGTAGGATTCACCATTGTATGCGATTGATAGGTTGTGCTCAACGAGCGTTAGATTTGACCTGCGAACGAGTAGAACAAAGAATTGCATTCGGCCAACCATTAAGTAAACAACAATCGGTAAGAGAAAGCATTGCACAAATGTATTGTAAAATAGAGCAAGCTAGATTACTTACTTTGAAAGCCGCTGATAATATGGACAAGTATGGTAATAAGGTTGCCAAAAATATTATTGCTGCAATTAAAATTGTTGCACCTAAAATGGCTTGCGAAGTGATTGATGAAGCCATTCAAATACATGGTGCGGCTGGAACGTCGCAAGATACTGTTTTGTCTGCAACCCTAGCTTATGCTAGAACAATCAGATTAGCTGATGGGCCAGACCAAGTGCATATGATGCAACTGGGTAAAAATCTTGTCGTTAATAAACAATAATGTAGGGAGTACTAATGAAAGCCATTCTATGTAATGAATTTTCACCAATTGAAAATCTAGAGTACGCTGAAGTACCCGATCCTAAAGCTAAAAAAGGGCAAGTAGTAGTCAAAATTGCCGGTGCGGGAGTAAATTTCCCAGACGGTTTATTGGTTCAAGGGTTATATCAAATGAAGCCTGACTTACCCTTTATCCCTGGAAGCGAAATTGCGGGAACAATATTAGCTGTGGGTGAGGGCGTACCTCACTTGCAAGTAGGTATGAAAGTAATTGGTATTTGCCAATTAGGCGGATATGCAGAACAAGTGGCCATACCTTGCAATCACGTTATGCCTATTCCAGATGCATTGCCTTTAAATCAAGCAGCCGCACTTACCACCGCGCACGCCACAGCGCACCATGCTTTAAAGCAACGAGCGATGTTACAAAATGGAGAAACGTTACTGGTAACAGGGGCGGCTGGAGGAACAGGGTTAGCAGCGGTACAAATTGGCAAACAAATGGGCGCTAAGGTTATTGCTGTTTGCTCAACCGATGAAAAGTGCGAACTTGCCAAGCAAAATGGCGCAGATATTTGTATTAATTACACTAATCAAGACTTAAAAACGACAGTTAAAGAGTTGACTAAGGGAAAGGGCGTTGATGTTGTCTACGAATGTGTGGGGGGTGATACTTTTCATGCTTGCACAAGAGTAATGGCTTGGGCAGGCAGATTATTAGTGATTGGGTTTGCTGGCGGTGAAATTCCTAAATTCCCAGTCAACTTAGCTTTGGTAAAAGGGTTTTCTGTTGTGGGTGTGTTTTGGGGGTCCTTTGTTGCGCACCAGCCACAAGATTTTATGCAAAATATGAAAGAACTTATAACTTGGCACGCTCAAGGAAAAGTATCAGTTGTTATTGACCAAGAATATCCATTAGAGCAAGCGATTGATGCGCTTAATAAAGTAGCATCTAGACAGGTCAAAGGTAAGGTAGTAATCATTCCTTGAGAATAAAAAAAGACCTCCGGGGAGGAGGTCTCAAAGGGCAAAGTTGCCTTTGCCTACCATGTTGAACTGGTACGTAAACTAACTAACAATGTTTAATCAAAACATCACAAACATTCCTTCGTTTTCTGCATGATTATCTCGATGACGCTACTATACAAAATAAGCGCCAAGCAGTCAGTGACTGGTTGGATACATGCGTATTGCAAACAATACTCTTGATAGGGTTGCAACTGTTTTAAAGAAAGTAAAAGCATCATTTTTAGTAATTAAATTCCTTTTGTTTTTCATAAGTTACGAGAAATAATGTTAAATAGTTACAATTATTTAACATTATTTTTATTTTTAGACTATCCTTAAGTATAATTTTATTGTTTTATGCGAGTTGTTTTGACTGAAGCGCCTACTATTTTAGATATAGAAGCAAGTGGTTTTGGTTCTTCCAGCTATCCTATTGAGATTGGATTAGTCAGGGGGGATGGGCTACGCTACTGGGAATTGATCAAACCTTTTGATAACTGGACGTTTTGGCATAAAAGTGCTGAGATGGTTCATGGTATTAGCCGAGAAGTGCTAAGGCATAATGGTACTAACGGTGTGCATATATGTCTAGAGTTAAATAAGTTATTAAAAGGTCAGCAGGTATATAGTGACGGTTGGGTGGTCGATTCTAGCTGGTTAAACACATTATATTCACGCTCTAGTGTTGAAATGGAATTTTCCCTTAGTCCACTTGAAATGATTATGAAAGAATCCCAAATGAAAATTTGGCACGATACTAAAGAGATGGTAATGAAAGAAATGTGCTTGCAAGCGCACAGAGCAATCAATGATGCATTGATTATTCAACAGACATTCCTCAAATCACGTATATTGTAAACCTTCCGACTTTTAAAAAATCAAATATAAAGTAAATGCCTTACTGCTTTTAAAGCACCTAGATTTTTAGTCTTTGTTAATTACCAAGCAGTAACACCGCCATCAATCGCAATAGTCTGTCCATTCATATAAGTGTTCATGGGCGACATCATTAAAACCATAACACTAACTATTTCGTCAATGGTACTAATTCGCTTCATCGGGCTACCTAGTCCTAATTTTTGCTTATCTTCTTCTGTTGCTAAGCCATCAATATTCATAATATTAGTTGGGCTAAAGAATGGGCAAATCGCGTTACTGCGGACATTGTATCTGCCATATTCTACCGCTGCTGTTCGGGTTAACCCCACAACAGCATGTTTGGCTGCACTATATGCGCCGCCTTTAGGTGTACCGCCTATACCTGCCAATGATGCAATGTTAATAATATGACCACCACCATGTTTTAACATAGCGGGTACCTGATACTTTATGCCAAACGCCACGCCTTTCACATTCACATCAAACTGGCTATTGAAAATATCTTCGGTCATTTTGTGAAGAGGGGCTTGCGTATGTGCGATGCCAGCATTATTAACGGCAATAGTGAGTTTTCCAAACGCAGATAACGTATTGTTAACCAGAACTTCACTTAATTTCTCGTCTGCCACATTATGAACAAGGGTAATGCTTTTGTCTGGTGAACTTAACGCATTTTGAGTCTCTAGCAAACCATCTTCGTCAATATCACTCAATGCTAGTTCACAGCCTCTGGCACTAAGTTCAATTGCTAATGCGCGGCCAAACCCACTGGCTGCACCAGTAATAATGGCTGTTTGATTACTAAAATCGAGTAACTTATCCATATTATATATTCTCATTAAAAAATTTAGTTGATAGTTGAATTAACTCTTTGCTGCAGTCTTCCTGTAAAAAGTGGCCACCGTCTTGCAAAATTTTATGATTTTGTCCTTTGCAACCTGGCACCAGCTTCTGAAATATCTTTTCACCGCCTTTTGTAACAGGGTCTTGATCACTAAATAAAGTGAGAAATGGTTTTTTAAACTGACTTAATGATTGCCAAGCTTGGCGATTATTCGCTGACTCAGGATCATTAGGTGAGATTGGGACTAACATCGGGAATTTTCGTACACCTGCTTTATGACTTTCGAGTGGAAATGGCGCTCGATATGCCGCTAATACTTCTTCTATCAACTCTTTATGTGTTCCTCGCTGAATAATGCCACCAATATCAAAGTTGCTGCTAGTTTGAGAGTATTGTTGCCATTCTAAAAATGCTTGTGGTGGCTTGTGGTCACCAGTTGGTAGCATGGTATTGGCTGCTACCACAGCACTGAATAAATCTGGAAACTGTGCAACTAACCGTAAACCTAGCAATCCTCCCCAGTCTTGACAAATAAGTCGAATGTTTTTGAGTTGTAGTTTAGTTAAAAATTGCGTTAACCATTCTAAATGATTGGCATAAGTATAAGCGTCTTGAGTAATGTATTTGTCTGATTTACCAAAACCGATAAGGTCAGGAGCAATGACTCTGAACCCCGCTTGTTCTGCATCAATAATTAAATTTCGATACAAGTATGACCATGTTGGCTCACCATGTAACATCATTATTATTGGTTTATTTTTCTCACCATAGTCAACATAATGCATCTTCACCGAACTATCGTCATAAACGCTATTATCGTTTACTTCCACATAATTAGGTTGAAAACTATAGCCAGGTAAATCGTCAAATAAATAAGAAGGGCTTGATACAATACTCATTACAATAAATTAATTTTACAATTTGTTAACAGTATACGTGTCCTGAATTACTTGGAGCAATAACATTCTTGAATAGAAGTGTATAAGTTGTGTGCATCATCTGACTTATTTTTGGATTACACAGTATTAAATATTTTCAATTTAGCAAAATGTTAACTTCCATAAAATACATATAAAACAGATGGTTGAAATATTATTACTATCATTTGATGGTAGGTTTTAGTCTGTAAAATGATTGGTATATGTGCTTGTATTCTCAATATTGTAAAACCACTAAATGAAATGAGACTAATTTCACGCCTAAACATCAAATAAGCTTATTCGGCAATATAATAGCAATAAATTAGAGCCTTTGTGATTCTTGATTTAACATTTGAGTTACGTTGATACAAATTATAAAAAGGTAAACTCCGTGAGTGTAGTGAATCATGTAATTGAGCATAATGTATGTGTCATTAGTATGGCCAATAAACCTGTTAATGCGCTATCTAAACAAATTCGTGTCGGCCTTATAGAGGCAATGCACGTTGCGTTAAATAACGACAACGTTAACGCTATTGTGATTACCAGTGAACTTGCACTATTCAGTGCGGGTGCAGATATCACTGAATTTTCAGGAGGCGACTTATCTCCTATGTTGCCAGAAGTGTTAGATGTTATTGAAAATAGTACTAAGCCTGTTGTGGCTGCGGTTAACGGCGGAGCATTTGGTGGTGGTTTAGAGTTAGCATTATCGTGCCATTACAGGGTAACGGTTGAAGGCAATAAAGTTGGCTTACCAGAAGTCCACCTTGGTATTTTACCAGGAGCAGGTGGCACACAAAGACTACCTCGCTTGTTACCGGCTGCTCAAGCGCTACAAATGATAGTGTCGGGTGCGCCTACAAAAGCATCCCATATCCCAA
Organism: Glaciecola sp. UBA1851; assembly: GCA_002338515.1. Lineage (GTDB taxonomy): Bacteria > Pseudomonadota > Gammaproteobacteria > Enterobacterales > Alteromonadaceae > Glaciecola. Next base: position 10,368 of record DDIL01000177.1, on the reverse strand, counting down.
GTTTATTTGAGAAGGTTGTTGATGCTAGCTCACTATTAAAAGTTGCAATAGAACTAGCTGTTGACGTCGCTAGCAAGCCTATTCCGCGGGCAAGTGATGTTAAATTGTCAATGAACAAAGAAACTGAGGAAGTAATTAGTCAAACTCAGGCGATGGTAGATGCTAAATCTCGTGGTTTCTTCGCGCCAAGTCACTGTATAAAGGCTGTAAAAGCAGCATTTGAACTTCCCTTTGCAGAAGGTTTAAAGCGTGAAGGCGAGTTATTTATGGAGTGTATGAATACACCGCAAGCTCGTGCACAACAACATTTTTTCTTTGCTGAACGTGCAGCTGGCGCATTACCAACCATAGCTAAAGATACTGCAACACGCGATATTAAATCAGTTGGAATTATAGGTGCAGGCACTATGGGTGGCGGCATAGCGATGAACTTTGCCAATGCCGGTATTCCAATTGTGATGCTAGAACTTGAACAAGCTAATTTAGATAAAGGCTTGAGTGTTATTCGTAGAAACTACGAGAACTCGGCTAAAAAGGGTAAGTTATCAGCCGAGCAAGTTGAACAACGCATGGCCATGTTTACTGGTACAACTGAATATTCAGATTTATCAGATGTTGATTTAGTTATTGAGGCTGTATTCGAAAAAATGTCCGTTAAAAAGGATGTGTTTCAGACGTTAGATAAAGTGTGTAAACCAGGTGCCATCCTTGCTAGTAATACCTCTACTTTGGACTTAAATGAAATAGCACAATCTACTTCTAGGCCACAAGACGTGATTGGTTTACATTTTTTCTCACCAGCCAATGTCATGAAGCTGCTTGAAATAGTAAAAGGTGAGGAAACCTCTGATGAAGTCATTAAAACTTCAATGAAACTCGCTAAAACCATTAAAAAGGTAGGTGTATTAGTTGGCGTATGTTTCGGTTTTGTGGGCAATAGAATGATTGAAGTATATGGCCGCGAAGCAAACAGACTAATGCTAGAAGGTGCGACGCCTGAACAAGTTGATGCAGTAATCTATAAATTTGGTTTGCCTATGGGACCGTTCACTATGGGCGATATGGCAGGTTTGGATATCGGTTATTTTGTCCGCCAATCTCGTCAAGAATTTATTAAACACGACCCATCTTATTGTACGGTTGCAGATGAATTAGTTGTAGCGGGCCGCGTAGGATTAAAAGCAGGTAAAGGCGTGTATTTATATGAATCAGGTAGTCGTAAACCTATTCCCGATGCCGAAGTGATCGACATTGCTAAAAGACGAGCGAGCGAGTTGGGTATAGAACAACGCGAAATAAGTGAACAAGAAATTTTAGAGCGTTGTATTTATCCGCTTATAAACGAAGGCGCAAATATTTTAAGTGAAGGTATAGCCCAACGTTCCAGTGACATAGACGTAATTTATGTTTACGGATATGGTTTCCCTGTTTATAGGGGAGGACCAATGAAGTATGCAGATGAAATTGGCTTATCACAGATATTAGAACGAATGAAACACTACCAAGCAACCTTAGGTGAATATGGCGAGCATTGGTTTACGCCTTCACCACTTTTACAAGAATTAGTAAAGAACGAACAGACTTTTGCTAGTTATCAAGCAAAGTAGCCACAATTGAATTAGGTAATAATTATGCAAAATTTTAAAGCACCAGAGCGAGATACGTTATTTGTTACTCACGAATTATTAGATATTCAAAGCCATTATGAAAAATTAGGGTTTGAAGATGCGAGTGAAGATTTGGTTCGCGCCATTTATACGGAAGCAGGCAAGTTTGCTGAAAATATTCTTGCGCCTATTAACGCTTCTGGAGACCAAGAGGGTTGTAAGTTTGACGACGGCGTCGTTACCACGCCAACTGGATTTAAAGAAGCTTACGCACAGTATGTTGAGGGCGGTTGGCCGTCAATGGCGCATCCAGTTGAATTTAATGGTCAAGGCCTACCTTATTCTTTAGCTACCTCTTTAGCCGAATGGTTCTCTGGCGCAAACCATTCATGGGCAATGTATCCGGGCTTAAGCCAAGGCTGTATGGAGACGCTTAAAAGTCATGGAACAAAAGAACAGCAAGATATGTTCTTGAATAAATTAATTGATGGTATTTGGACTGGCACAATGTGCTTAACAGAATCTCATTGTGGCTCTGATTTAGGTATGTTGAAATGCAAGGCTGAGCCAAATGATGATGGCACCTTTGCTTTAACGGGCACTAAAATATTTATTTCTGCTGGTGAACATGACTTGTCAGAGAATATTGTGCATATTGTACTTGCACGTTTGCCAGATGCGCCAAAAGGTACTAAGGGTATATCGCTATTTATTGTGCCTAAATATAACTTGGATGAAAATGGTGAGCCGGGAGAGCGGAACACGGTTAAATGTGGCTCTATTGAACATAAAATGGGCATTAAAGGCAGTGCAACCTGTGTTATTAATTTTGATGGCGCTAAAGGTTACTTAATAGGTGAGCCAAATCGTGGGCTAAATTGCATGTTTACATTTATGAATATAGCGCGCATAGGTACTGGTGTTGAAGGGTTATCTGCATGTGAGGCAGCATTTCAAGGTGCATTAGCATACGCACAAGATAGAGTACAATTTCGCTCAATGACAGGGGTTAAAAACCCAGAAGGGCCAGCCGATCCAATTATTGTGCACCCTGATGTAAGACGCATGTTGTTAACTCAAAAGTCTTTAGCTGAAGGGAACAGGGCGCTTGCAAACTACTGTATGAAGCTTGTCGATATTACCAGTTATGGTAAAGACGAAGCTGAAATGAAATTAGCTGATGCAAAACTTGCACTACTAACGCCAATTGTTAAAGCGTTTTTAACTGAAACAGCACAAGAAGCCACCAGTTATGGCATGCAGGTTTATGGCGGTCATGGCTACATTGCAGAGTGGGGGATGGAACAATTAGCACGCGATACTCGTATTTGCACTATGTATGAAGGCACCACTGGTATTCAAGCAATTGATTTACTTGCGCGTAAAATTATGGGTTCAAATGGCGAATTGCTGAATGTGTTTACCAATGAAATTAAAGAGTACTGTGCTCAAATTAGAGAAACGAAGCAATTTAATGCTTGGACCAATGCGATTGATTCACATGTTGATGAATGGTTGCAAATCACTGGCGATATAGGTACGTCTGCAGCAAATAATCCAAATGAATTAGGCGCCGCATCTGTAGACTACCTAATGTATTCAGGTTACATTACGGTAGGCTATTTTTGGCTGAAAATGGCGGTTGTTGCACAACAAAAGTTAGATGCGGGCACAACGGAAGTCGATTTTTATGAAGCTAAAATTCATACTGCAAAATTCTATTTTGATAGAATGTTAACGCGCACGCGTTCATTAGTTTCTGCTATGCAATCTGGCTCAGATAACTTGATGAAAATGGATGCCCAACTATTTAAAGTTGGATAATTTAGAGAACTCATAAGTCGGTATCATTGAAACACCAAGTATTGGTTAATGCTTGGTGTTTTTATATTGGTTGCAGAAGTAAAACTATTAAGTGAACTCAATAATGACAATATGCCAATCTACAATTTCTTTAAGCAAAACAAGTATTCAGTATTTGCATGCAAATACATTTCACAGTTCCAATAAGCCTATTTTAATATTCTTGCATGGTTTTCCTGAAAATAGTTGGAGTTATGAGGCGTATATACTTTCAATGTCAGATAGTTTTAGAGCAATCGCGCCAGATTTACCTGGCTATAACGGTAGTTTAGGTTTTGAAAAAGACAGCGATTATCACTTACAAAACTTAATTTCTTGTTTAGCCGAGTTTGTTAAGCAAATTGCAAATGGGGAGCCTGTTTATTTGGTCGCTCATGACTGGGGTGGAGCAATTGCATGGCCTTTTACTGCTTTTTATGAAAACTTGGTTAAAAAACTAGTGATACTTAATGCAGCTCATCCAAGTACTTTTACAAGAGAAATGTTGAATAACCCAAGGCAGCAAAAACAATCTGACTATATTACAGATTTAATATCAGAAAATGGATATGAAATAGTAACCGAAAATAATTTTTATCGCTTGAAAAAGTTATATGGTGGATGGTTTGATAAGTTGTCTAACAATCAACAAGGAAGGTTTATACAGCAGTGGAGTGACCGCTCTAGCTTACAAAATGCTTTTGCCTATTATAAGTGTATGCCGAACTTGGTGACTTCTAGAACTCAATTAACAGGTGAAGCAAGTTTACCTAATATTAGAATTCAAGTGCCAACACTTGTTTTATGGGGAATGAGGGATACCGCTTTTGTACCGGAGGTATTACATGGTTTAGATGATTGGGTAAGCAATCTTGAGGTGGTTAAATTTGAATCTGAAGATCATTGGCTTCATCATCAAAAAGCGAGTGACATTATCACTCGCATTAGGAATTTTTGTAAAAACTAAGATCAACAGACCCTAGAATGGAGTACAGTCATTTTAAAATAAACGTATACTCCATAGGTAATAAAAGTTGCTACAACCTATCTTGTACGACGCTAGCAATAGGAGAGCCGGCATGCCCGTTCGCTTCTATCCACTTGGCTAATTCTAATCCGTCTTTCTCAGGCGTTCTCAATTGAGATTTCGGTAAGCGTTTTACCAATAATGTGCCGGTATCAACTGCATCGTTCAATATAGCTGTGCGTATTAAACTATTTCCACCACACGTCACTCCGTCATAGTAATCGCCTAAACGAATTCGATAATCGCTTTGCACTGTTTTCATCTTCTTACGCAGTTCGCTTTTGTCATTTGCTTTTACAATATTACAAATGTTTGCTAATGCTGCTTCAATGGATGCCGATGCGACAGTAGACTGAAACATTAGTCCTGTAGCAATAATACTTAGATATAAATATTTTCTGTTTTTCATGGTAGACCTCTCACTTACAGTTTAAATTTTCAACACTGTCAGTTTAAGGTCGCTAATGATTTGTACAATTACCTCGTTAATAAATAGGTATGAAAATAAATAAGTACAGCTTCCTAAAGCTTGTAATTTCAACTTTTTTTAGTCTGGATTATAAGCTTTAGCTACTTCTGTAATTTGTTCTCTCATCCATTTATGCGCACTGTCGTGATCTGCACTAACATGCCAGTATAAGAAGTATTCTACTTGCGGGAGATCGAATGGAATTTCATACATTGCAAGGTCGTAATGTTTAGCTAAATGATAAGGAATACAAGCTATTAAGTCAGTTTTAGAGATTGCACTTGGTACAGTTAAAAAATGTTGTCCGCGCATAACAACTTGGCGTTTTTTACCTAATTTGTCTAATGCAATATCGATAGGTCCTGCACCAGACTTTCTATTTGACACATTAATATGCCCAAGTGTAAGAAAGTTTTCTAAAGTGAGTTCGTTGTGAATTAGCGGGTGATTTTTCCGAGCCAATGCAACAAACCTATCTTTCGCAATCAGTTGTTTCTCCAAATGTATATCAGTAAAGGTTGATGCGTCTGCATAAAAGTCTAAGTTACCACTTGCCATTGAAGAAACAACATTACTGCGATTTATCTCATAATTTGTCAACGTAATATTAGGCGCTAAACTTTGCAGTCTAGCCATTAATCTAGGCATGATACTGACTTCAAGTAAATCTCTACTCGCAAAATTAAATGACTTTGTTGATGTTTCAGGTTCAAAAATATGACTTTGTTGAACTGATTTACGCAGTAACCCTAGTGCTTCTCTAGCTGGAACAATAATGTTCTGAGCAACGGGTGTTGGTGTCATTGAATGGCCCGTTCTAACAAACAATGGATCGTTTAACATATCGCGAAGACGCGCTAATGAATTACTCACAGCCGGTTGAGTAATGCACAAAACATCCGCCGCTTTTGTCAAACTGCCTGCAGTATATATTGCATCGAACACGGCAAATAAATTCAAATCAATCCTGTGTAAATTCATAAAAACAGATCCTATTCAGATTTAGCAAGTATTTAATATTAATTTAACATTTTAGTGACATTTAAATATAAATCAAACTAATAATAATATTAAATTTTAATTACTTGAATTAATAAGGATTGGCTTGGATATTTTAAATTTAAAAGTGGGTGAAATTATACGAAGTGGCGAATTTCATGTAGTGACACAAGCTAAAATAAACGAATTTGCAGAGGCAACCGGCGACAACCAGTGGATTCACATCGATGAAGGGCGTTGTAAATTAGAGAGTCCTTTTAAAACAACGATCGCTCATGGTTTTCTTACATTGTCTCTTATGCCCAAGTTTTTTGGTGAAAATATTTCAGTAGATGCCAACACAACAACTTTAATCAATTATGGCTTGGATACATTAAGGTTTATTGAGCCAGTAAGATCAAACGATGCAATTAGATACAGCTTCAAACTGGTATCTATTGAGCCTAAGACGATGGGCGATTTATACAAATTTGAAGGAACAGTAGAGATAAGAGATCGAGAAAAACCTGCGCTAATTGGTGAGTTCTTATCTTTAGTTATTAAAAATCATTAAAAAAAACAAAACAACTGGTATGACCATGTTGTTATGTTATGGTTACAGATAAATAACATTATATTTACAAATGTTACATTAGCACCTAGTATTAATACAACGCTCCTTTTGGAGTAATAATAACGATAGAAAATGCCCATAACACTTACACACACGGTAAGGTCATGGGCGCCTTTTTTTGGGGATTTATGATGAAGTTAACAGCAAAGAAAACAGCTATTGCGGCATTTGTCGCATCACAGATGTTTGCACTTCCGCAACTTGCGGTTGCACAACAACAAGAAGACGAAGTTCAACAGGTCGAGCTCATTATGGTGACGGGCAGTTTTGTAAGACGAAGTGAGAATTTTGAATCTCCATCGCC
>DDIL01000177.1:0-3182 GCA_002338515.1 Glaciecola sp. UBA1851 | reverse complement strand
CAAAATGCAACTGCAGGCACGTCAAACATAAATCTTAGAGGATTAGGGGTCGCCTCAACCTTGGTGCTGTTGAATAACCGAAGACAAGTAGTTAATTCACAACAAACCAATGAAGGTTTAAACTTTGTTGATACCAGCTCGTTAGTCCCAATGATAGCCATTGACCGTATGGAAGTTGTGAAAGACGGCGCTTCTGCTTTGTACGGTTCGGATGCGGTTGCCGGTGTGGTTAACTTCATTACCAAAAGAAACTATGATGGCGCAAAAGTTACACTAGATTATCAAGATGGCGCGCACGGCAACAATAAAGAATGGGTAATGCAAGGTTTATGGGGCGCATCAAGTGATAACGGTAACGTTATGGCTGCGCTTAGCTACACCAATAGAAGCCCATTGTTTTTAAGTGATAGGCGTTTATCGCGTCCTCAAGACGATACATCGGCATTAGGTAACCCCGGCTCTTTCTTTTTTACGCAAGGTCCACTAGCGGGTACGCCCATAATCGATCCGGGTTGTGAAGCCTTTGGTGGTTTTCCTCAATTACTCGCGCCATCAGGCACTGTACCTAATTTAGAAATAGGATTATGTGGATTCGATTTTGGACCCGGCTATTCTTATGTACCAGACGAAACTCGTGTTAATGCTTACTTCAAATCTGACTATAATTTAAGTGATACGTTAGTTTGGACGACTGAAGTTAGTATTGCGCGTAACCGAGCAGAGCGTGGCGGGGCGCCAAGCTTCCCTAATTTACGTGGTCCTGTGGTACCAACATCTCACCCAGACAATATTTTTGGGCAGCCGGTTGTATTTTTTGGACGAGCTGAGGGTAATGGGTTTGAGCCTGATCCAGCAAGCACTGAATCAGATACGTTTAGATTTAATACTGTACTACAGGGCGAATTAGATAGTGGTTTTTGGGAATTAAGTTATACCAATGCAACTAATAATTTCTTGTTCCAAGTAGAAGATGTATTAAACACTGAATTTAATTTAGCGTTAAATGGGTTTGGGGGCGCAAATTGTGATCCAGTTAATGGTACTGCTGGCGAAGGATTCTGCGAATACTTTAACCCGTTTTCAACTTCTTATACTACATCTCCTAATTCACAATATGTGATTGACTCTTTTTCAGCAGACCAGTTAATTGATTCTCAATCTAACTTGGAAGTAATTGAAGCATTTGCGTCATTCGATGTGTTTGATATGGATGGTGGTTCTGCTGGTTTAGCCGTTGGTATGCAATATCGCGCAGAAGAACTAAAACAAGATTACGATAAGTTATCAAATGAAGATAGCTTCTCATTTGTAATTGGTAACCCAGATTTCGATGATAGTTTAAGTGTATGGGCCGCGTTTGCTGAATTAGCATTACCTGTTTCCGAAGATCTAGATGTGCAAATAGCACTACGATTCGAAGATTATGGCGGTACAGTTGGCAATACGGTTGATCCTAAGCTTGCGGTTAATTATCGTGCAACTGATTCGTTGTCTTTACGTGGATCTATATCCACTTCATTTAGGGCGCCTTCTATATTTATGCAAAATGGTGGCGCGACTAGTTTGCAACAATTAACTGACCCATTGATTAACTCTAATGCGTTTGCTGCGGTAAGAACGTCAGGTAACGAAGATCTAACACCAGAAGAATCTACCGCTTATAATATAGGGTTTTCATTAGAGCCTGTTGATGATTGGTCAATTGAGGTTGATTATTGGAATTTCGAGTTTGAAGACTTAATTATTCAAGAAAGTGCGCAAGCGATTCTGGCGGCAGACCCATCTGATACTGATAGAATAATTCGAGCTGGCGACCCATTAACTGGGCCATTAGTTCAGGTTAACAATACTTATGTGAATGCGAGTTCCCTTGAAACCTCAGGTGTTGATTTTGTAACAAGCTATAAATTAGAAACAGATGGAATGGGCGCGTTTGTTCCTTCTTTGCATTTAACTTATGTAACCAAATATGACTTAGATGATCCGCAAGCTGGGTTAATTGATGGTGCAGGTAGACGTAACTTTACAAATATTGGGGTATCGTCACCGGAATTACGCGCTAACTTTGGCTTAAATTGGAGAATGAATGCATTTAGTGCCAATTTATTCGCTCGTTATATTAGTGCTTACGATGACGACCAAAACTGTGCTGATGGCAGCGCAATTGCTGCAGGTTGCCCAGCGAGTGGTTTAAAAGAAGTTGAAGCGCATACAACTTATGATGCTCAATTGAACATTGATTTAAGTGCTTTATTAGATACAGAAACTAATTACTTATTAACGATTGGTGGCATTAATTTAACTGATGAAAATCCACCACAAGTATTTACTAATAGTGGTTTCGATTCGAAAGTACACGACCCAAGAGGAAGGCAGCTTTATGTAAGGTTTGCAGCAGAGTTTTAAATAGCTAAGGGTTTAAGTTTATATTTAAACCATTAGCTTTAAGCCTTGTATAATTAAAGAAATAGCAAACCTTAATCCTAAACCTCTAATTGCGTATTCAATTAGAGGTTTTTTTATTGTTAATATTTTGCCAAGTAAACTTTGTTTATTGGTTGAGAGTAACAAAGAGTACTAAGTAAAAATCAAACACTCATTTTTTAATGATTCAATATATTGGAGCATCAAATGGCAGAGATACTAAAGCAAAAGGAATTAGAGAAGGCGTTGGGAGAACTGAATGAAGTGGCAGATGCTGCTCCTTGGCAAGTGATTGATGGTAAATTAACGAAAGAGTTTAAATTTAAGAATTTTATTCATGCATTTGGTTGGATGACACAAATGGCCATTTGGGCTGAAAAGTTAAAACATCACCCTGAATGGTTCAATGTTTATAACAAAGTAAAAGTAGACTTAGTGACCCACGATGCAGGCGGTATAAGTGATTTAGACTTCCAACTAGCTAAGAAAATGGAACTTTATAAGGTCAAAGATTAGGCAGTTAAAAAAAATAGTTGTATTGGTGCTTGCATACCTAAACTTGCTATGTATAATACGCACCTCTTCGACGCACTAAGTGCTTAGAAACCAGAACAATCGCGGGATGGAGCAGTCTGGTAGCTCGTCGGGCTCATAACCCGAAGGTCGTAGGTTCAAATCCTGCTCCCGCAACCAAATACAGAAACCACGTAATAGCGTGGTTTTTTTATAGTTACATATTAGATTGTTGATATTAATGA
>DDIL01000087.1:3759-6120 GCA_002338515.1 Glaciecola sp. UBA1851 | reverse complement strand
GAAATTAGCACAAGACCATTCCAATTAGTGACTGGGCGAGTATGGAAAGGAACTGCTTTTGGCGGAGCAAAGGGGCGAACTGATGTACCACAATTTGTAGATTGGTATATGAATGGTAAAATTGAGATTGATTCGATGATTACACATAAACTTCGTCTTGAAAATATCAACGATGCCTTTGACCTAATGCATGAAGGCAAAAGCATACGAGCAGTGGTTGAGTACTAATGAATATTATTGATGAATTTGTTAGCCATGGCGGTAGGCAACTTGTGGTTAAACACTACGCCAACACCACCAATTGTGATATGACATTTGCTATATTTCTTCCTCCTGGAGAGGGGCCATTCCCTGTATTATGGTATTTGTCTGGTTTAACTTGTACGCATGCTAATGTAATGGAGAAAGGCGAATATAGAAAAGCCGCTGCTGAATTAGGCATCGCAATCATTTGCCCAGATACCAGCCCAAGAGGAGCGGATATTCCGGGTGCTGATCCAGAAGATTGGCAGCTTGGACAAGGTGCTGGATTCTATGTCAATGCAACTGAGCCACCTTTCGATACTAACTATCAAATGTATAACTATGTAACAGATGAATTACCCGAACTTGTATTCAAAGAGTTCAACCTTGATGTATCTAAACAGAGTATTTTTGGTCATTCAATGGGTGGGCATGGCGCGATGATCTGCGCGTTAAAAAAACCAAAACGCTTTAAAAGCTGTTCTGCCTTTGCACCCATTAACTCACCATCAACTGAAGATTGGTCTATCCGAGCGTTTAATTCTTATTTAGGTAATGATGAGTCAACATGGCGGGCTTACGACAGTGTATGCCTGATTGAAGACGGCGCAACGATTGAGCATTTACTAGTTGACCAAGGAGAGGCCGATTCATTTTTAAATAATGGACTCAGCCCAAACAAGTTAGTTGACGTGTGCAAGCAACATAATGTTGCTTTAGAACTTAGAATGCAGCCGGGTTATGACCATTCATATTATTTTATTTCTAGCTTTATGCATGAACATATTAAGTGGCATGCTAGTAAGCTTAGCTAAAATATTTCTTTGTGTTTATTGATAAATGCGGATAGTCTTAAAAGATTACACATGCTTATTCACACTACAATAATAATGAGATGCTTATGCCATTTGATAAAGACTTAACTGAAGAGCTAAACTTAATTTTAAAATTTCCAAATAAAAGCTTAATGCAAGGATTAAAAATTCATCATGATGCTGACAGCAGTGTTATCGCTGCTGCTCAACGTTTATTTGATAAAGGAATCGTTACCCAGCCTGATGGCGGCTATTTAACAAATCTTGGACATGATCTAGCTGAGCACGCAAAAATTATCCAATCAGCTTTAACTCACAGCTAATTTAAATTTTTCGTGTCAGTGCTTTACCTAAGAGTTGAAAATAACGCTTGAAGTTTGCATTGATAGACTCGCGCTCAAAACCCTGAGGATAAATGCCCAAATTGGCTTCTTTCGACTTCTTAGTGCCTTGAACTAGAAACGTATTTTTTATTGACTGGTCCTGCACAAAAGCCTCGAATGCGCGTGCAAAAACCTCTTGAGGACGAGAATAATAGTACGCCTTCAAACTTCTATCAGCTGCTGCGCTATGGCTAAATAGCGTGCTTGGTTCAGTGCTCGAATGTTGTAAAAACATACTTTGAAAACACGCTTCCAAACAATGATTTATTGGATGGGCTACTACCTCTGCGTTCTTTAACCAAAGCTCTGATGCAAAGTCTTGTGGATTAGCACTTTTTAAAAAACGGCTTGTAATGAAATGATCAAACGAATGGCTCCACTCATGTGCAAGCGCGCCACCGCCAGCATTTTTTGCAAGTGCTAACTGACGCTTTGCACTATTATAATGAGCTTGAGAATGCTTTTTCCCACCTTTTCCGAAACTTATCGACAAGCTACCTTTTAGAGAAATAACTTCGTTAGGAACCTTTAGAATATCGGATAAATCACAAAGGGCGTCAAAGAATAGATTAGCAGCTATCTGTTGTTCAGTTTTAGTTACCCATTTTCCTATTTCAGCGGATCGAAAACCAAATATCTTCACAATATCAGCAAACGTAACATCTGCACCGCCTCGATGATTTTCACCATTGCGAAAATAACCTTTATGTAGCCTACCTAATTTTTGACTATGGGTATCATCAGACAAAACTTTATTCCACGCACTTTAGTTTAAAATTTTATCTCTCTTTTACGATAACCGTTGTATTTCGACCAGAACTTTTCGCTTTATATAATGCGCTATCTGCTTGTTTAAAGGCTTCATTAAAGGATTCTGTGCCTAGTCGAACGCCTATACTTAATTCAATTTTTTGATTACC
>DDIL01000087.1:0-3468 GCA_002338515.1 Glaciecola sp. UBA1851 | reverse complement strand
TATTACACTCTGCTACCAGAAGGAGAAATTCTTCACCGCCGTACCTTGCTAACAAATCTTGTTTCCTACCAAAGGTTTTAAACGCTTCCCCCATCTGTTCCAACACGTTATCGCCTTCATCATGCCCATATAAGTCATTTATCTTTTTGAAGTGGTCTATGTCAATTACAAATAAACCATAGGGGAGATTATGTCGTTTTGATAACGAAATTAAATTTTCAGACTTAGATAAAAACGCCCTTCTATTTGGCAACCCAGTTAACTCGTCGGTCATTGATATTTGTTGCAAATGAATCGCTTGTTTCTCTATTTTCTCTTTTGCTTCAGTTAGTTTTTCGTGTAGCTCATTTCTAGAAACCGCAGTAAAAAAGCTCCAAAATATTCTATCGCCACTCACGACTGCATTTACTGTAACAGGTATAGTTTGGCCGCTAATATTTTTAATTGTTAACTGTAGTTCTTTGCAAGACTTTTCGATTTGTAATATCGGTAATAGATAACTTTCAAAAAACAAAACTGACGATTTTGAAAATATGCCACTAATAGATTTACCTATTAACGCTTCTTTTGAAATACCGAGTTCTGATTCAACATAGCGGTTTACCGTAAGCACAACCCTATGATTATCGGTTATAAATAATCCGCAATGGAAATCGTTTATATTAGTCAAATTCAACCATATTACTCTTTGACAAATGTATGTATAAGCGGGGATATAACGCTAGGGTGAGTCATATGTAAACAATGGCCATCGGCGTCAATTATTTTTAGTTCTGAGTTTTGCATTTCATTGTCAATGTAGTGCCCTATTTCTAAGCTTGCTAAATTGTCATTTTCGCTTTGTAGAATTAATGTTTTGCATGCAGATTTACTTAATAAATGTCGGTAATCACCAAAAAATGTTGCCCTAGCAAATTGTTTTGCCATTAACGGGTCGGTACTGCAAAAACTATTCGATAGTTCGTCAATCAACTCTTTAGAATTGGTTGCTCCCATTACTAATGGCGACAAATAATTTGCCCAACCCATATAATTTTTATCCATTAAAGACAGCAACTCTTCAAGGTCTTCAGCCTCAAACCCACCTATATAGGAAGGAGGTTTATTTAAAAAACAGGGGGAAGGACAAACCATAGTTAAAGAGGAAAATTTATCAGGAGTATTAATTTGCGCTATTAAACCAATCATTGCACTCACCGAGTGACCAATGAAGTGCACCTTAGTTAAATTGAGGTAATCAATAATTTCATTGACATCCTTAGCATAACCATAAAGGTCAGAATACCTTTCTAAGTTGAAACTTTGTTTAATTGAATTACCAGAGCCAACATAATCAAAAAGAACGAGTTTACAATCATCTTTTAAATATGGAATGAGTAAACGCCACATATTTTGGTCACAACCAAATCCATGAGCCAACATGATGGTTGTATTACCGGTACCTATGACCTTTATATTATTTCTTTTTTCTATATTTTCCACATTCTTCACTCTACAGCTTTAATAAAAAACTACAAACTATACCGTATTAACGGCTTAAGAAGAACTTACATAAAGGGTAAATGCAAAAAATATTATACTAATTAATTTTATTTAGTCTATGACTACGCAGTTGCGACCGCTATTTTTTGCTCTATACATGGCTAAATCGGCTCGCTCAATTAAATCATCTAAAGTTACATCATTTTCACGCTTAGAACTTAAACCAATACTAACGGTTAAATTAAGCTCAATATCTTTGGTAGTGATAAGTGTATTTTGCACTTCTTGACGAATTTTTTCTGATACCGTTTTAGCTTGTGTTAGCGTTGTATTTGGCAATAATATAAAAATTTCTTCACCTCCATATCTAAAACAAAAATCCTCTTTTCTAAGGGAGTCTCCAATTAATTTTGCGATAAATATCAACACTTGATCACCTATTACATGACCGTATTGGTCGTTCACTTTCTTAAAATAATCAATATCTATCATCACACCACTAACAGGTTCATTGTTATATTGACTGGTAGAAAAAATTGAATAGGCGATATCCTGCAATGCTTTTCTATTGAGTAACTGAGTTAAATGATCACATGACGCTTCTTTGTGCAGCTTGGCCTGTTTCAACTTAGTGCTTCTTATCCAAGGTATTACAAACGCACATAAAAGCACTCCTCCAAATATAATGAAAGTAGCAAGTACAAAATACTCTATTTGTTTCAATTCCCTTACTTTCGTTTGCGCTTCTAATTCATATTGTTGAACAACTGTATCTAACTTCAAAAGTAATGGCGTTGCATTTTCTAGAATATAAGCCTTCTGGGGAACGACATTGGATGAATGCAACTGCTTCGGCGGGATTGATATTATTTGACTAACTGCATTGGCGTAGTTTTTCACCGACTCTTCAATTAACAAAGGACGTTCAAAGTACATGCTCTTTAGCCTATCAGAAAGCATCACTTTTTCTCTTTCTTCGTCTAATAAGTATTCAATATTTGAATTAATTTTCTCGTAAGCTTGTTGGGCTTTCAGCCTATCTGACGCACTTGCCGACTCAATATATCTAAGCGAATACAAAGCTAACCGCTGAGATAACATGCGTTGTTGACCACTGATATTAATATATTTGGCGCTATTTTCCTGGTAAGAAATAATAGAGTGCAAAGTATAAAGCATCACTGAGCCAAGCCCAACAATCAAAAACACAAAAAGCACGATAGCAATAAGTGTAATATCAACACTTAATAACTTGCGCGGTGTGTCATTAGATATTGTAATACTCTGATTCACTCTTTTCCCTTAGAATAATTCAATAGAATATATCGACAGGTTAACAAAATAATGCAGACTAATTTTTGATATAGGTTAAAAAACATACTAAATTATAAAGCATAATGATTTTCTATCCATATTATTTAACATAGATTTAATGGCTAAATACTAAAGGCCTTTGTTGTTTAGCCGAAATATAGTTACTCGGATTAAATTATTACATGCAACCTTAACTAGTAGTCACTCAATCATGTATTTCATATTCTTAGGAGATTGTTATTACACAACAACACTTCGTCACAGCTGCCAGCATTGCTGCTAAGTTGGAAAAAGCAATTAAGGTAGCAAAAGAAATTTCACTTGCTTCAAACAATGCAGGTGTGTTGGCTGTTAGAGCAGGAAACGACGCAGCTGGGTTTGGTGCATTAGCCGAATTTTTAGATCAATTAGCGCGAAAAACAATCCAAGCATCTAACGAGATAAATCAGCAAGCAATGATTATTAGCAAAATGACATCGAATTCAGTTCAAAATGACACGGCAATTGAAAAGTATGACAAAGCCTTAGATACTGCAAAAGAATATCCTCATGTTGACAGCCTTACTCCTAAATTTGAATCTATTAAAATAGAGTCAAATGAGCAAACTGAAGATATTAATAAAAGAGTGAAAAAGCTGACTAGAGGATTACAAGATTTAAAACAAGAGTTGG
>DDIL01000028.1:28187-50268 GCA_002338515.1 Glaciecola sp. UBA1851 | reverse complement strand
GAATTAGATGGTATTGCGCCTTCTGTGGGCAGTGAGTTACCTTATTCTGCATCCTTCTCTGGTAACATTCGTGCACGCTATTTCTATGAATTAGATAATGGTTTGACGGGTTACGTTAATGGTTCAGTTGCTTACACGGGTGACCGTTTAGCAGGCATGACTATGGACGCATATGTACTAGAAGAGACAACACAGCTAGTTTATAGTAATGCGGACGGAAGCATGGGTCCAGGTACTGGCTTAAAAATTCAACAAGAAGCCGCAACCTATGATGGCGTAAATTACACGGATACAAATGGCAACCCATTTAAAGGTGGACGTTACATTCAAGATAGTTATATCTTGGCTAACTTAGCATTTGGTATTACCAATGATGAATGGAAGGCCGAACTATTTATTGATAACGTATTTGATGAACGCGCAGTTTTGCATATTGATAATCAGCAATTTACTCCTAAAGTTGTGACTAACAGACCAAGAACAGTGGGCGTTAGATTGTCATATGACTTCTTTTAATATCTTATGATATCTTAATAAAATGGCGCTTAGATTTAAGCGCCATTTTTTATTTAAGCTCATTCCTTTATAATCATAATCCATAAGCTTTTTGGAAATAACTTCATGTCACCTACAAATTACTCAACCCCACTTAAGTTTAATGCAAAGCATTATCAGCAATTGCTTTCGAAGGGCCGTTTGGATGAAGTGATTGATGAGTTAGAGTTGTTTGTGAAAAATGATAGTTTAAATGAGGAAGATATAACTCAGTGTTTATACATGTTAGCCGTTGCTTTTCGTTTGAAAAAACAAAATTGCGAAGCACTTAATATTTTAGATAAGTTAAGTAAAATAGCTCCAAATTATTCAAGAATGCTGCAAGAGAAAGGGTATAATTTAAGAGAGCAAGGCGATCATCTTAAGGCCGCAAAACATTTTTACCAAGCCACACAGATTAATCCCGCATTGTTGTCAGCATGGCTGGCTCTAAAACCGATTTATGAACGTGAAAAACAATATCAAGCCTTAAGTTTGTGTGAAGAGCGAATTCAGCAACTAAGCAGTTTACCTAAGCCTCTTCTGGCTGCTACTGACATGATGTATGAAGATAATTTGGAATTAGCTGATTCAACCTGCAGGCATTTTTTACAGCAGAATAAACATCATCCAAAGGCTTTATTGTTGTTAGCAGAGATAGCTATAAGGCTAAAAGCGACGTTAAAAGCCGAGTTTATTTTAGAAACATGTGCTGAGCTATATCAAGACGATTTAGACGCCAAGTATCAATTATTTAAAATTTATAGCAAGTTAGGCAAGTTTGAAAATGCTTTGGCGATATCTAAAACGCTAACAAGCGCCGCGCCAACTAATATGTTTTATCAGGTTGCTTTAGCAACGGCTACGCAGGGTGTAGGTAATGTAGAACAAGCAATCGCTATCTTAGAAAATATATGTAAGCAATTTGGCGAGCACGCCCAAGTATTTATGTTGCTAGGCCATGCATATAAAACGATTGGCAACATTGCTGAAAGTGTTGCTTCGTATAAAAAGGCATATGAATTGGAAAGTACATTAGGAGACGCATTTTGGAGTTTAGCCAATACTAAAACCTATCAGTTTTCTGACAGTGAAATTACTCATATGGAAAAGTCTGCTGTTTCTGCAGAAATGAAAGCAACAGATAAAATACACTTTCATTTTGCATTGGGTAAAAGCTATGAAGATAATAAAGAATTTGCGCAATCATTTAAGCATTATCAATTGGGTAATCAAGCGCAACACGTATTGACGCCATTTAATATTGAAAGCCATACTCAATTTGTTGAGCATCAAATTAAGACGTTTACGTCGGGTTTAAAGGCAGAATTGGAAAGCCAAGGGTGTAATGATACTGCCCCTATTTTCATTGTTGGCATGCCTCGCGCAGGCTCTACATTGTTAGAGCAAATATTAGCAAGCCATTCTCAAGTGGATGGCACCATGGAGTTACATGAAATTCTTGCGCTAGCAGGCAAACTATCTAAAAAGCATGAAAGTATGCCTGCATACCCCTTAAATTTGAGTAAACTGCCAGAAAATACCTTAGCGCAATTAGGTAAAGATTTTATAGAGCGAACTCAGGTTTATAGAGAGGGCGCGCCATACTTTATAGATAAAATGCCTAATAATTATATGCACATTGGCTTGATTAAAAGTATTTTGCCAAACGCAAAAATTATTGATGCAAGGCGTTCGCCCATGGCATGTTGTTTTAGTGGGTATAAACAGTTATTTGGCGATGGCCAAGAATTTAGTTACGATTTAAATATCATTGGCACTTACTACAAGAACTACATTAATTTAATGGATCATTGGAATAATATTTATCCAGATGAAATTCTACTAGTGAACAACGAAGACGTGATTGATAATACAGAACATGAAATTAAACGTTTACTGTCATTCTGTGAATTACCTTTTGAAGATGCATGCTTACGCTTCTATGAAAATAAACGAACAGTGAAAACGCCCTCTGCGCAACAAGTAAGACAACCTATTTATACGAGCGGTAAAAATCAATGGGAAAACTATAAACCTTATTTGTCAGAATTATTGGATAAGTTTTCATGAGTTACTGTGTCGTTTTTGCTGACGTTCAAACAAAAGTCTATCGTATTTAAAAATTGCTCTTTAGTATTTTCGATATCCGCTTCTAAGATTTGAGTATCTAATAAAACCTTTGAAGCAATTCTTTCGCAATCACTCACAGTATCATCACATTGTAATAATTTAGATTTTTGATAATCTAAATTATCAACGGTATTAACTAAAATTCTCACGCTACTGATTACATCAAGCAATTTACCTGCACAGACAAAGTAGTCCTCTTCGCCTTCAGAACTGTGAGACGTAATCGACGCCGTCATTATTATTGTAATAATTGTTGCGCTTATTACTAAAGCCGAAAGTTTAAGGGGTTTCTTTTCTTTTAATAACTCCATGTATATTTCTTCCTTGAAAATGATGTAAAGATTTATGCTGTGTGTTTAGCCGTGAGCCTCTAAATTCAAACTGCACTAGCCGTTAGTCACGCCAGCGTAATGCTAAATCTTTATAGCTATCTATACGACGGTCTCTAAAGTACGGCCAAATTCTTTTGATATGCTCTGATTTTTCTAAATCTAATTCCACCATAAGTGTTTGCTCTTTATCATCACTCGCAAGAGCTAAAACTTCACCTTGTGGGCCTGCAATAAAACTATGCCCCCAAAACTGTATCCCTTCACCTTTATTGTCAGACTCTTCATAGCCTGTTCTATTCGCTACCACCACAGGTACTGAGTTTGCGACTGCATGAGAGCGTTGAATAGTTTCCCAAGCACTTTGCTGACGTTTTTGCTCGTCTAATGAGTCTGAGGCATCCCAACCTATTGCCGTTGGATAGAATAATATTTCAGCACCAGCCATTGCCATTAAACGAGCTGCTTCTGGATACCACTGATCCCAACATACCAAAACACCTAATTTCCCTATGCTAGTATCTATGGGGGTGAAACCTAAATCGCCAGGCGTGAAGTAAAATTTTTCATAAAATCCTGGGTCATCGGGAATATGCATTTTACGGTACATTCCACAAATTTCATCGCTTCTGTCAAATACTACAGCAGTGTTGTGATATAACCCAGTGGCTCTTTTTTCAAATAAAGAAGTGACTAAAACAATATTTAAGCGCTTTGCTATTTCACCAAAAAATTCAGTGGCAGGCCCAGGAATAGACTCTGCTAAATCAAATTTATTAACGTCTTCGGTTTGACAAAAATAAAGTGTTGAGTGCAATTCTTGAAGCAATATACATTCACAACCTTGAGCAGCTAGAGTCTCTATTTGTGTTGCTGATTTTTGCCAGTTAGTTTGCTTATTGTCGTCTGCAACAACTTGCTGAACTACGCCAATTTTAAGTGTTTTCTTTAATTTATGTGTACTCATGTTCTACCTATATATCTAGTACGCTAACGCCTTGAGAAGCTAATTCAACTATTTCGGGCTTTAAAGTATTAAAAGGGATTTGCATGGTGACGCAATGTAAACTGCCATACTGCTGCACTAAACTTAAGCAATTAATTGGCATCACTTGGTAATTAGGAAACGCTTTTTTGGTTACCGCAATCGCGGTATCGTCTTCTGCTTGTCCGTATATAGGGAGTAGTATGCGCTTGTTTAAAATTAAAAAGTTTGCATAAGAAGCAGGCAATCTTTCTTTTTCTAAATTTTCTACGTACGGAAGTGGCAAACTATACAAAGTGTGCTGAGGAAACGCTTGTTGTAATTCAAATTTAAGTTTCATTAGGTCTACAAAATGGCTATCTTGAGGTCGATTTTCTGCACCTTGAAACACAATGCCCATTAGCGGAGTAAATCTCGCAAGGGTATCAATATGACCATCTGTGTCATCGCCTTGAAGATGACCGTTTTGAAATAAATTAACTTGTTTAGCACCCAGTACATCTTGAAAAAACTGGCAGTACAGTTCTTTAGTATAATTGGGGTTTCGCTTGGGATTAAACAAACAAGATTGGGTGCTGAGTAGATGCTGATTTTCATCTATCTCAATTGCCCCGCCTTCTAGTACAAGGTTATGAGATTGCAAGCTTTGCTGGCACAACGAGCCTAGCAAGTGATTAATTTGATTGTCTAACGTTGCATCAAATTTCTTACCCCAACCGTTGAACTCAAAATTTATTGGGTAATTTTTTTCATTATCACTTACCGTTATAAAAGCGTAATCTCTTACCCAAGTATCATTGTACTGCGCGGGTATAATCAACACCTTATTTGGCTGAGCAATATGACTTCGCGCATCTAGTAGCCCTTTCGTATTGTCTACCTCTGATTCAGGGCATAGAAGCAAAACAGGCGTACCCGTGGCATTAATTGAATTTATTAAGTCCAAATACGTTGCTTTAGTTTGGTCTAAATTATAACGCCAATCAGTATCCTTGTGCGGCCAAGCTAACACTACAGCTTCTTGTTCGGCCCACTCCGGCAGCATCGCCATTTTTTTGCTGTTATTCATGAGTATTTTATTCGCAAATAAATTAATAAGAGTATATGAATTTTATAAATGCTCGCCGTGGTTGACCTACAAAGTATCGATAGTTCCCAAAAGCAAAGTCAGCTCGTTCTGCGTAAGCAACATTTGTTAAGTTTAACATATGAAGGCTCACTTCCGTATTGTTTGCTAGTTGATAACTAAGGTTAATATCAAGTAAATCATGTCCATCGTATTTAGCTGTATTCTCGGGGTTTAAGTAATAGCTACTTAAATGCTGCCAAGTTAACTGAGCATTTAAATTTTCTAAAGGTTGATAATTAATACTCGCGTTAGCAAACCATTTAGGTGCGGTATCAATTTCATTTCCTTTTATATTGGTGCTCACTAAACTGGTATCTTTTGAATAGGTATGTTCGGCATAACTCACGTGGCCTTGTAGTGACAACGAATCAGTCAGTTTTCGCGTCAATTCAAACTCTACTCCTTGGTGTTTAGTTTCCCCATTACTGACATTCTGACGTTCACTGTTTTGGAATATTACATCTTTTTTATTCATTGTATAAATGGCAAAGTGTACAAGTGTTTGTTCATTATAAAACCGTGAGCCAATTTCAAATGAAAGCATATTTTCATTTTCAATATCAGCTACTTGCTGGTTATTTTGCAGTCTAAATAATTCGGTTGCTTGTGGAGCTCTAAAGCCTTGTGAAAACTTTCCGTACACACTTAAATTAGACTTTATTTGATATTGAATGTTAATGCTCGGTGAGAGAGCGGTGAAACTAACACTTTGGTTGTCAGGGCGGCTAAATCTGCATACTGCTACATCGTCAGCACAAGCACTTCTTCCTTCAGTGTTATTATTGTAATCATAAGCATTACGCTCAAGCCTAGCCCCAAATCTAATGGATAAATTGTTTTGTCGCCATAAGCCCTGTAAATACGTGGCAAGTTGGGTTGCGTTTACATCGTAATCATAGTGAATCCCTTTCGGTATGCTAGGTGAAAAATCGTCATCTTGAGTTTCCGTTAAGCTGCCTTTGGTATAATCAATATCAGCGCCTAGTATCCAATTAATGTTTTGCCATAAATATTGATACTTGTTTTGCACACCTATACTAGTATGGCTGTTTTTTTCCAGCGCCTGCCATGGCAAAAAATGCTGCAAGAAAGCCATACTATTTGCTCGTAAATATGGTGTGATTTGTAGCTCTGATTGCTCAAAGAAATAATTGAATTTACTATAAAGCCGAAGTGATTTTACATCGCGATAAGCTTCAGGGTTTGGATTGGTTTTCCTAATTTCACTATCTTTAAAACTTTCAAATCCACGAATAAACCCAGCGGTTTCTTGATTTAAATTAGAAATATCTAATACAGTTTTATTACTCCACTCTTTTTTATCCGTTTGATAAATGTGGGTCATTTTTTGTTGATCATAGCCACTTTGCGCTTGAAACCCATTTTCCTGAGTCACGTTGGTTAAATTAAGCCAAGCGCTGTCTTGATAGGTTTTTCCATAAGAACTAGATAGTCGAGCAAAGTCTTCCGCCCCCACTTGTAAACTAGCTTGATTATTATTTACGTTAAATGCATCGGCAGTAATAAAATTGATTACCCCATGCAATGCGTTGCCGCCATAAAGCGTACTTGCAGGTGAACGCAACACATCAATACTTCGAGCCTGCTCATAATTGATGTCAAAGAGTTGATTCGAATTACAAAAACCGGGGGCACGAATTGATATCCCATCTAAGCCCATAAAAAATGCGCCACAACTACCCGCACCAGTTAACACGGGTGAGCGAATAGCGGTTAAGTGTTCTTGTCCATTGCCTCTGCTTATCCATGTTCCTGGGATGGCATCAAGTACTTGGTTAATATGTTGTGGGGAAATAGTCTCGATTTGTGATGCCAAAATAGCTGATACACTATCTGGCGTATTGTTAATTGCCTGAGGGCTTTTACTTGCCGTGACGCTAATAACCTCCATGGCATTATTTGTGAGGATTTGTTCTGCTATGCTCCCGCCAACTCCATTGGTATTAGACTGTGCATGAGCAGATTGGCAGGCCATAGTAGCGAAGGCGAAAACAGAAAGTACTGAAATCAATTTATATAAAAGGTGACGCATTATTTTAAATGCCTCCCGCCGTTCAAATGTATTACCTGCCCAGTAATGTATTCACTATTTAACACATAATTGACTGCTTTGACTGCTTCAATTGCTCCGGGGCATGTCTCTAATAAAGATTTAGCTAGCGCTTTGTTCTTATAGCTCTCAGAATCATCTTCATTAAACATTAATAACGAAGGTGCAATGGAGTTTACCTTCGTATGTGGGGCTAATTTAGCTGCAAAACTTAGGGTCAAGTTATGCAAAGCAGCTTTGCTAGCCGCATAAGCAATATGTTTCTTACTGCCTTTATCCTGCACGTAATCAGTCATATGAATAATGTCGCTTTTTTGTTCAAGCAACGATTCGCAGCTCATATTAATTTGATACGGTGCACTTGCATGTACTTGCATCATTTTTGTAAAAAGTTCGCTCAAATTTGAATCTGATTTTTCACTATCCCAGTCTGAAGCATTGTGAATGATGGCTCTTAATGAAGGTGTGCTTAATTTAAGTGAATATATGAAATTTTGAATACCTTCGTCTGTTGCAAAATCTGCTTGTATTGCAATTGCACCAAGTTCAATTAATTCGTCAACAGATGGCTTTTTCGTGCGATATGTTATAATTACGCTATGGTTATTAGATAGTAGGTCTTGAGCAATAGCTAAACCAAGACGTTGGGCACCACCAGTTATTAGAATTGGAGCTGTCATAATAGAAGTGAAATTCCTGCTGAAAGTTAAACGTTTATAGAAAACGACATAAATAAACGTTCGATATACGCGATAAAACAAAGAATGGTTTTGATTAAAGATAGTTGAACTATTAAAAATTAACAGTTTATAAAGTCTGGAAAATTAAAATAAGTTAATGAAAGGGTATTTTCCACCTTATCGTTTAAACCAGCTTAGCAAATGTGCGTATAAAACTGAAAATAACAAATTGGATTAAGAATGTTAGCAAACGAAAAAATAGTTGTGCATGGAGCCAATCCTAACAGGTTGTCACCTCAAGCTGAGATAGTACGAGAGGCATTAATTACGTCTGGCCTAGAAACGCCAATGGTTGAAAATGGCCTAACAGCGGAAGAAAAAAGAGTAAAGATAAAACAAAACATGCAAGAAATTATGCAGGTTTTAGGATTAGATTTAAATGACGATAGTTTGCAGGATACGCCAAATAGAATTGCGAAAATGTATGTAAATGAGATTTTTTCGGGATTAGATTACGCTAACTTTCCGAAAATTACTCAAATTGAAAATAAAATGAGCATTGAGCAGCCAGTACAAGTTACTGACATAAGCCTTACCAGTACATGTGAACATCATTTTGTTACTATTGATGGCACGGCAACGGTATCTTATATCCCAAATAAAACGGTTATTGGATTAAGCAAAATTAATCGTTTAGTTAGTTTTTTTGCTCAGCGCCCGCAAGTACAAGAACGCTTGACTCAACAAGTGATGGTAGCTCTGCAAGCGTTAACCGGCACAAAAGATGTGGCGGTCAGCATAAATGCTACTCACTACTGTGTAAAGGCAAGAGGCGTGAGGGACACAAGTTCATACACAAAAACATCAGCATTAGGTGGGGCGTTTAATACCGACCGTGATTTAAGAAGAGAGTTCTTTCAGATTTAAATATGTCACGTAACAAAAGAGCCGAGCAAAAAGTCATTTATTTTTCGCTCGGTTTTTTAATTTTTATGACTTGTAATGTTAAGTTCTTTTTGACACACAGAGCGGGATATTAACTGAGTCGCTACTATTGATAACAAACAATAACTTAAGAAATAATAAAAGCCTTGGCCGACGTAGGATATTGTTTCAGTACTAATTTGAACGCCTATTCTCATACCAAAAAACGCCACATTTTCCTGTTGCGAGTTATTTGCGTGGTTTGTTGACATAACCGCTAAAAAAACAGCCACAACAAAGACGTCTGCCATTGACCATTTTCCAATAGCACCCACAAAGTTTATTAATTTAAGCTGCTTTTTGAGATCTTTTGCAAAATAAACGAAGCATACAATCATTGTTTTTAAGATGGGGATAACCACTGAAAAAACAAAAATCAATACGGCAACCAACACTCTATCTTCGTTCCAAAGCTCTTTCACAGTGTTAACAATAGAAAGCTCTTTATTTAGCATTTGGGCGTTAATATTTGTGCCAGACACACCTATGTTCATATCCATATTTAAGGCAAACATGGTTAAATAAATACCCGGTATAAATAGCGCAAAAGCGATTAATAATATGGCAAAGCCAACATGCTTTTGTAAGTTTGCACGCATCTGTTTAGCTTACTCCTCTTTGTATCAAATTTAATTTGCTTTTAATTTTGCAGATAACAAGGCGGTTAATATAATGGGGGGAATAGGCATACTATTGCGCGTCTCTCTATTTACAAATACATGGGTAAGTTTACCCACTGCAGCAGCATCAATAGAGTTTTGTTTGAATATTGCTATATTATAATCTACCGAACTTCTTCCCACTTTTTCTACTGAAAACCCGCCTATAAGTTGGTCGGGATAGGCCACACTTGAAAAGTACTGACATTGGGATTGAACCATTAGCCCAATACTACCAGATTGATGGATATCTAAGCCCGCTTGTTCAATCAGAAACCGATTTATAATAGTATCGAAGTAACTGTAATAAACAACATTATTTACATGTCCATACACATCGTTGTCCATCCAACGAGTGGTTAATGAATAGGTATGAGGATATTGCTCTAGTTGAGTTGGACCTGGTCTATTGTTTGACATACATAACCTTGATAGGAAAATATCTTACTTAATAGGCTTTCTGATAAATGCGCAAAGCATCTTCATACGTCATTTCTTTGGGATTATTCACTAAAAGTCTGGTTTGCTTCATAGCATCTTCAGCTAACACGCTTAAGAAATTATCGTCTACACCTACTTGCCTAAGTTTAATTGGCAAATCAAATGACACGGCTAATTGTAAAAAATAGTTTGCTAGAATCTCAGTTGAGTTAGTAACTGTGCAATTGACCATGTTGTCTGCCATTATAACCTCTGCTAAATCACAATACATCCTACTAGCATGGCTCTCATTAAACCTCATTACATGAGGAAGCACTAAGGAATTACTTAGTCCGTGAGAAACATGGAAATGCCCGCCTAAAGGATAAGCTAAAGCATGCACCCCTCCTACGGGTGAGTTTGCAAATGCTTGGCCAGCTAAGCATGCGCCAAATAGCATATTTTGACGAGCAGTTAAGTTTTTACCATTTATTACGGCGGTTTCAATATTGTTAGACAATATTAATAAAGCATGTTTTGCCAGCATATCAGAATAAGGATTTTTCTTGACTTTGCTTGTGTAGGCTTCAATAGCGTGCACCATTGCATCAATCCCTGTTGATGCAGTTATATGGCTTGGAAGCCCTAACGTTAAACTTGCATCAAGAATAGCTATATCTGGCAATAGCACAGAAGAGACTATACCACTTTTTGTTGTTTCGCCTGTGGTGAGTATTGAAATGGGGGTAACTTCTGAACCCGTTCCTGCAGTAGTAGGGACTAATATTAAAGGTGAACGTGGTTTGGTTATTTGATTTACCCCGTATAATGGCGATAAGTCTTCTAGGTGAACTTGGGTATTGGCGCCTTTATTAAGTAGTAAAATAGAGACTACTTTAGCTGTATCCATTGCGCTTCCGCCACCAATACCTAATACGCCATTTGCTTTGTGCTCTTTACCAAAATTAGCTGCATTAATGGCTGTTTGGTCAGAAGGGTCGGCTTCAACATCTTTAAATATTTCAAATGCAATCTTGTTCTGCTTTAATATAGATTTAATGTCCTCAAGTAACCCGTGATTAAAAACGCCTTCATCAGTTACAATCAATAAATTAGAAATTTCCAATTCACCACATATCTCTGCTGTACGACTCAACCCACCTATTTCATTAAAAATTCGATTGGTAGTTTGAAATTCAAAACTTTGCATTATGTACCCTTATTCTAGAACCTGCCAAGCACGCCACTTTGCAGCCAATCTAATATCTAACTTTTTGTACTTTATTTAACTCGCAAAAAGGAGAGTAAGTTGGATAATATAAACGTGTAGGAGGAATTAAAAAGTAACATAGCCTAGTTGCTATGTTACTTTTTTATATAAGAGTAGATACTATGTTAATGAATATCTAGTTTATTTTTTATTCATTTAGCGTAAACGAGCGAGTAATTGTCTGGCCTGCAAAATTATCAGCTTCTACTTCCAACGATGTTATTTTTTGCGCTATTTCTGGCAATAATATTGCTCGGTAGGGCGCGGTTGTATCAAAAGCAATTAGTTTCTTTTCGCCAGGTACTGAGGTGTCGTAAAACCTTACTTGCGCTAAATTAAACTGCTCAGGATTAGAAAACTCTAGATTTATTGGAATCAAAAATCTGTCGTTATCAACGTAACTATTTCTCATAGTAATACCGCGCACTCTTGACTGTGTTACAGGCTCATTTGACTTAACCAGCACATAACTTAAAGGATGTAGCATTACCTGAAGTTGGTCACCACTTTGGGCAATATTATTTTTATCATCACCAGCTAGTAGTTTATAGGTAAGGTTACCAACACTGGTGGTAAAGTTTTGTATCTCATTCGAAAAATTGAATATAGCCATATGGTCAATTTGGTCTGATTCAGAAATACGACTAAATGCATAAATTTGTTTTTGTTCATCTTGCACTCTATTAATATGCTCACCAAGTTTCAAACTTTCGTTCTTTTGTCGTAGTTGTGCTAAATCTGTAAGTTTTTGATAGAGTGGATGTGAGGTATCAAAGTTATTGTCAGCCGTAGTTTTGTCAGTTCCAATTAAATCATTGTCGTTGTAACTATCAACAAGTGAAGGGTCCATATTCTCTCTAGAATCCACATCACCGCCATCACCAGTAAACCCCTGTTCGTCTCCATAGTAAACTACTGGTATACCTCGTGAAAAATACATAAGTGCGTGTGCTAATTTAGTTCTTTGAAGCTTCTCTTCATCGCTAATGTTTGGCAGTTGAGTATTGATTGCATTCCCTACTCGACCCATATCATGGTTGCCTATAAAATTGAGTAGCTCATTTGGATTTGAATCTGCGTCTCTATAATAATCATCGTTATCAAAAAGAGTGGTTAACTGAGCGACATTTTTCCCACCTAACACCACATCTCTTACATTAAAGGCAAAACTGAAATCGAGCACAGAAGGTAACTTACCTGCAGTTGTGTATTTACTTAATCCTGCAGGGTTACCATCATATACTTCGCCAAAAATAAAAAATTCCGGCAAGCCTATTGATTTCGCATGTTCAACTATTGCTGGGCCAAATGATTGCCAAAATTCTAAATCCACATGTTTAACAGTATCAATCCTAAAGCCATCAGGACGAAATTCAGTAATTAAATCTTTGAATACCTCTGTTAGCCCTTCAATCACCTCTGGTTGGCTAGTATCTAAATCATCCAAACCAACAAAGTCGCCTTTTACTGCACTTTCACCTTCCCAAAATGAATCACCTTGATTGTTGTAATACTTAGGGTCGTTTAGCCAAGCTGGAACCTTAATGTTTTTTTCAGACTCCATAACAAATGGCGTATATTTTTTACCATCAGCCATGTCTTCTGTGCTTATAAAAGGACAGCCTTTTTTATCGTTATTAAGAAAATTACCTTGTTTGTCATGACACTCTTCGTACTTGATGACGTCAGCGGTATGATTGGTGATAATATCAAAGAAGATTTTTATATGGCGGTCATGGGCAGCAGTGATTAGACTTTTTAAATCGTCATTACTTCCAAAATGCGGATCAATTTCTGTAAAGTCTACTACCCAGTAACCATGATGACCAAAGCCGTCAGGTTGTACAGCTCGATTGCGTAAAATAGGCGTCATCCAAATGGATGTCACACCCATTTCCTCCAAATAGTCTAGTTTTGCTTCAACACCCGCAATGTCGCCACCATGGAATGCCCATTTTGATGTTTTGTCGAGTCCACCGTATGAAATTGGCGTATTAGGGTCGCCATTATCATTTTCTGCATTAGCGTTGTGAAAACGATCTGGCATCACAAAATAAAATACTTCTTCTTTTATATCGCGCGTCAGATAATCTTTCTTTGGTGTGGCAACTACATCAGATACTACTGTTTCAGCATCAGCAACTTGACTACTTTGCTCATTCATTTCGTCAGGCGCATCAGAGCATGCAACAACACCTAAGAGGCTTAATAACGACAAGCTAATGAGTGAATACTTTAATGTCTGTTTCATTTGAATTCCCAGTGTTATCTATAGCAATCGTTATTCTAAAATTAATGTCTATTTGAGATTGAAATCAGAACATGTGGTTGCAACGGTTTAATGTTATAAAAAGCGATATTAAATAGTTTATTCAATTAAGGTACAGGTTTACCTCTTATTGTTTCTAGCAACTCATACCAATGCAAGCGAGACAAATTCACCGAACCAGCTTTGCTGGCCATAACAATACGGCTAGTCTGTGTCGAGCCTATAACAGGTTGTATATTGGCTGGATGTTTCATTAACCAAGCCAATACTATTGCATTGCTATCAACTTCATATTCGCTAGCTAAAGATTGAATTAGTTGTCTTGTTGCTTCCATTTTAGTGCATTCATAAGCTTGCTCACTACTAAACTTGCCTTGTGCCATTGCTCCCCAAGCTTGAAGTTGAATCTGCGACTGTTGGCAGAATTCTAACGTGCCTCTTGGAAAGCCATTATTTGCATTTTCGACCATATTTACGGTCATGTTGTCGGATACGAAATCGTGATTGAGTAAACTCATTTCTAGTTGGTTTGCAATAATAGGTATTTGCAAAGCACTTTGTAAAAATGCAATTTGGCCTGCGTGCATATTAGACACCGCTAGGTATTCAAACTTACCTTGCTCATGTAATTTAGTCAGAGCTCTGGCTGCATCATCAAGTTGCATTAAGGGGTCAGGACGATGTAAGAACAAAATATCAATTGTATTATCGTGCAAGCGCTTAACGCTTGCATTAACAGCTTGAGTTATCCAATCAGAAGATAAATCATAATGATTTAGTGAGTACTCGGGTTGTAATTTAATACCGATTTTTGTTTGCAATATCAGGTGGTTGCGTAAAGAACGTTCTCTTTTAAACAATTCTCCGATTGTTTTTTCAGCCTTACCAAAAGTATAAATATCGGCAAGGTCTAGTGTATTGATACCGTTTTCAATTGCACAGCTCACAATATCGAATGCTTGGTCAATTTCTTTAGGTGTGATGGGGTTATTATTCCATCCGCCACCCAAATGCATACATCCTAGGATCATGTTGCTTGCATCAGGTATATAATGTTGAATAGGTAAAGTCATAATTATTTGTTAAATATTCGTTATTTAAATAATATCAAAGTATAACAAATATATTGTCCTGAATACGTATGCGAAATAATTCAATTATAAAAAAGAGGGATTGTATAAAAATCACATAAATGTATTTACCCCTTGATTTATATCAAAAAATTTAAGATTCTATAAAGAAAATAAAAAATTGTAATAAAAATATAGAAATAACGGTCTACAATAGTAGGCTAAACGAAAGTGATTTATCTGAATCAAGCGAAGACTGACTAAATGATATGTTATGCATTTTGGTTTGCTTCATTCACAAATGTTAGCTAAGAAGAATAAGTGAATACCAAGGAATAAAATGTCAAATAGTTATACAGCGATACTATTTCAAGCTATCGATTTGCTTGACGGCTTGTCGGCTGACGAATATCAGAAGAAGCTTCCACCCCATTTTCCAAGCAGTGTAGGCGCACATATACGTCATATCATTGACCATTTCCTAGCTTTAATGCACGGTCATGAAAAAGGGCATATTGACTACAATGTAAGGCATCGTCATAACCAAGTTGAACAATCTCCTAGCGATGCTATTCAGTCGTTAGAGCAAGTGGTTGAATGGTTAGGTGAGCTAAGTGATGATTTGCTAGATAAACGAGTAAGCGTCACAACTGAAGTTGATGTAAGCAGAACGCTTAGCACAACCTGTGAGTCTACTCTAGAACGCGAATTAGTGTTTGTTAGTAGTCACGCAATTCATCATTATGCGTTAATTAGAATAATATGCTCTATGCAAAACAAATCAATACCCGATTTTTTTGGATACGCACCAGCCACTATTACTCATATTAATCGCTCTGCATAAATGCAAGAAACACAGCTGTAATCCGTGTAATACTCAATAGTGGGCGAAATGTAAATTATTGCAATATCGCAAGCGCGTTTTCAATACCTGAGTCTATACCTGAATCACGATCATTTTTAGAAAAATATTCCACCTCAACATTAACAGGCACACCAGTCCCTTCAAGCCATACATCACTTGGTGTCAAATACACTTCGTTTGAAATACCTAACTGGCGTCCGTTAGGTAAAGCAAATTCTAGTACATCTGAAAATATACCTTGAGTCGCTTGACCCACAAGCGTAACTGTCGAGAGCTGGGACATAGTAAGGGCAAAAACTTCGGCCGCCGATGCCGTTTCTTCGCTAACCAATAATACGATTGGTTTCTCTGTATATTGAATATCTAGAGAAGGCTCAACGATGGCGAGTTGTGGCTCGGTTGTGCTGTTTCCATCACGCGCGTATTTCTTATAGGCAACAAATTCAGCATTAGTAAAGCGACTCGCAATGGTCAAGCTTATATAATCATTACCACCACCATTTGAGCGGATATCAATAATTAAACCGGTTGTTTCAGAAAAGTCAGTGAGTACTTTATCGATTGCACTATTTAAATTATTTAATGATGAGGTTGTTTGGGCTAAGTCGTCGCTATCATCACTTTGTGTGCTATAGCCCGTCATAGCATCAATTCTTAAATACCCAATATCATCGATGGCGAACCAACTGATTTGCTCTGAAGGATCTTGCTTTATAGAGGTGTTGGCATAGCTTAAAATGATATCTTGCTCGATTTCAAGCGCATCGTCTATATAGTTCTCTATTGCATCAATTTGACTTGCTGAAAGTGCACTTGCATCTAAAGGAAATGCTAATCCATTTTCATTTGCATATTCTTCAATCAAGTTCATGAAATGAGTTGGTTTTGCAAGCACTTTTATTAAGGTGCCTTGTGCATCTTCAAAGCTATTGTGACCATCTTGTAAACTGATAAAAGACTGAAATATAGCCTCATATAAGGTGTTAATATTAGGTGTGATATTTAGACTTAGATCATAAGATAATTGCTGCCAATCAACGTTCATACGCGAAAAATCCACATAATATTCTTGCATTATTTGACTATATAAATTGAACCATTCAGTATTGTCCAGCGTTGATTCGCTACTAAAGACATTATTTTGGCAAGATGCGGGCATTGAATTTTGCTTAACCAATTCACGAGATGGCGCACCGAACTCTTGAGTTCCATAGCCCGCTATCCAACGCAATGCATCATTGTTTTCACTTAGCTCAACACTGCGTGCTAAATCACTTGTAGATAAACCATCAAAACTATCTTGTAAAATACAATAATCTGACGTGTATTTATAATACTCAACACTGTCGTTTTTGACATTTAATACGTCAGCGTAGGCACTAGATACCCATACGCCTTGGTATTCGACAGCAATATCCTCAATTGGTGGTTGATTAATTTGTTCGTTCTTACTATTGCTACAGGCGCTGATAGTCGCTACTGATATTGCAAGCGCCAATAATTTATATTTACTATGCATAACCTTTTCCTTCTATGTGGATAAAAACAAAAATAGCGCTCACAAAAGAATAATTTGTCTCGCTGTATTTCTTAAGTATGCAAAAGGAAGGGTGAAATAAAGGTGATATTAAGGCATTAATAATTGGAGCTAAAACCTAAAATACCAACATCTCAATTTGTTGACGGGCAAGTAACACTCACAAGCCGGCGTTGAGTTCGTATTATTAGGGATAGTCGTTGAAGTAAACATTAAAAAAACATCATGGATTCACATATAAAAAGAAAATCCAGTCATCTTTCCTTTAACAATTTTCATTGTCTTTGTAAAACCTTGTGGGATTCCGATCTTAGGTTTTTTTGATTTTTAGGTGGGAGATTTATTTACCACTTAGCACTACCTTACTTGTGTCATTTAATAAGTATTTTAGTTATTTCCTTTAAGAATCTATAGCCAATATGGTAGGCATAACAAGGTTATCTAGGTTTGTAATTAGCCTGAGAAAGGGAAGATAAACAACAGAGGATTTTATGGATAAAGCGATTCTAATAGCACTTAGTGGTCTTTTAATAACAGCATGCAGCGGCGGGTCAGGCGAGAGAACAGAAACTCCCACGCCTCCTCCTTCAGTCAATCAATCACCACAAGTTGAAGCAGGTACAGATCAACAAGTCATTGAGGGTGAGGAAGTAACGTTACAAGCAACAGCTAGTGATACTGATGGCAGTATTAGCAGTTACTTATGGGAGCAGATATCTGGTAATACAGTTATTCTTAATAATATCGATTCACCTATGGCTACATTTTCAGCAGCGTTAGGAGACAGTGATCAGCTATTAACTTTTAGAGTGACGGTAACAGATAATCAAGGCTTAAGTACATTTGATAATACGACCATTAATGTTCGAGCCAGCTATGACATTAGTACAGTTATTGTAGGTCAAGGGGCAATTACACCTGCTAATATTTCATTACTAAATGACCAAAGCAATGTGTTTACCATTGAGCCATTTGAAAATGCTTCTCTTGTTAATATTGAAGGGTGTAATGGTGTGTTAAACGGCTTGCAGTATTTGGTAGAAAACCTTTCAGAAGACTGCCAAATAAGCGTCACTTTTGGCGATGAGCCTGAAACGGGTCGGTTTGTGGACGGCGCTCTAGAGAATTTAGCATATCGTACAGCAACCCAAACTGGTGTGACGAATGAAAACGGAGAGTTTTCATATATTGAAGGAGAAGCGATTACTTTCTACATCGATGATTTTGAATTAGGTCCTATTATCGCTCAGCCGTTGCTAACGCCCAACGATTTTGTGCAGCAAACAGACCAAATTGATCATCCATCTGTTGTAAATTTGTTACGTTTCTTACAATCGTTAGACACCGATGGTGTGCATGCAAATGGTATTCAATTAAACGATGCATTAAATAGGCAAGACGTAACTGAATATAAAATGCTCCCCTTTACATTAACAGAGGTAGAATTCTTAGAGCAGGCGAGTGTAAGCGCGCTAGTAAGCACGTATCGGCAAGATGGACCAATTGATAAAGCAACCGCAATTTCTAATTATGAAACAACACTGAATGATATTGCGAGTAAAAATATCAACAATGGTACAACGCCAGACAATCAAAACTGCGAGAATAGCAACTATCCATGTGTACCAGGATCACTTGTATCAATTAATCCGCAAATAGTTACCGTAACTGCACCACTAAGTTTAGGTACCATTCAAAGCTTCGATCTTCTGATGAATAACCGCCCATTCAGTATGTTAAACCAAGCGCTAAATACGCGTAGTTTGCATACCTTGGCGAAAGTCTTTCCAAGCAGATACGACATTCGAGACTTTGCTGCGCAGCAAGGTGTTGGTGTTGTGACTTTTGTGACTGATGAAACGGATGGGTGGAGACATTCTGAGTTGCGTATTGATGCAAACCCTGATGATACAGTGGATGGTCGCTTAGTAGGAAGTATTGCTAAAACCAGTATATTTAATCCTGCGCCAACTGAGGCTCAATGCGGCTTATCTGGGGCAGGTAAGACGGTAGTTCTGGCTCCGGGACAATATCAGTGGGACGCTAAAAGTTTTGCTAGCAGCATATGCACCGATACTTTCAGCCCAAGCAATTTAATATGTGGTAGTGAGCCAATAGAGCCTGTTTATGAATGGCAAGGTAGCATTGATGTGCAGGCGGGTGAGTGCATTATTGTTAATGCAACCGCCGGACAGCGAATTGCTGATAAGCTCACTTTAGATGGACAATGGAACCCATCGGGTGGCTTAGATCACCTCTCACCTAATAATCCTAAATATTTATTAGACATTAAGCAGGCTGATGAAAATAGTTTGCAAGCCATTACGATTCAAACGAGTGGTAAAGAAGATGTATTTTTATTCTTGTTCGATAGTGTTGGTAACTTAGTTGCCCAAGATGACGATTCAGCAGGAGAGCTAAATGCGTTGATAACACAAAGTTTACCTTCTGGTACCTATACGCTAGTTGTGGCTACGTTTGACGATAATATTACAGGTGATTTTACGGTTAAACTTGATGATCCATCGAAAACGGTGAATAAGTTTAGGCTAACTAATGCGTTAACCACCACCTTTACAGGAGAGATACTTGACAATATCACACAATTACCCGCGCAAAATGTTGAAGTAAAATTACAAGCTAATGTTAATGGTGTGGATGTAGAGTATCTTTCAACCACTGATGCTCAAGGGGTATATATCATCAATGCACCAATTGGTTCTCTACCCGATAAATTCTTAATACTGGCTTCGAAAAACGGTTATTTGCCGTCATTGATTGAAATTGATTTAAATGATAATGATTCAACTCAATTTGATGGCGTATTACGAGTACAAGATGAAAACGATTTACTCATTGAAATTGACCCATCTTTACATCATTTAGGTGATGGTGACTTCCAAGGAAGTGCAAACTCTCAATTTCAAAGAGCCACCGAGGGTAATGTGTATGCAAAACCATTTACGGTATCTGATTTACAACTTACCGCCACCACTGCATCTTTAAAATTAACGGCAAAAGGTATCCAGACTGATACTTGTAGCGTTGCTGTGAGTGTGAATGATGTGTTTATACGAAATTTAAGTAGTTCGCCTGTATCTGGCGCGTTTGCGCAACAAAGTTTTTTTATTCCCACAGAGTTATTAAGCTCCCAAAACTCTATTAAAATTGAATCATTACTTTGCGAGGGGCGCAACGACTATGATGATTTTGAGTTTACCGATTTGCGCTTAGAATTTAATTTAAATTTAGGCAATATTGACAGTGATAATGATGGCTTTAATAACGATGAAGATGCTTTTCCAAATGACCCAACAGAATGGAGTGATTTAGATGGTGATGGAATAGGCGATAACAGTGACCCAGATATTGATGGCGATGGCACTAGTAATGAGCAAGATGCTTTCCCAACAGACCCGAGCGAGCAAAATGATGCTGATGCTGATGGAGTAGGCGATAACACTGATGTATTTCCAAATGACCCTAATAAAACTAGCGCAACACTTTTAGTGAACGTAACTGGGCTGAGTAATGATGAGGTAGTGCTGAACCTGAACGTAGAAGAAGTAGATGAAGCGCTATTTGTGCTAGGAGCGGGTCAATACACATTCCAAACACCCTTGGCTAAATTAGATGAGTATGTGGTGACTATTTCCCAAAATGCCATTACTCAAATTTGTACGTTATCAAACGCTACATCGGTTATTCAAAATATTGAACCCACGCCAGTTGAACTGGCTTGTAGTAATGTAAACACTTTAGAGACAACGCATTTTCATGCTACTGACTTTGAGCTTTACGACCAAGACAAACCCAAAATATCAATGGCTGCAGATGGCAGTTATACAGTAGTGTGGCAATCTGCAATCACTGACAGAATATTCAGCAATATTCAAATTTATGCTCGCCGCTATAGCGCAAGTGGCCAAGCGCTAGCGAGCGCGGTGAAAGTACATGAAGTAGAAGAGCTGGATGATACTGTTAGGCATGATGTTGATAGCAACGATGATGGTAAAACTTGTGTTACTTGGGGTGATAGCTTGGGCACAAGTAGCATTGCATATGTGCGCTGTTACAATGCTCAAGGAAGTGATGTAACAGGTGAGCTGATAGTGGATGATCAATCTGACTCCTGGACGGCTCCTCAAGTTGCTATTGAAGTCCATAATAATGGTGCGTTTGACGTGTTGTATCAATTTGAGCGTGGCTTTACCACTGGTTTGAAACTCGCAAGATATTCTAGTACCAACCAACTTGTCTCATCATTTTGGATAAATGACGAAGGTGGGGCTTCAAGGTTGTATGACTTATCGATAGACGGTAATGGCGCAGGAAAGCTGATTATGTCATGGTCTAATAACGACATTAATGTTATTTCTTCTTATCAAGTTTTAGAACCAGACAACAGTATTTCTGTACCACTTACACAAATTGAAGAGGCTGAAAACAGTTATGAGAAATATTCAGCTGTTACTATGCGAACAGATGGCTCATTTATGGTTGCATGGACACAAATTGGACGAAGTGGAGATAAAGACGAGTTATCATGGCAACTTCATAACGCTGACGGCACTCTATTTAGTTCAGGAGATATTGCAAGACCAGAATCTGCTTCAATTCGCGATCAAATTGCTATTGATAGCACCGAAAATACAATTAACATAGCATATGTAATATATGATTCTAATGAGACTCAATTTGATGAAAGGGCATTTTATGTTGCATTAGATTGGAGCGGAAACGCAATAACAGCGCCGTTACAATTAGATGACTATTTACGCAATGACCAAGAAGAAATTGCGATAGCTAGTAGTGATGGCTCAAGTGTAATAGTGTGGAAAGATCTGAGGCGAGAATCACAGGAAAACGTGGATAACTCTTATGGCGCGGGTGTGTTTGGTATTGTAGTGCCAGCGCAATAGCAAATGCGGTAAGGCTACTATTTACTTGAACGTATATTAGCGCCTAATCAACCTACGGTGTTAAATATTCGTGATGCTTCGTTTATCATTCCGCGGTAGCAAAGCATCAATATTTTCCACTGTTTCAGCATAGGACAGTGCTTTGAATTTGGCGTTGAGATAAGCATAAGGCTCGATGCCATACTTTTAACGCAATTTAAAAACATCCCAGGTCATTCCCACAA
>DDIL01000028.1:0-27938 GCA_002338515.1 Glaciecola sp. UBA1851 | reverse complement strand
GTCATTCCCACAAAAGTGGGAACCTCCAACAACACAAGAAATGTTTAAACAACAACAGTGTTGACGTTATTAAATATATTTATCTTTTTTCGGGTTTGCTATGCTGTTTAGGGGGTTGCCGCGTTCGCGGCAATGACCTAGGATGTTTGAAGTTTAGAGGTAAAAATCCGTTCGTTATCTGCCTCTAAGCAGTCTAAAATTATATATACCTAGGCAACTAATTTAGTGAAAATCGATTTCCAACCCCAGAATTCACACAGCCGTTATTAATAATTAATGGACTACTGTATACTCCTGGTGTATGAATTTATAACGTCATGCCTTAAACCAGAACGCGCCATTATTGGCAAAAAATACATAATCTATATGGGTAATCAATTTTTCTGTTTTGTAGTAAGTCATTTATTTTTTGGTTT
The DNA here is from genome assembly GCA_002338515.1 of Glaciecola sp. UBA1851. Lineage (GTDB taxonomy): Bacteria > Pseudomonadota > Gammaproteobacteria > Enterobacterales > Alteromonadaceae > Glaciecola. The sequence continues at coordinate 27,522 of DDIL01000028.1, read as the reverse complement.
TTTAAAGTAGGTCAATTTTTATGCTTCAAATTCTTTTAGAGCGAGGCGACAATGCTTGTGAACTTTGCAAAAGTACAAGTGATTTAGAAACGTATACTGTACCAGACTCCCCTGATACAACTGCAAATAGCCATGTTTTAGTCTGCTCTACATGCCTTGAAGGCATTAATGATAATAGTAAGCTTGATTACAACCATATGAGATGCCTAACCAATAGTATGTGGTCAACTACGCCAGTTGTTCAGGTGCTCAGCTTTAGGCTACTGAATAAATGTTTGCCAGAGCCTTGGGCGCAAGATGCTTTGGATATGCTGTTTCTTGAAGATGATGTGAAACACTGGGCAGAAGCTGGTTTGCATGAAGATGACGAACCAACACTAGATGTGAATGGTGTTGCTTTAAAAGCTGGCGATTCAGTTACGATTATAAAAGACCTTGATGTTAAAGGCGCGAATTTTACTGCAAAGCGCGGCACGCCGGTTAGAAACATCGGTTTATCTAATAACCCCTTGCATATTGAGGGCCGTGTTAACGGCCAGCGAATTGTGATTATTGCAGCCTACACTAAGAAGCTGTAATGCGATGGTCACGATAAGCAGAAAATTTACTTTCGCCCATATATAGTTTCATTTGTTTTAATGGCGCTTTTGATAAATCGACGCTAAGTAACAAACCAGGTGTGTGATTAAAACTAGTATCAATTCCTAGGGCGTGGAATTTAGCGCCCATCTTTAAATACTGCTTGGCTAAAATTGGAATATCTTTTCCGTCAGGTTCAATACTTTTTAACATAGCACTTAAATTGTCATGTAAATTATAGTGTTTATGTAAGTCTTCGATTTCAGCATGAAGCACAAAATCAAACGGATTTCTGGGCTTAACGTGTCTAGTATTTTCTTCTTTAACTAAAATCGATTCAATTAATTTAACGCTTCTAGGATCATATAACTTGCTAATGGATACGGTTCCGTAAAGCGTTCTATATTCAGGGTACTTACTGGCGAACGAGCATATACCCCGCCAAAGCAGCAATAAACCCAGATAAGACCCTTGGAATTCAGGAATAAGAAACGATCTTCCCATTTCTAAGCAAGGGTTAGTTTGATTGACAAAATCAGGTGCAAAATCAAACATTTTGTTTAAGTACAATCCATCTTTCCCACTAGCCTCAATGAGTTTGTCAGTGCGCCCCATTCTGTAGGCGCCCATAATTTGTTTATTGTTTTTGACTATAAAGAGATGTGTGTAAGTAGCATCAAAATGATCAGTATCTAATGGTTCACCGCTTCCTTCATTATGTTGCCTAAATACCAATTCTCGCAATCTTGCAATTTCATTGACCACGTTAGGGAGTTGAGATTGGTATCCATAATAAACTTTGAATTCGCCTTGCTCGACAAGTGTCTGGTCTTGGGGAAGCTTATTAATTTCTTGATCAATTAGCTCTTCAGATAACGGTTTCATTAGAGGCTGTAAAGTAGCCACTTTGTCTTTTGGCCAAGTGTAATCCCAATTTGATTCAAACGCATAAGATAAGCTTCGGCATATTGCTGCTTTTTGCTCGTAGCTTTCAGCTTTTATTAATCTTGATTTTACAGCATTACCTGCACTAATTTTAACTTTAGCATTCGTTTTGTTCAGCAGCTCTCGGGCTAACATGAGCATTCGTAACCTAAAATACACTCTACCCAAACGGTAAAACAGTTTACTGTTAGTGCCTGAAACAAAAACAGGTACATATTGAGCATTGTCGATACTAACTAATCTACCTACTATTTTGTTCCAGTCATGCTCACTAATTCGTTTTTTGTTTGATTGGTAATACGATACTCTGCCTGCGGGAAACATCAGTAAAGCATTACCTTGTTTGACATGTTTTATGCAAGCGCGAAGCGACGGACCATTCTTTGGGTCGTTTTCAGATAATGGATTAGTAAATATAAAATAGTCTTTTAATTCTTGGAAAATTCCTAATCCTTTGTTGGCTAACACTTTTAAATCAGGACGGACTTCACCAATGGCTCTAGCTAATATTACTCCTTCAATCCCGCCAAAAGGGTGATTGCTGGCAATAACGACAGGACCAGTCGCCGGAATTTTTGCTTTTAAAGTGTCTAAACCTTGTACATCAATAGATAGAATATCAATTAGCTTGTCGGCAAATGCTTCTTTACTGAGACCTTGCATATTATGTTGGTGATAAAGCGAGTTCATCTTCGCTATCCCTAGTAATCTATCGAGCACAGAAATAAGAAAACGTTTCAGAAAAGAAGGAGAATTAACAAGATTATTAATGCTAATTTTGTATTTATTTTGTGTAGAGATGGGCGATGACACTCAAACTAATCCTTGAAACTGATATTATTATATTAAGACGAACGTTAGTTTACCGTTTTTATTTCGCCTTACTATAAAAATCTCGACTAAAACATGTTTATTGTTCAGCTTAGTTGAGACCTTTTATTGTTTGGTTACCCATGCATATTCATCTTAAGAAATTGTGTCGGCTTTTTTTACAAAGTTTCTTTTTAACCGTTCTATATTAAAAAATCTATATTAAAAACAGGGCTATAATTTCATGGCATAAAATATGCTAAACCGATGATAAAAGACATGCTAATAAAGTTATTACGATTAAAAAGAATTTTATAGAAACTCAGGTGATATAAAAATCAAATGTAGCAAGCAACTTCAATCGGTTTGAAAATAAGCAGTTAGGTCGATTAGGTTTAAAATTAAACAATAAATAAACAGGTAGTATTATGAAATCAAAATTAGTAGCAATGATAGTTTTAGCCTTTTCAGCTATAACAACAAATGCAGCAGTAATCGACTTTGAATCCGTTAGTTCTGATGACTTCGGCAGCCCACAAGAAATTGAAGGTTTTGTTTTTGATTTTGATGCCAGCGGATGGCTAGTTGGCCCAACTACTGACGCTTTTTATCCTGATGGAACTACCAATGGAACCAGTATTCTTGTAGCTTCTGGTAACGGGGCAAATGGTAACGCTAATGTAACAATGTCTCAAGTTGGCGGCGGTGCATTTGACATATTCAATTTGGATGCAGCTTCTTCAAATCTTTTTATTGGAAATTCGTTAGAAGTGACTGGCTCTTATTCCGGTGGTGGCGTTGTTTCCGTTATATTGGATAATTTAAACGGTACATTTAGCAACTATTCTTTAAGTAGTTTTGAAAATCTAGTTTCAGTTACATTTACTTCAGTGACATCTGGTGGATACAACGAAGCAGGTTTTGCGTTAGATAACTTATCTTTATCACCCACACAACAAGTGTCTGAGCCTTCAATGTTAGCCTTACTTGGCTTGGCGTTGGTAGGTGCAGGTTTTATTAGACGAAATAGTAAAGCCTAATCAGAATTTTTAAGACGCATATAGTTTCAACAGTCGTTAATACACAAAAAGCCTTGGATAATCCCAAGGCTTTTTCAATTTAACTCACTTATCAATTTTCAGTAACTTGGTAAACAGTTACTGTGCCGCTTACTTCATTTCCAACTACTAATAATGCATTGCCGTTAGGACTTGTATCTGCGGATATAAACTTAATGCTTTCAGGGCCTAAATCTCCTGCATTTGGAACTTCCGTGCAATCTAATCCTTCGCTTGTATCACATGGGTCATCTAAATCATCATCTAGTTCAAAATCAACGCTGAAATCTCGGTTGTTATAATGGCTCACAAACGTTGACTGAAATGGATTGGTAACATCGTAAATAAATAAATCACCTGAACGCTCAGAGCCAATAAATGCATAAGTACGTCCATTAATTGTGCCTACATCCACTGCTTCTGGCTCACCGCCTTTATCGTCACTTCGATTATCACCTTTGTTTTCAGTATGTGCGCTATTAAAATCCTCACCTAGTATTGCCGATGAAATTTTTCCAAAATCATCACCTGAATCGAATACCAAATTCACATTCTGATCCCAAATAGAGAATGAACGAGCGCCATATGCATACAAGGCTTCAAATTCGCCATCATTATCCGCATCGCCTAATGCTGTGGTTACTTTTAATCTACCAAGGCCATTTCTTCCGCCAGTTTCATCATACAAGTCTTGTAGGGCAGGTGATAAAGTTTGATTAAGCTCATCTGGATCAACGATATCGCGAACTCTAATTTCTTCTGAATAGGCATCGTAATCTCTTGAGTCACCTTCATTGGCTGTTACTACAAAGGTTGCTCCATTCCATGTATAAGTTGTAATAGTATCAGGTTGATACATACCATAAACACTAGGAAGTTTTCTAAAGGCTGGTAGTTCGTCTTCATTTGTATAATCAATGTCAAACTGCGACCAGTCTTTAAATCCAAGTGCTTTAATTTCAATCGTCATGTCGTCTAAATTAATCACACCAATCGCATTGCTTTCCTGCATGGCAACATAAGCAATTTTGCTATCGGCGCTAACCGCAATGTATTCGGGCTCTAATTCTTTTGCTACTGTATTGCCGTCTGGACCAGCAAATTTAACGCCTGCTTCCATTAGTAGTTGCATGCGCTCTTCATCAGTGTCGTAGTCTTCACTATCAAGCAAGTCACTTGAGAAAACTATATCATCTGTTAAGTTTATTGTTGCAGCTAAATCAGCAGGCACGCCATTGTCTATCATAATAACTGAAATGCTGCCTTCGGGATCAACACTATAATCACTGGCTGGTTCGCCTTCATTGGCGACCAATACTTTACTACCATCAGGCGTGAAAGTAAGCATATCGGGTAATGTCCCAACTTTTACTGCTTTGGTAAAAGTAGCTTCTCCCATCATGTCTAAGCTGTAGAATAAAACAACGCCGTCACTTTGTTTTGTTTCACCTTCAACAGCAAGGGCTAACATATCTCCACTCACCGCAATTGAATTTAATGCACCTAATGTAATGGTTTCAGAATTATCTGCGTCTACTAGTACCGACGCTGTGCTAGGAAAAGAGAAAGGTGTGGAAGACAGACTTTCATCATTGATTGGGTTGCCTACGCCAGCAGTTGGCAACGCGGCTATAGATATTTTCTCTATTTGATTGGTTGCGCCATTTACTGCAAATACTGAATTAGATGTGCCATGGAATTGCACTATTTCAGCCGCACTTTTGCCATAAACACCGCTCGCAAAACGACCCACTACATCAATTGTCAACTCTCGAGGAAGACTCTTCCCGTCGTTGCCGTCAGTACCTGGACTGCCATCAACACCTGGTGCACCCGGTTGACCATCAATACCATCTACCCCGTCATCACCTTCTAGGCTACAGGCTGTTAAGCTAGCAATAATAGCCGAAGCTAAAATAGCATGAGTGAATTGTTTTCTTGCTTTCATTATTTGCTTCCTTGATTAGTAAAAGGCTAAAGATTAGGCATTTCACTTTACAAATACATGAAGCTTTTTTGACAAGCGTGCTACAAATTTATGACGGTTTTATTTCACTACTACAAAATTACACTGCAATAATCAACAGGCCCAACATTTTGATATTTAAGGTGAGCTAATCTATAAAATAATCGCATAATCATTTAGTTTGTAGCTTTGTTCACTTAAAAATGCGAGTGATTGTGTAATTACGCTAAAAATCAGGCATAATCACGCGCAAACGGGTTTATCTGCAGCTGAATTCAAACTAACTAGTGCTCGTTTTTCTGGTTCAATATTTTAAAGGTAATACGTTTATGCGCACTCTTACTATTCACACTCCTGATGACTGGCACTTACATTTTAGAGACGGGGATATGTTGCTTGAAACAGTGCCTGCTACTGCACGATGTTTCCGCAGGGCAATAGCGATGCCAAATTTAGTGCCTCCAGTCACCAATACTCAACTTGCACTGGAATATAAAGCAAGAATATTATCGGCTGTACCAGAGGGTGTTACCAACTTTGAACCATTAGTTACGCTGTATTTAACCAATGATACAACGCCTGAAGAAATTGAAAAAGCAAGCAATGCAGGCATTGTGGCAAGTAAATTATATCCAGCAGGGGCAACCACAAACTCTGACGCAGCTGTCAAAGGAATAAAATCACTTTACCCAGTTTTTGAGGCCATGCAAAAAACCGGTATGCTGCTACTGATACATGGTGAAGTAACAGAAAATCATATTGATATTTTTGATAGAGAAAAAGCATTTATAGATGCTTATCTGAACGATATTGTTTCTGATTTCCCAGAGCTTAAAGTGGTTTTTGAGCACATTACAACGAAAGATGCATCCGATTTTGTTAAAGCTCAATCTAGTTTCGTTGCGGCTACTATTACGCCTCAACATTTATTGCTAAATAGAAATGATTTATTGGTAGGGGGCGTGAAGCCACATAATTATTGTTTGCCTGTTTTAAAACGTAATATTCATCAACAGGCGTTACAAGAAACCGTAGCTTCTGGTTCGCCTAAGTTTTTCTTAGGCACAGACTCCGCACCTCATGAAAAACATAAAAAAGAATCAGCTTGCGGTTGTGCCGGTTGTTATAGTGCATGGAGTGCGATTGAATTATATGCCCAAATATTTGATGATTTAGGTGCGATAGATAAACTAGAAGGCTTTGCTAGTCATTATGGCCCTGATTTTTATGGTTTACCTCGAAACCAAACAACGATTACTCTGGAAGAAAAAGAATGGACAGTTCCAGATGTGATAGCTTTGCCCAATGTCAAATCTTCAAATCAAAGCCTTGCCGATGAAGATGCGATTGTGCCATTTTTTGCTGGGCAACCATTAAGATGGAAATTGGCATAAATTCGACTTCAATATTCAAGCGGCACTCAAGGATGAGTGACTAAAGCAAACGGCGTTTCACTAACAAATTTTAATTAACACTTCACTTTATCGAGTAAATCATGACTGCAACATCTAGTTTTAGCGAGCTAAAACTACCAGAAGAAATTCAACAAGCATTAATTGACTTAAAATATAGTGAGCAAACTCTCACACAACAAGAAAGTTTGCCCGCGTTATTAAGTGGCCAAGATGTTGCCGTAAAAGCAAAAACTGGCTCAGGCAAAACACTAGCGTTTGGAATTACCCTGTTCAATTCAATGATTGAGGCGCATAGAAATGGACATACCGGTTTGTATGCCATGGTGCTTTGTCCCACCAGAGAGTTAGCCCAGCAAGTTGCAGAACAATTACGATTACTTGCTAAGCATTATGCGAATACTAAAATACTGACTTTAGTTGGCGGTGTGCCAATAGGTGCACAGGTGTCTTCATTAGTGCATACACCTTCAATAGTAGTAGGTACGCCAGGCAGAATGATGGACTTAATCAGCAGAAAGCACTTAGATGTGAGTACCATGCAGTCATTGGTGTTAGATGAAGCCGATAGAATGCTTGATATGGGATTCAGTGACCAAGTTGATTGGATATTAAATGGGTTGCCTAAAAAGCGACAAACCATGCTTTTTTCAGCAACATTTGGTGGCGCAATTGAGAAAATTACTAAGCAATATTTAAAACAAGCTAAAATAGTTGAGGTGGAAGAAAACCAAGCGCATGCCAGCATTACCCAACTTGCATATCAAATTCAAGATAATCGTACTGAGTATGCAGTGGCAGGCTTGCTTAGTCATTATCAACCCCAATCCGCTATGGTGTTTTGTCAAACCAAGCATGAAACCCAAGCGTTAGCCGACGAGTTAGCACATATGGGTTTTATTGTGCAAGCCATCCATGGTGACTTAGCGCAAAGTGATCGCCAGCAAGTGTTGGCCCAGTTTGCTTTGCAAACTTGCAATGTGCTAGTGGCCACTGACGTAGCGGCTAGAGGCTTAGACTTAGAGCAGGTCGATTTAGTTATTAACTCGTCTCTTGCTGATTCATCCGATATTCACACACATAGAATAGGACGAACGGGTAGGGCTGAAAAAACTGGCACTGCAATTACGCTTATTTTTGAGCATCAAAAAAATGCACTGTCAAAAATAGAAGAAGACACTAAAAGTCATATACCGGTTAAACATATTCAAGCTATTCGCTTTCACGCAAATAGAATTGTTTTTCCTACTCATGAGTGCGTGCTTGTTGCCGGTGGTAAAAAACAAAAAATTAGCAAAGGCGACATTTTAGGTGCACTCACTAAACAAGCTGAGATTGCCGGGAGCGATATTGGTAAAATGCTAATTACCCGTGATAAGTCTTACATTGCGGTAAAACAAAGAAGTGTGAAACGCGCATTGGGCTATTTTAGAGAAAACAAAGTAAAAGGTAAGAGCTTAAGAGCTAGACGTTTAAAATAATTCAGCTAATCAAACTAAAAATATAATATAGGCGAGTTATGACAAAAGAATTCAAGGTACCCCATACACTTATTTTACTTTTAAGTATGATGATAGTGGCCTACATAGCGACTTGGCTTGTGCCACAAGGGTTCTTTGAGCGAGTAGTACTTGATAACGGCAGGGAAGCGGTTGTTGCAGGAACCTACGCTATGTCAGATGATCAGGTGAAATTAACGCTTTTAGATTTTTTAGTTGCCATTCCTAGAGCATTTGCAGCCGCTCAAGATATTATATTTTTTGTATTTATTGTTGGCGGTGTGCTTTCTATTGCGCGAGCTACCGGTACAGTTGACGCACTAATTGGACGATTGTTAGACCGCTTTGGCCATAAACCAGAATTACTCATTTTTATGGTGATTTTTTGCTTTGCTATGGCGTCGGGTGCCATCGGGACTGCTGGTGAATATATTCCATTTGTTTTGATTTTAGTGGGTTTGTGCAAAGCGATGAAATTAGATGCGATGACCGCAGTTGGTATGGTGGTTGTTGGGTATGGCATCGGGTACGGCGTGTCTGCATTTAGCCCATTTACCGTTATGGTTGCTCAAAACGTTGCAGGTATTCCGCTTTACTCCGGCATAGAATTGCGCTTAGCTATTTTTGTTCCGTTTGTTTTAATTGGATTTCACCATGTATGGCGTTATGCAAAAATGGTTCAAGCGGACCCTACTAAATCGCTAACGGCTAATTTACCCTGTCCACTTGCAAACGCTGAATCAACAGGATATCCGTCATTAAACTCTCGCCATAAAATAATATTATTTAGTTTAGTGGCAACAATTGTTGCGGCGGTATGGGGCATATCTCAAAAAGGATGGTACCTATATGAATTAGGTGCCATCTTTATTTTATGGGGAATAGTTACCGCTATAATTGGTAGGTTAAGTGCAGACGATGCCGCTGAACGCTTTATTGATGGGGTAAAAGATTTAGTTACAACAGGTATTCTTATTGGTATCGCCAGAGGGATTGCCTTAATCATGGAAGATGGTCAAATTCTAGATACACTTGTATATGGCATGTCCCAACCTTTATCGCATTTAGGCGCTGAATTTGCCGCAGTGGGTATGTTTATTATGCAAAGCTTACTCAACCTATTCATTCCTTCAGGCAGTGGTCAAGCCTATGTCACCATGCCTTTGATGGCGCCGGTGGGCGATTTAATTGGTGTTAATAGACAAATAGCCGTTTTGGCGTATCAATTTGGCGACGGTTTTTCAAATATGATTATTCCAACTAACGCGGTACTAATGGGTATTATAGGAATGGCAGGTGTGCCTTATCATTTGTGGTTTAAGTTTTGTTTTCCACTCATTTTAAAGTTGATGCTAGCTGCATCAATTGTTTTAGTGTTAGCGGTAGTTTTTGATTATGGTGCAGATGTTCAGCCACAAGCTCAGTTATTGTATGAAACTAGTTTGCTTGGCTAAATGACAATTCTATTTCGTCCATTTTGTTTGGCGTGATACAGTTTTTTGTCAGACTCATTTAACCAAATTTTCCAATCAAAACTAGTTTCAACTTCAGTGTTTCCCATACTGACAGTCACTGTTTGATTGTCTAATATTGCTGAATTTTCGACTAACTTTCTCAACTCTTCAGTTTTTTCAAACGCACTCTTGGTATTAGTATCTTTCATGAGAAGGATAAATTCTTCCCCTCCTATTCTGAAGAAAAGGTCATCAGCGGCTATATTTTTTTCAAAAATTTCTGTTAACTCAATCAGCACTTTGTCACCAGCACTATGTCCAAGAGAGTCGTTTATTTCTTTAAAATGGTCGATGTCTATCATACAAAGTACGGATTTGATCTGATCTTTTGAAAAAGATTCAATTGCTTGCTCTAAGTGTTTGGTTAATGTGGTTCTATTCATTGCACCTGTTAGGCTGTCGGTAACTGACTGTTGCTTAAGTAAAGTTTGCGTTTTCACAATTTCCCGATTAGAGATATAGGTGAAAATACATATACCGATTAAAACCGCAGTAAAGCGAGCAAATAAGCTTAAATCAAGAGACTGATAAGCTGCGTAAGTGACGGTTACAAAAAATACGATACTTGCATGTTTTGCGTAATTAAGTGGAAGGATAAAATATATGGATAAAACGCTTAGATATGACCAATAAGAGCCAAGCGCACCAAGACTATACAATGCATTAAATGATCCCAATATTATACCGGGTACTATAGCCAGCAAATTGAGCCATAAAAAATAATAGCCACGCCAACAAAAAACGGTGTTCACTATAAATAATGAAGCAATCCCCATAGAGATAACCCCATCTATAAGTCTTCCTTGAATAAAGTTATTGATAGCAAAAGGCAGCAGAATGCAGAATGCTACTAACGACACACCAAACGTAGAGCGAACAAGAAAATCCGCTCTTTTGAAGCGTTCTTTAAATGCCTCTGTAACCATAAAATATTGACATTGCCTGTACTTATGTAGCTCACTATTTGTTAATAGTAATCTTTGTGTTTTAAAACCCATTAATTAGAATTAAGTTATCGGCAGGATTTTTGAATCAAACAATAAATAACCAAATTTCCTGTAAATTACATCGAATCTTCAAATTTTTTTTGACTGCGCTAATGAGGAGAGTCCTCTTTGGTAAATGTTTAAATCTAAAATGAGTAATTTAATGATACTCCGTATTCAATGTCTGTTTTCTCAACGTCATCAAAGGGCGTAGAGTTATGCTTTACTTCGACTTCAAATGCGACAGATAGGTTGGGGCGAATTGGATATTCTAGGGCTCCTAGTGCTAATACCCTAACATCACTCACGTCGTCAGTTGCAGGCTGTATGTAGGTTGATAATGATAACATGTATGGGAATTCACTTTTGTTTTCATAAAGATATCGACCATATAGGTTTACTCTAACTGTATCATCAGTAATGTTAGTTATTACCGATGTTTCAGTTTCAAAAAACAATCCAGCCGCCAATATTAATTGACTATGAAGTTGATGGCCTTCTACTTCGTTTCTCCACCTAATATTCCCGCCAACCAGTTCTCTGTCAGATATGTCAGCGAAGTCATCATATTGGTATTGGATAAATATTTCTGGGTCAATAAAATCAGAAATTTTGTTTATTCCAACCCATCTAGCATGCAGAAATAATTCGTCTTCGTCACGAACATCGTTGGTTTCTGAATAAGTTAAGTCGCCAAGAAACACAAATAAGTTTTCACCTTGTCGATAGCGTAACAATCCATCTACTCCATATTCTTGCTCATCTTTGTTACCAGACTGACCATTTAATTCAAAACCAAACTTACCGCTCATCCCTTGCTCAGGAATAATTTTATCGTTTATAGGGACAATAGCGCTTACTGGAATGCTTAGACTAACTAATAAGCATGATAGATATTTATTAGCATGGTTCTTATATGTCATTTTTTTCCTTGATATTATTGTCTACTTTATTGTAAGTATCCTTTGTGAAGTAAAGTGTTTGGGATGGGAAAGCAAAACTACTGTTATTTGACTCAATTACGTGTCCAATACTGAGGAGTGCTTGTTCTTGCTTTTCCAAAAAATCTGCGAATGTTTTAGCTTTTATATATGCAAATAGCTCGATGTCTAATGATGTTGCCCCATAGCCAATGAAGCGCACTCTTAGGTCGTTTTTTTCGATGAACTTGTATGTTTCAAGTGTTTGTTTGGCTTCCTTTATGATAATCTGGAGATCGTCAGTAGTTGTCTCGTATCGTAAATTAAGCGTAGTGCGCAATAAATACTTTTTGCGCATTGTGTAGTTTTCAATTTGTTCAGACGATAGAACGCCATTTGGAAAGGTAACTAAAGTGTCGGAAAGCGTGCGGATCCTTGTTGAGCGTAAGCCTATATTTTCAATCGTTCCCTTCATTGTGCCTATTTGACAAAAATCGCCAACTCTAAATGGCTGATCGACAACTATAATAATACTTCCAACCACGTTTTCAATAGCTTTTTGAGCACCTAGAGCAAGGGCAATACCTCCAATGCCGAGCGCTGCTAAGCCCGTAGTAACATCCACTCCATTGCTATCCAATATTATTATAAAGCCAAATAATACAAGAATAACTTTTATACTTGCCCTTAAAAATATAATTAGGGATAAGCTACCTGCACGGTTATTAGTTCTGAACACCTGCTCAGTCTTGGATGAAATCAGATCCATTAACGACCATATAAAAATGAAAAGCGCAAGCCATAAAATGCTCACTGTGAAAAAGCTAAAGTCTTGCCTGATCAATATAGAAATTTCTAAGTAACGTGCCAACCAGATAAATAGAAACACCCCAAAAATTAGACCCAAGGGCGTGGCTAAAACAAGTATAAAATCTGATTTTGAGGACGTAGGATGATTTTGTTTGTGACGCTTTACAAAGAATCGTATTCCTGAACCAATAAAATACGAAGCAATAATACAAAAAATAGAAACGGCGATTATTGCAACCCATTGACCAACTGGCGCACCTCTGTAAATGTTTTCAGTTAGTATTTTTGGTAAAAGCTGATTGACAAAAGGGGAATCAGTGACACTAGCAAGAGGATATAAGTCAAAAATTGTTTGTCTAGAAATTAACCATTTTTTCTCGCCTGATGCCAGCTCAACTCGCTCTAAAATTAGATTAATAGATTGGTTATTTATCCTAATTTGGCCCAACACTTCCATATTCTCAGGTATATTCGTTTCTTTGGAACCTATTTCGTCATTAGATAATACGCCTGTAGGCAGAATACTGCCATGCTTGTCGAGTAATGCGGGGAATCTTTCTATTACAGAGTTTATTTGTTTTTTGGTTAAAAGGTTATTTGGGCGCGTATCAAAGTTTGTTGCAAGTGAATCAGATGATTGCTCTGCTAATGATTTTAATATTTGTTTTTGAGTATCTCTTGGTGTTGCATGGATATTTAAGCTTTCGGCGTCAACATTAGTTTCAGCAACTTGTGCAAATGTTTTATAGGGGATTACCAAAGAACAAATAATTATTAAAAACCAAGTGGTACTAATAGTTCTTATCATTACTTTCAATTTCCCTACTGATTTATATTCTAAACAACACGATTACACTTTTAATCAACTTAACACTTTCACGAACTACAATTTATCGGGTATACCAGTACAATATTCCAATTATTCAATTTATACAGCACAGATCAAACAGATCCAAATCAAATCTAAGTAGCTTAACAGTAGTTCAAATCAATAATCTATAAACGATTAAAATCATGAAATAGTTTATTAACTTTAATCGCTCTCTATTGTCTTTAAACTTGCTTCCATGGCAAAGAAACTCTCGCTTTGTTTAGAATAATTTAAAACTTGTATCAAGTATCCAACTGAATTTGCCGCATCCAAATCTAAGCGAATTCAGTATTAACGTTAGGAATACAACGTTACTAAACCTATTACTAAAATTCAATCAAGGAAACGACAACATGTTTAAATTATTAATACTAAGTACTACAAGCATTCTTCTTTTGCTTAGTGCAAGTGTTACATATGCAGACCATCATGGTGGTGCAAAAACTGCTATTGAAAATGCAGTGACTAATAACTCCTTTAGAACAGAAAAAGATAAAGAGAGAGACCAGTTCCGCAATCCAACTGAAACACTTATGTTTTTCGGAATAAAGCCTACGATGACTGTTGCCGAAGTAGGCCCATCAAGTGGATGGTATACACGCATATTAGCGCCGCTTACAGCAGAAAAAGGAAAATATATAGGCCTCAATGCCTTGCCTTCTGCTGGTGAGCGCTTTGAAAGAAGTATGCAGTGGCGTGAAAGCTTTATTGATCATCAAACCGGTTTGTTCGGTGCAAATGCAACCGCTCGCTTTCTAGGAAATGCTGTTCCATTCGCTGCACCTAATAGTGTTGATGCTGTTTTAGTTATTCGTGGGATGCATGGTCGCATTGCGCGGGGTGGTGCAAATGAATTATTGGAAGAAGCATTTATTGTATTAAAGCCAGGTGGTGTGCTGGGTATTGTGCAGCATCGTGAGAAGGAAGATTTTAAAACAGACCCAACTGAAACTATTCGTGGTTACGTAAAACAAAGCTTTATTATCGATATGGTGGAGACTGCCGGATTTAAACTTGACGCTACAAGTGAAATTAATGCTAACCCAAAAGATACAGCTAATTGGGAGCGTGGTGTGTGGTCTTTGCAAGCAGGAACACCTATTGCTGAAAAGAGTAAGCAAAATCAAGAGATAGGAGAGTCTGACCGCATGACTTTAAGGTTTGTGAAACCTATGAACTAATTCGCTCATTGAGTGAAATAATTTTGCTGATTAGAAAGGACTGAATAATTCAAATGAGACTAAAATTATAGGAAGTTTTTACAGATGATATTGTATCTCTGTTAGTTGCTTAGTTATTACAGATAATTTGAAAGCAAATCGTCTAACTTTTGGTCTCATGTTGCAATGGTTATATTAGGGCCTGTTAACAGTCGAAATTATATAAGGAAACAATAAATGCAGCAAAAACTAACCTTTCAAAGCGGTAAAATAGAATTATCTGGTCAATTAGAGCTACCCTCTAGCGAGGTTAAGTTTTTTGCTTTGTTTGCCCATTGCTTTACTTGTGGAAAAGATATTGCTGCAGCTTCAAGAATTTCTAAAAGTTTAAAACAACAGGGCATAGCGGTACTTCGTTTTGACTTTACAGGACTAGGAAATAGTGATGGAGATTTTGCTAATAGTAACTTTTCTTCTAACATCCAAGATTTGATTGCCGCCGCCGACCATCTTCGTAATGTTTATAAGGCTCCTCAGTTACTAATAGGGCATAGTTTGGGTGGTGCTGCAGTGCTGGCGGCTGCGCAATTCATTCCTGAAGCGGCGGCACTTGTTACTATTGGCGCGCCCTCTGATGCAAAGCATGTTGCACATAATTTCTCTGCTCATTTAGATGAAATAAAACAGAATGGTAAAGCGACAGTGAGCCTAGCAGGTAGAGAGTTTACGATTAAAAAACAATTTTTGGATGATATCGAGCAATACGACAAACATCATATAGGCAAGTTGAAACAGGCATTATTAGTGATGCATTCGCCTGTAGATACAACCGTTAATATTTCTGAAGCAGAAAAAATATACATGGCGGCTAAGCATCCGAAAAGCTTTATTAGCTTAGATGGGGCTGACCATTTACTCAGTAACAAACAAGATGCAAGCTATGTTGCAAACGTTATATCAAGCTGGGCAGATAGGTATGTTGATTATGATATCGATGGCTATCAGGCTACATTGACGTCTGGCAATGTTTTAGTGGAAGAAAAAGATCATAAATTCACTCAGCATGTTAGTACCCGTGACCATACTTGGTTGGCAGACGAACCAATTAAAGTTGGAGGTGCTAATTTAGGTCCAGACCCTTACGACCATTTACTTGCCGCTGTTGGTGCATGTACCTCTATGACGCTGCGTATGTATGCTTCGTTGAAAAAGTTACCATTGGAGCATGTAAAAGTTGAACTGGCCCACACAAGAGACTATCACGAAGATTGCACTGACTGTGAAAAGGGCGAAAATATTGAAGCCATTACTAGAAAAATCACATTAGTTGGAAAATTGTCTGACGAACAAAAACTGAAGTTATTGCAAATAGCGGATAAATGTCCTGTTCACAAAACATTGCACAATAACCCAGTGATTAAGAGTGAGTTAATTAATATTTAAGTGGTAGCTTAGATTTGTTTTAAAGCTTCTTTTGTTTGCAAGCCTGAATAACCATTCAGTTTCGGGTGCCTCGGCGCCCACCCTTGCAAAAAACGTTCAAAGTCTGCCCAAGCAAAACATATTAAGTAGCGCCATTCTTTTTCTAATAACTGGATCTCTGTTTTTGACAATGGTGATTTGTTTTGTAAATTTATTTTTAACTCTTCAAAGTAACATTCAATTAATTCATTCGCGTAAATAAACAATTTACTCTCATCAAAACAACTTCCTAAGAAGTATATTAAGTCTTTCACACCCACTCCTTTACCTACATACTGGAAGTCAACTGCAGCAACCTTGCCATGTGTTTGCTCACTTTTACTGTGTAGTTCAGAAAAACAAAAATTCGCTATCTTGGCATCGCCGTGCAAAAGCGTTTGAAACGTTGCGTCGTTAAGTTTTGAGTCAATAATGGATGCAGTGCGTTTCAGTTTACTATTGGGCATTTGGTTTAATTCGTCGGGCCTAGTAGCTAAATGCCAGTATGTACCTTTCATGTTTAAAGATTCAGGAATGTGGTTAGTGTAATCAGCATGCAAAACAGCTAACCACTTTATAGTTAAACGGATTATTTCTAAATAGTTGCTAGTATTGAGCTTTATATTGTAAGGGCTTAGTTGTGATGTTTGCACTGCAGTAAATGTATTATCATCATTTGTATATAAAACTGAAGGTTCTATGCGGTACTGAAAGCCTTGATGGTCTAAATCTTCCATCAGTAGCCATATGAAATTATGTTTGCACTGTGAGGCAAAAAGTTTGGGTATTCTACCTAGATTTTTAGGTGAACCAGCGCATTCTTGATAAAAATTTAGCTCATTAATATATGAATTTAATTTTCGGGTATGAGCAAATTCTCCGCTCCAACCTCTAGGGTGATCAGCCTGTTTCGTTAAATCCACGTACTTTAATATACAAAAAAATGGATTGGTTTGGTTATTCGTGACTTTAAACCGGCTAATTTCACCGTATCCACTCCATAACGATTGTACTACTTCTATTTTTTCAACTGTACAATTTCGAAAAACATTTTTTACTAAGTAGCTATAGTCAGATGATGTCACTTAATTCTCTTCAAGCCTGTTATAAATCGGTACTTAATTATATGTTACTGAATAAGTGAATACATAGCGAATTGCTGGTGGTCGTGTATAGTGACAAATGAAAATAATTTTGAAAGAAAAATCGTGAACGGCTTTTCTATATAAGTACAATAATTAAAGGAAATGCATATGAATGATACAATTTTTGCGGTAATAGGTTACGTTGCTTGGGTATTGATATTACTGTTAGCTTTAGCTAGTTACCGAACCATATGGAGTAAAATTAACAAACGTACTTCATTAAAGTTTGATGCAAGTGGTTCTGATGTTAGCGAATTTGGTCAACGTTTAACTCGGGCGCATGCTAATTGCTATGAATCTGCAGTGTTTGTTGTTGGCCCTATGTTGCTTGCTATTGCCTCAGACTCTATGGCAATTACAAATGGCTTGGCTTACGTCATGTTAGGCGCAAGAATACTGCAATCTGCTGTGCATATGTTTTCAACAGTAAATGCCGCCATTAGCATTAGGTTTGTACTATTCTTAGTCCAGTTTGCAATTAGTGCATACTGGTTAGGCATGCTTGCTATCAAATTTGCCTGAAATTACGGCCTTTAAATTAGTTAGCTTCAAACAAGCTTAGGCGAAGTAGAATGTTTCTTTCTATTTCGTCTTTTTCGTTTGTGCTTTAATTTTTTAACTTGCGTATAATCCAACTAAGAATTCGATATAAATAATTTAACAAAAAAGAGTTTTATGTTTTCATTTTTTGAGCGCCTAACCGAACCCTTTCCAAAACACGCACCAGAGCCACCCCCTAAAACGCTTTTTGCATTTTGTCGATACTATTCTAAGGGCATGTGGCATGTTCTAATAATGGTATCAATTTTAAGCGCTTTAGTTGCTATTCTAGAAGTCAGCTTGTTCGGTTTTATGGGCCAGTTAGTTGACTGGTTTGCAACTAGAAATCCAGAAACATTTATACAAGAAGAGAAAACTACACTCATCTTTATGGCAGTTTTGGTGTTAGTTGCCTTGCCTGGTTTAGTGATCATCGAATCGCTACTTACTCACCAGTCTATTCTTGGTAATTACCCTATGCGAATCAGGTGGCTTGCGCATCGTTATCTATTAACGCAAAGCCTCACTTTCTATCAAGATGAATTTGCCGGGAGAGTAGCAACCAAGGTCATGCAAACTGCTTTGTCAGTCAGAGAAACCGTCACTAAAATTATGAATTTAGCGGTATATATCTGTGTATATTTCATCTCAGCGGTGGCTCTTGTTTTCTCTACGGATTGGCGACTAGCTGTCCCATTATTTATATGGTTAATTGTTTATTCAATCATACTAAAAGTAATGCTCCCTAAGCTGAAGCAAGTTTCCCAGAAGCAAGCTGATGCTCGCTCAATTATGACTGGTCGAATAGTTGATAGTTACACTAACATTATGACGGTGAAATTATTTTCACATCATGCTCGTGAAGAAACATATGCGAAAGAAGGGATGAATGGTTTTCTTCAAACTGTTTACCCTCAAATGCGCCTGGTCACGGTTTTGCAAGCGCTTGTTTGGGGGATTAATTCATTCTTAGTGTTTGGAATATCTGCTTTAGCTATTTATTTGTGGACACATGGCAAAGTAAGCCCTGGCGATATTGCTATTGCCGTGAGTTTAAGCTTACGTCTAAATGGTATGTCACAATGGATTATGTGGGAAGTGTCGTCATTGTTTGAGAATATAGGTACCGTGCAAGATGGCATGGATACGCTGGCAATTCCCGCAACAATTCAGGATAAAAAAGATGCAAACAAACTAAATGTATCCGGTGGCAATATTATTTTTAACGATGTTGAGTTTGCATATACTGCTAAAAAGAACCGTGCCATTGATGTGTTTAATGCGCTAAATTTTAATATTAAAGCAGGTGAGAAAGTTGGCTTAGTAGGGCGTTCTGGAGCGGGTAAATCAACCTTGGTCAATTTACTGTTGCGTTTTTATGATATTCAATCCGGCTCAATAAAAATTGATGGATATGACATTACGGATGTTTCTCAAGAAAGCTTACGAGCCAACATTAGTATGGTGACTCAAGATACATCATTAATGCACCGCTCGGTGCGCGACAATATAATTTACGGCCGAATTGACGCAACGGAAGAGCAGATGATTAATGCTGCTAAACAAGCCGAGGCACATGACTTCATATTAAATCTAAGTGATGCGAAAGGTAGAACAGGGTATGACGCGCATGTAGGTGAGCGAGGAGTAAAATTATCAGGTGGTCAGCGACAACGAATTGCAATTGCACGAGTGATGCTAAAAGACGCGCCAATTCTAATATTGGACGAAGCGACATCGGCACTAGATTCAGAAGTGGAAGCAGCTATTCAAGAAGGATTGACTAAAATCATGGAGCAGAAAACAGTTTTAGCTATTGCACATAGGCTGTCAACAATTGCTCAAATGGACCGGCTATTTGTACTTGATAAAGGTAAAATTGTTGAATCAGGTAGTCATAGTGAACTACTTAATCAGAATGGGATTTATGCTAAATTATGGGCGCATCAAACAGGTGGTTTTATTGGTGTAAACTAAGATAAACAAAATGCGTTTTTGACCAAAAAATATACATTTTAAAAATATGTTATCTGTACTATGCTTATAGTGTATTAAGAAGGAACTTTAATTTCATTAGGAGGTGAAATGGTTAACAGCAGTATGTCTAAATTAGCAATTGATTTCAATTTTTTAAAAGAATTGGAAGGTGGCTTATTATTATCAGGGTATATTATTGATAGTGGTAACGAACCCACCGGTGTGCGAATAGCAAGTGGTATTGAACTCGGCAGTTATACTGTGGAAAAGCTTCGAGCACTTAATATAAACCCAATTCTTACTGGCAAGCTTTATCCATACATCGGTAAAAAAGGAGATGAAGCTAAAGCATACCTAAAAGAATTCCCGTTGCGATTATCCGAAAATGAAGCTGAAATTTTAATGAAAAGTGCTCATCAACAAAAGCTTGAGCCACTAACACGTATTTATAGAAAAGATTCAGGTAATTCTCTGCACCATATCCCTAGTGCTTGGCAAACCGTTATTGCATCTCTTGAACTTCAATACAGTGGGATTCACGAAAAACATCCATTATTTTGGCGGTGTGTGACTGAACAAAGCTGGGATGAAGCTTTACACCTACTACGTAATTTTGATGACAAATTTTCAACAAGACGAAATACAGAAGCTGATTACATAGAGTTACATTGTTCAGAAACAAGTGGATAATCCTCTTTAGTAATTTCTTAGCTATAAAAATGTAGATATACTGGATAACGGCTTTTTCTTTATGGCATGAGCTGGAATAGTTGCATTACTAGCAGGGTGCCCAGCTATTATGAGCATGTAAGGCCTTTCATTATCTGGTCTATTGCATATTTCACTTAGGAACGTCATGGGTTTTGGTGTGTGAGTTAAGGTAGCAAGCCCAGCAGTATGTAAAGCGGTAATAAGCATGCCCGTTGCTATACCTACAGACTCATGAATGTAATAATTTTGTTTCTTTTGACCTTCATCGATTCCCCCTGTTTTCTGGCTGAAGACGGCAATAAGCCAAGGTGCGATTTCTAAGTAGGGTTTGTTGGCATCCGTTCCCAATGGCTTAAGTGCATCTAACCATTCTTTAGATGTTTTCCCTGAATAGAATTTTTGCTCATGTTCTTCAGCTTTCTGTCGCACTTTTTGTTTCACTTCGTTCGATGATATTGCTACAAAGTGCCAAGGTTGGTGATTAGCCCCACTTGGTGATGTACCTGCCGCTAATAAAGCGTTTTCTATTATTTCTTTTGCGACCGGCTTACTACTAAAAGAACGAATGCTATGTCTAGTTTTCATGTGCTCATAAAACTTTTGAGACTTTTCAATCATGGTGTCTTGTGAAAAGGTTGTATAGTCGGTCAAGGGAATATGCGCAGAATCATTCATTATTAAACTTCTTTTAATTCGTTTTTAGAATTACATTTAAATTTTCTTTATTCACTACTACAAAAACTGACATTTATATGTGTCGTCTGTCTAACAAGCTGGAAAAAATCAAATCTAAAATATTAAGTAGTGACTTTAAATTAAGCTATATTTTAACTTAAAGCAAAATATATACATGTTGACATCTATTTGATTTACTAATGGTGAAGTAAATTTGAAAATTCAGTGTTTCAATTTAATAAAACATACAAGTTTGCATTTATTTTGCTTGTAAGATTGCGCTTGGTAAGTATAATACGCGTCCCTCCCTTATGACGCTGACGATTCCCACTAAATTGACACTTCACAAGGGTAGTGTAACTGTTGAATTAATACTAATGGTCCAAATGAGCATTATAGTACGAAAGGGGTGTAGTTCTAATTGGTAGAACAGCGGTCTCCAAAACCGACGGTTGGGGGTTCGAGTCCCTCCGCCCCTGCCATTCAACGAAGTTTTTAGTGGCGCATAGGTAATTCAGCCTGTGTGCTATGTTTAATAGGTAACACTAATGAGTGATAAGGCAGAAAACGCATCTAATCCATTAGATATGGTTAAATGGATATTGGTATTTGGCCTGTTAGGCGGCTTAATATATGGCTATACCAGCTATGAAGAAGTATCTGTACTATATCGTGCACTCGGTGCGGTTGTAATTGTAGTTATTGCTGGAGCAATCGCAGCAACTACTTTGAAAGGGCAAACTTTTTTGTTATTCGCAAAAGACGCTCGCATTGAGGTAAGAAAAGTAGTTTGGCCAACTCGCCAAGAGGTCGTTAGAATGACACTTATCATTTTAGCTGCAACTGCGTTAGTTGGCGTCATGCTTTATTTTATAGACATGATTATAGTATGGGTAGTTGGACTAGTAACCGGCATTGGAGTGTAAAACATGGCAGATAAAAAGTGGTATGTAGTACAAGCGTTTTCGCAATATGAAGCGCGCGTTAAGAAAACACTAGAAGAATATATAAAAATGCATGCCATGGAAGATTACTTTGGGGAAATACTCGTTCCTACTGAAGAAGTAGTCGAAATGCGAGCGGGTCAAAAACGTAAGTCTGAGAGAAAGTTTTTTCCTGGCTACGTACTAGTTGAAATGGAAATGAATGAAGAATCTTGGCATTTAGTCAAGAGCATACCTAGAGTATTAGGTTTTATTGGCGGCACATCAGACAGGCCTATGCCAATTACACAAAAAGAAGCAGATGCTATCTTAAACAGGTTAGAAGAATCGGTTGATAAGCCTAAACCTAAAACATTGTTTGAGCCGGGCGAAGTTGTGCGCGTAACCGACGGGCCATTTGCTGATTTCAATGGTGTAGTCGAAGAAGTAGACTACGAGAAAAGTCGCTTAAAAGTATCGGTGCTTATATTTGGCCGTTCCACTCCTGTTGAGCTTGAGTTTGGTCAAGTTGAAAAAGGCTAGTTTTTGCTAACTACTTTGAAACAAAAAAACGGCTCTGATGGGCCGTTTTTTTGTCAATCACATTAACGGTTTCGCTCATGGATGCTACATTTTTAAATTAACAACGATGTTATTGTTTAGACATGATAACAGCATCAATGACATGAATAGCGCCATTACTGGCAGCAACATCAGTAGCGACAACACTTGCATTATTCACCATCACTTTTCCGCCTGTCACGTTTACTTTAATGCTTTGGCCCATCAAACTTTGTGCAGATTCAACTTTTACCACATCACTCGCCATTATCTTACCGGATACAACGTGATAAGTAAGAATATCGATTAGCATGTCTTTGTTTTCAGGCTTTAGGAAGTTTTCAACTGTACCTGCAGGTACAGTTGAAAACACCGTGTTTGTAGGGCCCTCCTTTTTATTTACAATAATTTGGTATTATCTGTTGCATAATCTGTGTACAAAGAATATAATTTGCGCCCTTTTTTACGTATGGGAAGCCGTTCGAGAAGATATTCTCTAGCATCTTCAAGGCGTTATACCCACAATTAGAGAGTTTAAAAACAATGGCAAAGAAAGTCTCTGGCTTAATCAAGCTACAAGTTGCTGCTGGTTCAGCAAACCCAAGTCCACCGGTTGGTCCTGCACTAGGTCAACATGGTGTAAATATCATGGAATTCTGTAAAGCTTTTAACGCTAAAACTGAGTCGCTTGAAAAAGGTGCTCCAGTTCCAGTTGTTATCACTGTATATGAAGACCGTTCATTTACTTTTGAAACAAAAACGCCGCCTGCATCTTATTTGTTGAAGAAAGCTGCGGGAATAAAAAGCGGTTCTGGTCGTCCAAATACTGAAAAAGTAGGAACAGTTACTAGAGCGCAACTTGAAGAAATTGCGAAAGTGAAAGAACCAGATCTTACTGCAGCCGATATGGATGCAGCCGTGAACACTATTGCGGGTAGTGCTCGTAGTATGGGCTTGAAGGTAGAGGGATAGAAAATGGCTAAATTATCAAAACGCGCTCGCGCCATTGCTGAAAAAGTAGATCCAGTAAAAGAATATGAATTTGATGAAGCGGTTGCTCTTTTAAAAGAGTTCGCGACTGCTAAGTTCCCTGAAAGTATCGATGTAGCAGTCAACCTTGGTATTGATGCTCGTAAATCTGACCAAAACGTGCGTGGCGCAACTGTGCTACCTAACGGAACAGGTAAAGAAGTGCGTGTTGCAGTATTTACTCAAGGCGCTAATGCAGATGCTGCAAAAGAAGCAGGTGCTGATATTGTTGGTATGGAAGACTTAGCTGACCAAGTCAAAAAAGGCGAAATGAATTTTGACGTTGTGGTTGCAAGTCCTGACGCTATGCGCGTAGTAGGGCAATTAGGTCAAATCTTAGGTCCTCGTGGACTAATGCCTAACCCTAAAACCGGTACTGTTACTCCAGATGTTGCTACTGCAGTGAAAAATGCTAAAGCAGGTCAGGTAAGATATCGTAACGATAAAAACGGTATCATCCATGCAAGCATCGGTAAAATTGCATTCGAACCAAATGCAATAAAAGAAAACCTAGAAGCTCTAATGGAAGCATTGCGTAAAGCTAAGCCTTCGTCAGCTAAAGGTACATATATCAAAAAAGTAAGTTTAAGCACTACTATGGGTGCGGGTGTTGTAGTAGACCAGAGTACTTTAACTCAGGTTTAAGGCGCTCTAAACTTACTTCTCTTGTAAAAAGGTTGTGGGTTGGAGTTAGTGATTATTTAAATTAAATAAGCATATAACTCCCGTCCAAGACCGCAGGCGATATACAGTAAAAGAATTAAGAGAGCTTTTACTACATGTATAACTTAATACGTACCTGCGCAGATGGTGAATTCAACCCAGACTCTCTGGGAAATGAACACCGTAGAGCGGTATTATTAGTTAAGCAGTTAATTTTTAATATCAATCTGTAATCCTGACTATGATTTGTTATTTGAATGACTAGTCAGAAATAAAAGAGGTGAACTCAGTGGCACTAGGCTTAGCAGCAAAAAAAGAGATCGTAGCGGAAATTTCCGAAGTCGCATCTCGTGCTCTATCTGTTGCCGTCGCTGAATACCGTGGTATGGAAGTAGGTGAACTTACTGAACTACGTGTAAAAGCTCGCGAACAAGGTGTGTATTTAAAAGTTATTAGAAATACCCTTGCGAAACGCGCTCTTGCCGAAAGTAAGTTTTCAGACATCGATGAAGCTTTGACCGGTCCTCTAATTTATGCCTTTTCTATTGATGCACCTGGCGGTGCAGCACGCTTGTTTAAAGACTATGCGAAAGGAAATGATAAATTAAATGTGACTGCGTTATCGATTGGTAGTGGTTTATTGGGTCCAGAGAAGTTGGATGCTGTGGCTTCATTACCTACTCGTGACGAAGCATTAGCGAAACTACTTGCTACCTTTAAAGCACCGGTTGGTAAATTCGTTCAAACAATTAACGAAGTACCTACTAAGTTTGCACGTGTATTGGCGGCGATCAAAGACACCAAATAATTGGCGTCTTTGGCAATTTGAATTTTTAACATTATACCCAGGAGTTTAGAGAAATGGCTCTAACAAAAGATGATATATTAAACGCAATCGCTGAAATGCCAGTTATGGAATTGGTAGAGTTGATTGAAGCAGCTGAAGAAAAATTCGGCGTAGAAGCTACTGCGGCAGTTGCTGTAGCAGCAGGTCCAGCAGCAGCAGCTGAAGCAGCGGAAGAGCAAACAGAATTCGACGTAGTTCTTACTTCTTTCGGTGGTAACAAAGTTGCAGTTATTAAAGCTGTTCGTGGCGCAACTGGTCTTGGCTTGAAAGAAGCTAAAGAAGTAGTTGAATCTGCACCTAAAGCAATAAAAGAAGCTGTATCTAAAGAAGAAGCAGAAGAACTTAAAGCTAAGCTTGAAGAAGCTGGTGCTGAAGTTGAAGTTAAGTAATTAGTATTTTACTAATTACTGACCTTTTTTAAGGTCTGGGCTGATGGTTTTTGACCATCAGCCTTTTTGCGCTATGTGTTAATAAAAATTAGCGCCAAGAATACACAAATTTTTCGCCCTTTATTTGTGATATTCCGCTCTCATGTTATTGTTTGTTTAGTTATATCTGTAAAATTGTGGTTTTTTGTAGTTTTTTAATGTATTTATCTGAAATTTAGATAAATTATTTATCTAAATCACTGTTTTCAGTCTAAACTAATTAATTAACCCGAGCAGTAAAAGGGTACTGGAAGTTTGTTACGCATACAAAATCGTCCACCCGACGGTCGCGTAGCAGGTTGGGTCTAAAATCAGTCGACTGAGGAACCCATGGTTTACTCTTATAGTGAAAAAAAACGTATCCGTAAGGATTTTGGCAAGCGTCCACAGGTACTGGAAATTCCATACCTTCTTTCAATACAACTGGATTCATTTAAGAAATTTATCGAACAAGACCCTGATGGCCAATATGGTCTAGAGTCTGCTTTTCGTTCGGTATTTCCAATAAAAAGCTATTCAGGAAATTCAGAGCTACAGTATGTGGCT
Organism: Glaciecola sp. UBA1851; assembly: GCA_002338515.1. Lineage (GTDB taxonomy): Bacteria > Pseudomonadota > Gammaproteobacteria > Enterobacterales > Alteromonadaceae > Glaciecola. The sequence continues at coordinate 1,486 of DDIL01000028.1, read as the reverse complement.
TATCGATTAGGCGAACCTGTATTTGATGTTAAAGAATGTCAAATTAGGGGTGTTACCTACTCTGCACCTTTGCGAGTCAAGTTACGACTTGTCTTGTTTGATAAGGAAGCGGCTCCTGGCACTGTAAAAGATATAAAAGAACAAGAAGTCTACATGGGTGAAATACCATTAATGACTGAAAACGGAACTTTTGTAATCAATGGCACAGAGCGTGTTATTGTTTCTCAGTTGCACCGTTCGCCAGGCGTGTTTTTTGATCATGATAAAGGTAAAACTCACTCATCCGGTAAAGTGTTATATAACGCAAGAGTTATTCCTTACCGTGGTTCTTGGTTAGACTTTGAATTTGATCCAAAAGATAATTTATTTGTGCGTATAGATCGTCGCCGCAAGCTTCCTGCGACAATCATATTGCGTGCATTAGATATGGGCACTGAAGAAATTTTAGAAAACTTCTTCGACAAAGATGCTGTGAGAATTGATGGCGAGCACTACATGATGGATGTAGTACCAGATCGATTACGCGGCGAAACTGCTCAATTTGATATATTAGATCAAAACGGTGAAGTATTAGTTGAACAAGGCCGAAGAATTTCTGCTCGCCATACTCGTTCGTTGCAAAAAGCAAAAGTAACTGAATTAGTTGTTCCAGCTGAATATCTTGTAGGCAAAATAATAGATAAGACCTATATAGATGAAAATACCGGCGAAGTCGTTGCTGATGCTAACCAAGAAATTACTCTTGAGTTATTAACAGCACTTAGTGACGCAGGTATTAAAGAATTTAGTACCTTATATATTAATGAACTTGATCATGGTTCATATATCTCAGACACAATAAAAGTCGACCCATCAAACAATAGACTTGAAGCGCTTGTAGAAATCTACAGAATGATGCGCCCAGGTGAGCCGCCTACTAAAGATGCGGCAGAAAACCTGTTTGATAACTTATTCTTCTCTGAAGATCGTTACGACTTATCTGCTGTTGGTAGAATGAAATTTAACCGTCGTTTAGGACGTGATGTTTCAACCGGCGCAGGTACATTAGACAAAGCAGACATCGTTGCAGTTATGAATCAGTTAATTACGATTCGTGATGGTAAAGATGAAGTAGATGATATTGACCATTTAGGTAATCGTCGTATACGTTCTGTTGGTGAAATGGCTGAAAACCAATTTAGAGTTGGTTTGGTGCGTGTAGAACGTGCAGTCAAAGAGCGTTTATCGTTAGGTGACCTAGATGCAATTATGCCTCAAGACCTAATTAACGCTAAGCCAATATCCGCTGCTGTTAAAGAGTTCTTTGGTTCAAGTCAGTTATCTCAGTTTATGGATCAAAATAACCCATTATCTGAAGTAACGCATAAACGTCGTATTTCAGCATTGGGCCCAGGTGGTTTGACGCGTGAAAGAGCTGGATTTGAAGTACGTGACGTACATCCAACTCACTATGGTCGTGTATGCCCAATTGAAACGCCAGAAGGTC
>DDIL01000010.1:52057-52652 GCA_002338515.1 Glaciecola sp. UBA1851 | reverse complement strand
AAGTAAGGTCATAGTGACTTTACGACCTTTATGCAACCCTATTCCGGTTTCTGTAATTGAATTTTTTAACGTTCGTTGTTTTAACATTATAGTATTGTGTCTGCCATAGTAGCGCGAGAGAATAGTTTAAAAACCCTTGTTTGTCAAAGGAATTTTAGTTTGCAAGCTTTTTTGAACGAAAAATCAACTGTTCAGACCACTAGAGCTTAGAACCTGAAAATGCAAAATAAAAAACTTAGCAGTTTTGACTTGAAACAAATCTCTAGTCAAAACTACATTGTTTTAATATTTTCATAATTTAACTAATCAGCCTGACGTCGCAAGAAAGCAGGTATATCTAAATACTCTAGCTCACCAGACTGCTCTTCATCTATTTTCATAGCCTGATTGCCTTCAACTGAAGCGCTCGATCTTTTCTCATGCGTTTGAGAAGGCTCTCTTGTTGGGACGTTAGTTTCACCTTTTACTAAAGAAATATCAGGCTTACGATCAGCACCAATACCTGTAGCAACAACAGTCACTCTAATTTCATCTTCGAGTTCAGGATCAATAACCGTTCCTACTACTACGGTGGCGTTCTCTGAAGCAAACGCTT
>DDIL01000010.1:49107-51855 GCA_002338515.1 Glaciecola sp. UBA1851 | reverse complement strand
CGTTCTCTGAAGCAAACGCTTTAACTGCATTACCAATTACTTCATATTCATCAATTGCAAAGTCTAGTCCAGCAGTAATGTTAACCAAAATACCTCTAGCGCCAGACAAGTCGATGTCTTCAAGTAATGGACATGCAATAGCAGCTTCCGCCGCTTCTTCTGCTCTGTCTTCGCCTTTACCAGACCCACTACCCATCATAGCCGTGCCCATTTCTGACATAACTGTTTTGACATCAGCAAAGTCAACGTTAACTAAACCAGTACGAGTAATTAGCTCGGCTATACCTTGAACAGACCCTTTCAATACGTCATTCGCAGCACTAAAAGCTTGCAGTAAGGGCGTGCCTTTACCCATCACTTTAAGTAACTTTTCATTCGGAATAGTAATTAAAGAATCGACATACTTAGATAACTCGGTAATGCCTTGATTAGCAAAATCTAAACGTTTTTTGCCCTCAAATGGAAATGGCTTCGTTACAACAGCCACGGTAAGAATCCCCATGTCTTTTGCTAACTTAGCTACTTCTGGCGCAGCGCCTGTTCCAGTACCGCCCCCCATACCAGCTGTAATAAAAACCATATCAGCGCCTTCAAGCGATTGACGGATTTTTTCGCGATCTTCGTGCGCAGCTTCACGCCCCACGTTTGGATCAGCACCGGCACCTAAGCCTTTTGTCAGCTCAGTTCCAATTTGAATTTTAACTGTGGCGGTTGATTTTTTTAATGCCTGAGCATCTGTATTCATTGCAATGAAATCGACGCCTTCAATGGTTTGTGTCACCATATATTCGACAGCGTTTCCACCACCACCACCAACACCTACTACTTTTATTACCGCTTCGTCAGAAGGCGGTTCCATCAGTTCGAACATGATCATTCTCCGATACCGTTGAGTCTGAGCACAACAGACTCGTTATTGTTTTAGCGCTTAAAGGCCCCCTAAAATGCACCTTTAAACCAGCTCTTGACGCGTTTAAAAACGCTTTCGTCGTCATTTCTAGATGACGCTTTCTTATTATTAGAATTTTGTTTACCGTATTGTAGCAATCCAATAGCAGTTGCAAAACTAGGATCGTCTACATACTCAGCTAAACCCTTAATACCATGGGGCTTGCCTACTCTTACCGGCATTTGAAATATTTCTTCAGCGAATTCGACAGCACCTTCCATTTTGGAGGTCCCGCCTGTAATAACTAAGCCGGCTGCTATTTGTTCTTCTAATCCGCTAGCTTTAATGTGGTCATAAGCAATCTCAAGTAACTCATGATACCTAGGCTCGATTACTTCAGCTAAGGTGTGTCGAGACATTGCTCTGGCAGGTCTACCGCCTACGCTTGGCACATCAATCGTCTCTTCCATACTTACCATGCCTTTTAACGCACAAGCATAGTTTACTTTAATTTGTTCTGCATTGTTCATTGGAGTGCGAAAAATTTTAGCGATATCGCTAGTAATTTGGTTGCCTGCCAATGGTATAACAGCAGTATGTCTTATTGCACCGTCTGTGTAAACGACTATATCAAGGGTTCCGCCCCCTATATCCGCTACACACACACCTAATTCTTTCTCATCTTCGGTTAATACCGCGTAACTTGAAGCTAACGCACTAAAAATGGTCTGATCTACTGATAAATCACACGTTTCTATACACTTAATTAAATTTTTAGCCATATCTTCAGCGCAAGTGATAATATGCGCCGCAGCTACCATTCTGACACCTGACATACCAATTGGATTTTTAATTCCTTCTTGCACGTCAATCACGAATTCTTGAGGCAAAACATGCAATAATTTCCGTTCTGCTGCCATAGGAACAGAACGCGCTGCATGAATAACCATATCAACATCTTCCTGAGTAACTTCTTGATTGTTGATTGGCACCATGCCCGTTTCATTTTGACATTGAACATGCCGACCACTTATAGACATAAACACACTAGAAACGTGACAATCTGCCATTAATTCCATTTCATTCATGGCATGTCTAATAGAGTCGACAACCAAGTCTAAATCGTTAACACCACCTTTTTCCATTCCTCTTGATTTGTGTTTACCAACACCAACAATGCTAATATCACCATCATCAAGAATCTCGCCCAATACTGCTTTCACTGTACAAGTGCCAATGTCCAAACCAACTATTAAGTCTCTATCCAAAGCTTTAGACACGATGTAAATCCATCCTCATTAGGTATTTTCTCTAGTTTTTAATGGCTGTTTATCAGATTTAAATCCAACCGCTAATCCGGTATCGTATCGTAAATCCACATAATCTATTTCGGCATTTTGCTCTACTAACATTGGATACACATCAATGTACCTTTGTAGTCTATTTATATATTCTTGGCGTCCTAATTTGAGAATAACGCCATTATTTAGTTTCGACTGCCATGCAAATCGCTCACTTAATACAAGTTGCTGAATAACCTGCTCGCTAGCATTGAGTAAACGTTGCATATTAGTATACCCTGCAAGCGCAGTCTTTTCACTGCCTCCAGGACCATAAAGCTGTACTAACTTGGATGATAATTCAGCCTGTTTTACTGGACTAATATTATCACCCATAATGCTAGTTAACCCATCAAATGTTTCACCAAACTGATTCAGCAGTAGATCATCATTCCAAATCGCAACCGGTGTTTGTTCTTCAATATGAATAAACAATTGGCTAGGCCATCGTTTGCGTATTGAAGCGGAAAAAACCCATGATTGAGACTCCATTAATTCATGTACTTCATTTACATCAAG
>DDIL01000010.1:27935-48766 GCA_002338515.1 Glaciecola sp. UBA1851 | reverse complement strand
AATTTCTGCTCATCTTGAAGGTAGCCATGTATCCAATAAACCCCATAACAAAGACCTAACACCACCAGAATAAAAACAGGTAAGCCAATAGCTAAAGGAGTCGTTTCAATTTCTTCCTCTTTGCTAGTATCTTGGCTAGTTGCCACAACCTGTTTAGTAGAATTCACAACATTAACTCACTTTTCAATGGCCGTATTATTCGGTAGTGTTTGTTGTAAAATAGCTAAAACTAGTTCTGTGAAAGATAACCCAGCTTGTTTTGCCGCCTTTGGTACCAAACTTGTATTTGTCATTCCTGGTATGGTGTTGTTTTCTAATAAATAAAATTGTCCATTTGGTAGATTAGTCTTTGCATCTACCGTGCCACTTCTCATAATATCTACTCGACCCCAACCTTCTGCTTTAACTGCCTTAAAAGCCTCTAGCGCCAGAGTTTGAATTTGCTTTTCTTCAGTATCACTTAAACCACTTGGACAAGCGTATTCAGTGGTATTAGTATGATATTTTGCATGATAGTCATAAAAACCCGTTGCAGATTTCATAGAAATTGAAGGCAAGGCGGAGCCATTTAGAATACTGACTGTATATTCCGGTCCCTGAATAAATGTTTCTACCAACACTCTAGAGTCAAAATTGAAGGCTTTTTTTATGGCGTCAATAAACGTACTTGTATCGCTAGCCTTTGCCATCCCTAAACTAGAGCCTTCTAGGCTTGGCTTAATCATAACGGTGCCACCTAATGATTCTAAAATATTCTCGGCTTGGCTATCAATAAATGTGTCTTTATTAACTACAACATATTTTGCAGTCGGTAAACCGATAGCATGCCAAATTAATTTACTTAATATTTTATCAATAGATATTGCAGAGCCTGTAACACCAGAACCAGTGTATGGGATACCAAGAGATTCAAGCGCGCCTTGTATTACACCATCTTCCCCTCCCCTTCCATGAAGCGCAATAAATACTCGATCAAAGTCCCGAAGCATTTCTACGTGTTGCTCATTTGGGTCGAAATGATGAGCATCAATACCATGTTGTTTTAGGGCTAATAATACTTCAGAACCAGATGCTAAGCTAACCTCTCGCTCAGCAGAGTTGCCGCCTAGCAAAACTGCTACCTTGCCAAATAAACTCGGCGCTAGTCGTTTTTTATCCAGCATGGTTGTCTCCATGTTTTTGTATTGAATCAAATGAGGCGCTAGTTGTATGTTGTTGATTACTCTTGGATGAAAGTAAAGCTAAATCAAACTTATTCTCTGCAAGGTCTGTCGCAATATTGCCTACATTTCCTGCGCCTTGAAGGAACACTACGTCGTCAGCCTTTATCATATCTTGTAAAACACTATAAACACGGTTAGGTTGACCAACATATACTGGGTCAACCTTGCCTCTTTGTCTAATTGAACGACACAATGCCTTACTATCTACGCCATCAATAGGCTCTTCACTAGCCGCGTACACATCTAACAATAACAACACGTCAACTTTCGACAATACGGCAACAAAATCTTCATATAAATCACGCGTTCTACTGTATCGGTGTGGTTGATATACCATCACTAATCGTTGAGTTGGCCAATTGCTTCTTGCTGCAGCAATAGTCATATCTACTTCTGTTGGATGATGGCCGTAGTCGTCAACTAACGTCACTTTTGATTCGGTTTGCTGGTTAAGAGGAAAGTCACCCAATATTTGGAATCGACGTCCTATTCCTGCAAAACGAAGTAATGCATTTAAGATATGTTCGTCAGAAATGCCTTCTTCAGTTGCAATCGCTATTGCTGCGGTTGCGTTTAAAACATTATGAATACCAGTTGCATTCAGTTGTACTTGTAAGTTGTCACCTCTATTTCTTACTACAGTAAACATGCATTTGTTTACCCCATAAGAAATATCTTTGGCTAAATAATCATTCGATTTGTTCAAACCGTAAGTTGTATATTTTCGCTCTATTTTAGGCAATAATTCTTGGATTACTTCGTCGTCGCCGCATAACACGGCTAAACCGTAGAAGGGCAAGTTATGCAGAAATTCAACGTAAGCCGTTTTCATTTTTGAAAAATCGCCGTCATATGCATCTAAATGATCAGCTTCTATGTTCGTCACCACACTCATAGTTGGTTGTAAGTGTAGGAAAGACGCATCACTTTCATCAGCCTCAGCAATTAAGTATTTACTCTCGCCCAATTTCGCATTTGTACCTGCACTATTTAGCAAACCTCCAATAACAAAAGTAGGATCTAGTTTTGCTTCAGAAAAAATAGTGGAAATCAAACTGGTAGTAGTGGTTTTACCATGAGTACCTGCCACTGCAATACCATATCGGAAACGCATTAATTCAGCCAACATTTGGGCTCGGCGAATAACCGGAATACGCGTTTCTTGCGCCAATGCTATTTCCGGATTGCTGGCATTGATCGCTGAAGACACAACGACCACATCAACATTTTTAAGGTTGTTTGCATTGTGCCCGATATAAATTTCAGCTCCCATTGCTTTAAGGCGATGCGTCATTTTACTGGCTTGAATATCAGAACCGCTAACCTTATATCCTAAGTTAAGCATAACTTCAGCAATCCCACCCATTCCAGCCCCACCTATTCCAACAAAATAGATGTGCTCTACTGAACGCATTTTATGAGGTTGGGCGTGTATTGTAGATGACGTATTTACGCTCATGCCTGCTCCTTTTGGCTTGGGATATTTGCATTATTATAATCAAGGCCTATTAATTCATATAATACTTTTGCCACTTCAGTTGTTGAATTGCGCATAGACAATTGCCTTGCAGTTTTACCCATAGCTTGTCTTTTCTCAATATCTTTTGCTAACTCATTTAAGGTCGATTCTAACGCTTGTTCAAGCTCGCTCTGTGGAATAATAATTGCTGCGTGCTGGTCACTAAGCCATTGCGCATTTTTTGTCTGATGATCATCTACCGCAATAGGCAAAGGTACAAATATAGCGACTCTGCCGGCTGCAGATACTTCAGCAACAGTTAACGCGCCAGCCCGGCATATAATAATATCAGCCCAATTTAGTGCATCTGATATATTGTCAATAAACGCCATAATTTCAATATTACTGACACCTGCATACGCTTCATTTACTTGCGTAATTTTATTTGCACCAGTTTGATGTTTCACATGTAAGTTGAACGTTGCCTTTATATTTTTGATGGCTACAGGCACAATTTGGTTCAATGCGAGTGCGCCCAAGCTTCCGCCAACAACTAGAATATTAACCTTACTAGCCCCTTCATTATCTTTGCTTTCTTTTAGAGGAATATGAAAAAACTCTTCTCGAATTGGATTACCTACAAATAGGGTTTTATGATAAATACCTAACTGCTTTGACACACTCGATAAATCAAAGCCAGTTAGTACTTTTTTCGCTATTTTGGATAAATAACGATTTGTCATACCAAATACAGCATTTTGCTCATGTATCACTAAAGGAATACCCATTATTTTTGTAGCAATGCCGCCGGGTCCACTAGCATAACCGCCCATTCCAAGCACAACACTAGGTTGAATTTTTTTGATTAACTGAATACTTTGCCAAATGGCATGCAAAAGCATGAATGGCGTAAGTAATTTAGTTACAATGCCCTTTCCTCGTACCCCACCTATATCGATAAAATGAATCGGAATCTCATGCTTTGGAACTAGGTTCGCCTCCATTTTTTCAGCGGTTCCTACCCATTGCACATCCCAGCCTAAATCTTTCATTTTATGGGCGACGGCTAAACCAGGAAAAACATGCCCTCCTGTCCCACCCGCCATAATTAATAAAGTATGAGGTTTCATATTTCTGATACCTCACTCACTGACTCGGATTGCGCCTTTCTTTTGGATTTAGGTTTGGGTTGAGCTTTTTTCCGACTCCCTTTTGGCATGGCTTGTATACCATCAACTCGCATTTCAAAGTCAATTCTTATCAAAATAGAAACTGCTATTGTCATGACAATTAAGGATGATCCACCATAGCTTACTAATGGCAAAGTTAAACCTTTTGTAGGCAATAAGCCTGAGCCTCCGCCAATATTAATAGCAGTTTGTAGACAGAACCAAACACCAATTGCATAGGCAATAAAAGCTTCAAAAGGACGTTCGTTATTTAATGCTAAACTACCTATTCTTAATGCGGTTATAATGATATAAAAAACTAATAGCATCACAACTAACACGCCAATATAGCCAAGTTCTTCAGCTAATATTGACATAATAAAATCGGTATGAGCTTCAGGTAAAAATTCTAGCTTCTGTAGGCTGTTTCCGAGCCCTTGCCCGGTCCATGAGCCTCTTCCATATGCCATTAATGATTGCGTTAATTGGTAGCCTGAGTTGAAGGGGTCATCCCAAGGATTTAAGAAACCTGTAATACGTGCTTTCCTATATTCTGAACTCACTATAAGAAAAACCACCATCACCACTGCACCAAATATGAGTGCAAAAAATTGCCATAACCTCGCTCCTGCTAGAAAAAGCAGCGCCAAGGTAGTAGAAAACATCACAACAACCGTCCCAAAATCTGGCTGCAACAACAGCATAAAACTAAGAACACATAATACAAAAATAGGTTTAACAAAACCCCATATGTTTTCTTGCACTTGTTCATAATGACGAACTAAATAACCGGCTAAATATAAGAAGAAGAAAAGCTTCGCCAGTTCAGCAGACTGAATAGTAATAGGGCCTGCTACAATCCAACGTTTTGCACCATTTATTGGCGTGCCAACAATCAGAACCGTTAGCAACATGCCCGCCGCAATAAATAGTAAATAAGGGTTAAAAACCCGCCAAAAACGCATGGGCAAACTTATGGTGAACATAGCCACAACTAGCGCAAGCAATATATAAATACCGTGGCGAATTGCAAAATGATATGGATTATCATGAAGGCGGTCTGCAACTGGCATTGATGCACTTGTAATAATAATAAAACCAATGCTAAATAATGCGACAGCCGCCAATATCAAGCCTAAATTATATGGCCGTGCTAACTGCGCATCATGCTGTTTTGCAAATATTTCAGATAGACTTAATTGCTGCATTGTTTGCCTACCTTATTAACAGCTTCTACAAATATAGCGCCTCTTTGCTGATAATTATCAAACATATCCAAACTTGCACATGCGGGTGAAAGTAAAATTATGATGTCAGTAGGAAGTTCAAAACGCATTGTTAGAATGTGTTGGTAAGCTTTATCTACCGCTTCTTCTAGCGTATCAACTGTATAATTGTTTTTGTGCATCGATACAAATAAGTTTGCATCTTTCCCAATCAAAATTAATCCGCCTACACATTCTTTAATTGCATTTGCTAGGGTTAACATGTCTTTACTGTTTTTGTCAGCGCATTTTGCATCTCCACCTGCAATCAAAAATATGTAAGAGTTAGCCTGCTTCTGATTTACTAAACTTCTAATTGCTGCAACGGCCGCACCAGGGTTAGTTGCTTTCGAATCATTTATCCACTTGAGTGAAGCAACGTTGTTAGTTAATAGTTGATTTTTATCTTTTAGCTCGGTAAATGGAGAAATAATATTTTTTACTGTTTCAAATCTATGAGATAACCCTCGATAATGAAGAATAGATTGTTTCACTAAATCTAAATCTACTTTCAACAAATGAGCGCAAGTTAGAACCACTTGTATATTAAACATCTGAAAGTCACTGACGTTTCCCATTGGGTTAACTTCAGTTAATTCTGACTGGCTTATAAATGGAAGGTGTTGATAAAAAATAGTGTTCCCATCATAACTAACAAGTTGATGTAAATTAGACGTTTCGTTAACACTTAGCTTGCTAGATATTTCAATTACCTGGCCTTCTACTAAATGATTTTTCAACGGTTGAGTTAACGTATCGTCTTGGTTGAAAATAATATTTTCGGCTTGCTTGTAAATAGTTCGTTTTATATCCGCATATCGCTGCAAGTTACCATGCCGGTCAAGGTGGTCAGCCGAGACATTTAATACACAAGCAATATCCGCCTTTAAGCTAGTTGTCGATTCTAACTGAAAGCTTGATAACTCAAGTACAATTACATCATACGATGAATCAATTAACGCGAGCGCCGCCGTACCAAAATTCCCACCTAACCCCGTTTTTATGCCGCATGCACTTAACGATTTTGTTAGCATGTCCACCACAGTACTTTTGCCATTTGACCCTGTCACTGCAATTATCTTTATAGTGGATTCTGCATTTGCTACTTTCTGCTCGTTGAGTGCATTAATCGCTTGGCAAAATAATTCAATTTCACCAAGCAAATTGTTCGGTTTTACCTTAATGAAGTTTTGAATAAATACTTGGTCTAAATTTACACCAGGACTAACTACAACATAATCATAGTCAACTAAATCAAGCGATTGGCTAATTTGAAAGAAATTGATGTCAGCTTTGTGTGTATGTATAAAAGATTCAACTGTTGCTAAGTCTAGCGTTTTATCAAAAATATCGACATTACTGCCCATAGAGATCAAATAGTCAGCACATGCCTTTCCGGTTACGCCATATCCTATTAGAGCAACTCTTTTGCCTGTATATTGGCCGTTGAACTGGTTTTGAATTAAATAGCGCTCAGCATCACTTTGCAGATAATTACCTGCAAAGTGCTTTTGATTGTGCTGAACGCCTTGGTTATTCAATTCTATTTACCTTAATTTAAGCGTGGCTAAACCCACTAAAACGAGTATTAATGAAATAATCCAAAATCTAACAATCACTCTTGGCTCTGGCCATCCTTTCAATTCATAGTGATGATGTATTGGGGCCATCCTAAATATGCGCTTACCTCGTGTTTTAAAACTCCAAACTTGTAGAATAACTGAGAGAGTTTCTGCAACAAAAATCCCTCCCATTATGAACAATACAATTTCTTGCCTCACTAACACGGCCAGAATACCTAGCGTCGCCCCTAAAGCGAGTGAGCCAACATCTCCCATAAACACCTGCGCTGGATAAGTGTTAAACCAGAGAAAACCCAAGCCAGCTCCAACAATTGCCGTGCATACTATAACTAATTCACTCGTCATAGGAATAAAGGGGATATTCAAATAACTAGAAAAGTTGGCATTGCCCGTTGCATAAGCAAAAATAGCAAATGCACCTGCCACTAGAATAACCGGTACAATGGCTAATCCATCAAGGCCGTCAGTTAGATTTACGGCATTACTCGTCCCTACAATGACAAAATAGCTTAATACTAAATACATCAAACCTAACTGTGGTACTACATCTTTAAAAAATGGGACAATCAATTGTGTCTCAGATTCCATAGTTGTTGTCGAATATAAGAAAAAGGCAACGACCAAGGCAATGATTGACTGCCAGAAGTATTTCCATTTAGCAATTAAGCCTTTAGGATCTTTTCTGACTACTTTTCTATAGTCATCAACAAAGCCCAATATACCAAAGCTCACCACAACAAATAACGTGACCAGTACATATTTGTTCGTTAGGTCAGCCCATAAAATGCAGCTCGTCAAAATTGCGGCCAGAATAAGCACGCCACCCATTGTAGGCGTACCTGATTTAGACAAATGGCTTTGTGGTCCATCATCTCTGACGGTTTGTCCTATTTGCATTTGCTGTAACCAGCGGATCATGGCTGGCCCAATTAATATCGCAATTAGTAAAGCTGTTAACGTGCTTAAGATGGCCCGCAAAGTTAAGTAGGAAAATACGTTAAATCCACTTTCAAATTGAATGAGCCATTCGGCAAGCCATAGCAACATTATTTTTGCTCCTTATCTATCATCTCAGAATTACTAGGCGTCATATTTCCACTAACAAATTGATTTTGATGTGAATCTTCAACGTCATCTTCAGGTTGGCTAAAATCAAACGAGAGAACTGATTCAACCAAGGTTTCCATTTTGGCACTTCTAGAACCTTTAACTAAAATAGTGACTGGGATAGATGATTGCTTATTGAAAGTAGGACTATTTTCAAGATGCATCGTAGGCTGCGGTAAGTCTGTTTGAGAATTGGCGTTATTTTGCTTTTCGAATAAAGCCATTACACTTTGTGTTGGGTGTGTGTTATTCGGAAAATGACTAGATAGTATTGGACCAATTAGTCTCATTAATGCCTGATAGGCATCGGTTTTATTCCCGCAGGCCATGCCTTTTTCTTGCATTGCAGCGCTTGCGTGCGCGCTTAACGGCCCGCAACTAATTAGAGCATCAATGTTTTTAGATACTGCATACTCGCCAATTTGATTGTGGTACATCGCTGCTTGGTCACCAAGCTCACCCATATCACCGAATACAAATACTCGAAAACCTTTGAAGGTGGCTAATAAATCGATCGCCGCTTTGACTGAACCTACATTTGCGTTGTAAGTGTCATCAATTACCTTAACTTTATCTGAGGCGACTTTAACAGTTAGTCGCCCAGTAACACTTTTCATCGCGAACAAACCTTGGCGAACATTCACCAAGCTCGCCCCAGCACTCATAGCTAATGCAGCTGACAACACTGCATTGCCGACATTATGCAGTCCGGGTACTCGCAGTCGTATAGGAGCATTACCGATTGGAGTGACTAATTCAAATTCGGCACATCCTTCAGCATTCACAAATACGTTTTTAGCATGAAAATCGCCGTTAGTTGTATCATATGAAAAGGTTAATACTTGATTAGTATTCGTATTACTCTGCCAATAGTCATAAAATTGAGAGTCAGCATTTAAAATGGCAATCGATTTATTGTCTAATCCCTTAACCATTTCACTTTTCGCTCTCGCCACACCAAACAAACTCCCAAAGCCTTCAATATGAGCTGGTGAAGCATTAACAATGGTAGCGACATCAGGCTTCACCAATTTACTAGTGTATTCTATTTCACCTTGATGATTTGCCCCCATTTCAATCACGGCATAATCATGATGCTCTTCTAATTCGAGAAGCGTTAACGGCACACCAATATCGTTATTAAAATTACCCTTTGTAGCCAATACTTTACCGCAATGACCAAGTATTGAACTGACCATTTCCTTAACGGTTGTTTTACCACTAGAGCCAGTAATACCTATAGTTTTAGGCGACACCTTATCTTTAATAGCCGCACCTAATAAGCCAAGTGCAATACGCGTGTCAGATACCATTAATATTGGAATATTGGAACTAATTTTTTGACTAACAATGACGCAGGATGCACCTCTTGTTATAGCAGTTTCTATATAATTATGACCATTAAAATTTGGGCCAACAAGCGCGATAAATACATCGCCTTTTTGTAAGGTTCTAGTATCCGTACTAACGCGTTTAACAGTCGATTCAAGCTCTCGCTTAACATTTTCTTCGTTCAGGCAAGAAGCATGTATTTTTTGCATTATCCATTTTATTTGTACTGCTATCATGGAACGTCCTTTTGCATGTGCGTAGGTTTATCGGCTGTGTAATACTTATTCAAATTTTTATAGCCGCTTACCAGAGAGCTAACAAAGGCTCGCTCATCATAGAAAACACGTTCATTGTTCACTTCAATATAAGTTTCATGACCTTTACCGGCAATGACTATTAAGTCTTCTTTATTACTATTTTGCCAAGCCTCAAAAATCGCTTTTTTTCTATTTTGCTCTATTTTGACTTTACTTTTTTGTTTTAATCGCTTTATTCCTTGCAATATATTCTCAGTAATTTTGCTAGGGTTTTCTGTTCTTGGATTATCTTGTGTTAAGACTATCTCATCCGAATAAGTATCAGCAACCTGCCCCATTATTGCTCTTTTACTTTTATCTCTGTCTCCACCACACCCAAATACACATATCAATTTTCCAGCGGTATGAGATCTAGCTGCAATCAAGGCCTGTTTTAGGGCATCTGGGGTATGAGCATAATCAACCAGCATACTCGCTTTGGTTGAAGGATATAGCTCCATTCTTCCTACTACCCCTGTTAACTGAGTAGCGAATTTGCATAATTTATCAAGTGCATAATTTTGTCTATGAAGTGCTGCGATAGATGCAATTAAATTTAGTACATTGAAAGAACCTAACAAAGCAACTTCAACATTGAGTGAAGTAATGTGATTATTTAACAAGGATTTAGGCTGACTTACAGCATCACAATTGCAGTTTAAAATAAATGAAATACCTGATGTTGTATATTTTATATCGCTTGCCCAATAGCCTTTTCTGTTGGTATTTAATGGTGAAGTATCGTACCAATATATCTCAGCACTCGTGGGAGCATCATTTTCCCAATTATCAGACTCAGGATCATCAGCATTTAACAATATATATTCGACACTTGGTTGCGCTAATAGCTTACGTTTTGCTTTAGCATAAGTTGACATATCGCGATGATAATCAAGATGATCTTGGCTTAAATTGGTGAAAATAGCACACTTAATTGGAAGGTTACCCAAGCGTTTTTGTTCTAACCCATGAGAAGAAGCTTCTACTGTAGTAAGTTGAGCGCCTTTCAATGACGATTTTTTAATTTCTTCTAAAATACTAATTATGTCAGGGGTAGTATTAATAGTAGGCGACTGCAAAACAGCGATTCCTTGCTTCCAAAAACATGCGCCTAACGTACCTATACTAAGCGCATGTTGACCACATAAACTGCTTAATTGAGCAACTATAGTTGCAATCGATGTTTTTCCATTTGTGCCTGTAATCGCGGTAACATTTAAGCTGTTAATGTTAGAAATATTGTTATCGGTAAAATAGAACGCATTACCTAATTCAAAAAGTTTACTTGAAAGGTTGTAAACAGTTATATCAATACCCAGTTGTGTTTCAGAAATCTGACCATGTTCGGTTTCAATTAATGTTTCGACTAGCGCAATAGGCGCACCTTTTTTATGTGCATCTTGAACAAAATGTGTTGCTTTGAACTGCGAAGAGTTCAGTCCAATGAATAATGTTTTGCTATCAACTGTTCTACTATCAATAGACAGCCTGTTTATTTGATTGTAATGCGCACGCATTAAGTCTTCATTTAACGCCACGTTTAATACTTCTAAACACTTAGACAGTTGAATATTATTGAGTGGCATGCAATTTCCTTTCAACAATATAATCTACCGTCATTGCGTCAGGCGG
Source organism: Glaciecola sp. UBA1851 (assembly GCA_002338515.1). Taxonomy (GTDB): domain Bacteria; phylum Pseudomonadota; class Gammaproteobacteria; order Enterobacterales; family Alteromonadaceae; genus Glaciecola. The sequence continues at coordinate 37,700 of DDIL01000010.1, read as the reverse complement.
AACATTTAGCATTTGCATAGTGCTTCCCACAATCTTTGAAAACACCGTAGCAGCTGTATCACCGGCATAATAGAAGTCTCCGCCAGGCTCATTAATTAACACTACCACCGCAATTTGCGGATCTGAAACTGGAGCAATACCGGCAAAGATATTGACATATTCTTCGCCATAAGTGCCTGCAAATGCTTTTTTACTTGTCCCTGTTTTACCTGCCACTCTATAACCCGGCACGCGCGCTTTAAATGCAGTTCCATCACGGTCAGTCACCGTTTCCATCATCAACAAAACTTCATTAGCAATTTCTTCTGAAATAACTCTTTCAGGCTCTTCTAGTTTATCCATTTCTCGAACAATGGTGAGTGGCCTTTTTATCCCTCCATTAGCAATGGTTGCATACATGCGCGCAAGCTGGGTAGTGGTGACAGCTATGTTATATCCAAATGATAAACTAGATATTTCATGCTGAGACCAACGTTGCCGCTCATGGAAAATACCACTTGATTCACCTACCATGTTGGTACCTGAATCACTCATTAAACCCATGTTGTAGTAAAAGTCTATCAATACTTCTTTTGGCATAGATAGTGCGAGTTCTGACGTCCCCATGTTGCTTGAATGTTTGATAACGTCACTTATCGATAACTCACCCAAATTACGATGATCTTCAATTCTGCTTCCACCAAGTCGACGCCAACCTGGCGAGGTATCTATCACGCTATTAGGTTCAAAACTTCCATTTTCAAGCGCTGCAATAATAGCCAAAGGTTTTAATACTGAGCCTGGTTCAAATGCGTCCGCTATTGCCCTATTACGAACACTATAACTTGACACTGTTGAACGATTATTTGGATTGAAAGATGGCGTGTTTGCAAGCGCGAGTATTTCACCAGTATGTACATCCACTATTACAACTGAAGCGGATGCAGCTTGAAACTTTATTGTCGCTTCCTTAATTTCTCGATAAGCAAGTGCCTGAACACGCTGGTCAATCGTTAAGGTTAAATTTTTTGCTTTTTTACCTTTCTCTTGTTCTAAAATCTCAATTTGTCTATTTTTAGCATCCCTTATGATGCGTCGCTTGTCGGGTGTACCAGACAACCATTGATTGTATAGTCGTTCAATACCTTCTATTCCCCTGTCATCTACATCAGTAAAACCAATAACGTGCGCAGACACTTCACCTGATGGGTAATAACGTTTTGACTCGTCTCGTAAATACAATCCTTGAATATCAAGCTTTTCAACGAAGTTGGCCATGGCCGGTGTGACTTGCCGTTGAATATAGGCAAACTGACTATTTGGATTACTGACTTTATCAAGTAAACTTTTTAAATCAGTATCTAGCACATCTGCAAGTGCTTGCCATTTGCGCTTATCATTAAGCGCCTCGTTCTCATGAATCTTTTTAGGATCAGCAAATATTGCTTGTGCAGGTACGCTAACAGCTATGTGTTGACCATTGCGGTCTTTAATAATTCCACGGTAACTTGGAACATGTCTAACACGAATAGTCCGGTTTTCAGCTTCTTCTATTAAAAAGTCAGGTTTTATTACTTGAATATAAGCCGTTCTTGAAGCAAGCGACGCAAATACCACAAAGACACCAAATAATACAACATATAATCGCCACTGCATCAAACTAGGTAGGACACGCTTTTTAGCTTGTCGCCCTTTTTTACTTGGCTTTTTTCGAGGTTTCTGAACAGTTGCAGCAACAGTCATTAGTCAACCCTCAACAAAACTTCATCTTCTCGGGTAGGGCGACGCATGTTTAATTTTTCTTTCACCGCGCGTTCAATTCGGTTGTGCTCGGTTAATGCACCTTGTTCGATTATAAGATGACGCCATTGCACATCTAAATTGTCTTTTTCTTTTATTAATCGCTCGTGAGCGATAGAAAGTTGCCGATTTTTATGGGTACTGACAATAACAGCCACTGCAGAAAAAATAACTGCAGAAAAGAGTATTATTAAAAACAAATGTCGGCTCAAGTCCGACATAATAATAAACAGTAAATTGAAATTAGTTTCGGATTTTTTCATAACTTCTCCGCTACCCGTAGAACGGAACTGCGAGCTCTTGGATTCGTTACTTTTTCCTCTTCACTAGGTTTCGTTGCCTTTCCAATAAGTTTTAGTTGCTTTGATTCATCTACCAAGCTTTGAGCAATAGGCAGTTTTGATGGGTACTTCTTACCTTGACTTTTTAGCTTAAAAAATCGCTTAACCATTCTATCTTCTAAAGAATGAAAGCTGATAACTGCCATTCTCCCGCCCACTTTAAGCACATCTAAACCCTCACTAAGACCCAGCTCAAGTTGCTTTAGTTCACCATTAATGAAAATACGCACACCTTGAAATGTCTGTGTTGCAGGATGCTTGTTTTTACTTTTTACTGGAATGGCTTTATCAACCAATTGTGCAAATTCAGATGTAGTTGTTAGCGGTTTAATTGCACGCTGCTCAATCACAGCATGAGCTATGCGTGTTCCAAACTTTTCCTCTCCATACTGCTTAATGACTTTAGCAATCTCTTCCAGACTCGCTTTGTTTAACCAATCTGCGGCACTGATACCTGAGCCAGTATCCATTCGCATATCTAAAGGGCCATCTTTTTGGAAACTAAAACCTCTACTAGCATCATCCAACTGAGGTGAAGAAACACCTATATCCATTAAAATACCATTTACCTTGCCATATACGCCAAGGTCGTTCACTACAACCTTTAAATTGGCAAAAGCACAATGATGGATACTAAAACGAGGATCGTTTGAGAATGAATGGGCAGCTGAAATAGCATCTTTATCTCTATCTAAAGCAATTAAACGTCCATGTTTGCCTAACGCGTTTAAAATTTCTTGACTATGACCGCCTCTGCCAAAAGTCGCATCTATGTAAATGCCATTGGGATCGATGTTTAACCCGTTTAATGTTTCTTGAAGTAAAACAGGCTTGTGTTTAAAGGCTGCGTTCATAGCGAGAAGTCCTGCAACCTTTCTGTTTGTTCGTATTGGCCTGCATTTTCAATCTGCAAGTCTTCTTCAATTTGAGTATTCCAACTTTCTTGTGACCAGATCTCAAATCGATTACGTTGCCCAACAAGCATCACTGCTTTATCTAAGTTAGCATATTGCCTAAGTGTTGGTGCAACCAGTAAACGACCACTCTTATCCATATCCACCTCATTGGCATAACCAATAAGCAAACGCTGGATACGGCGCTCATCTGGATTCATAGTTGAGAATTTGCTGATTTTTTCTTCAATGATGTCCCATTCGGGAAGTGGGTAAAGCAGTAAGCAAGGTTGCCTATTATCGACTGTGCAGACCAGTTGTCCCTGGCAATCATCCATAAGGGCTTGACGATAACGTGTGGGTATCGTCAGGCGTCCTTTTGTGTCAAGATTGATTGCGTTAGCGCCGCGGAACATTACCCCTAGCCTTTAGTTATTTATTAGTAGCTCATATTCTTATTTTTGTTTTTATGAAATCTGGCTGCTGTCGATTTAAGGCGAATAAGATCCCTTTTTCACCACTTTATCCCACTTTTTGACAGTTTAGGTAGTTTAGGAGGGTAATGTCAAGTTTATTTACACCAAATATCCTAATATTTGATTTTTAATTTTGATTATTTAATAAACAGGTCCTAACAATGGCATAACGAAAAAAGCCAGTTCAAAATAGTTGAACTGGCTTTCATTAGTTAGGCACGAAGGTGCTTTCATTATTCAACGCATAAAGTGTTACGCTTGAGGAGCTGGAGCCTCATTTGCAGCACCTGCGGTCTCTTCTGCGCCACCTTGTCTAATTTGAATTGATTGTACTGGGTTATCACTTTTGTTTGATAACTCTACTAGTCTATTTAATTGACCAAGAGATAACATAGTTGAATAACAAGCGCCTAAGAAACCGGCTTTATGCATTGCTAAAATTTTATCGTCATCAAGTGCAACAAGTTTTCTTTCATCTATTGCTAAAATTCCCGTTACATTTCTGACTTGACCACTCACATAACTAATACGAATACTAATTTCTTCAAGTAGTTCATTCTCAACCAATTGCTTAATAAAACGCTGATTTTGTACTTCACTGTTAGCTAAATCACCCAAGAATTGCTGACGATTTTTTAGTAATTCAGTTGGTTCGCCCGTTTCAGTAAACAATGCTTGGCCTTCTTCTGAAATCAAATCACTGTTTTCGTCTATAAACACACCAAGTTTGTCGCCATCTGGTCGAATGTCAAAAGGATAACGTTGAATATTTAAAGGCACGTGCGGACCCTGCCAACGCTCTTCAGCATAATATAAGTTTTGACCAGATTCTAAACCTAACATAGCAACTGAGTGAATATTTTTTGTTTTAGGATCTTCAATGAACACGACTGGCATTGAACCAGACAGTTGTGCAAATTCTCTGATTGTCGCGGCAGCTAAATGCGTGTTATTTACTAAATCAAAGTTAACCTTTGGGATGATCTTTACAGCACTATGTTTGTCTTTATCAAGAGGGATGTAGTTTATTGCCATTATTGTTTATCTCTAGTTATTGTGTAAGCCTAATAAGCTTAGTATGTTTTTTTAGCGTAGCCATCTTAATTAGCTTCACAAACAAGCATGCTTATTACAAGGACCAAGTTTTAAAGGTGCAATAGTATGTATGAATCCGTGCAAAAAGTCACCCGTAAAGGTACTTTATAAGCCAATTAAATTGTTAGCGTACTAGGTATTATTTTGTAAGAAAAAATCTAACATCATTATCATTTGTCCATGCAAAGGGTTCGCTTTTGGAACAGCACATCTTTCATTTGTATTAACCTTATTTTTATCAAATTTTAAGTTCACCATCTGTATTGCACTCATAGGCAAATCTGCATGGCATAAATCGTAAGATTCATCAATTTTAAAGATCGTATGATTACCGCTGACTCTGCCGGTCAAATGCTCAATGCCGCTGAACAAAGTAACATTGTCAGCCATAGAATGTGCTGCAAAAATAGGTATGGTAATTTGAGTCTCTTCGAGTTTTGATCTGATATCTTTTATTATATCCATTAGAACCAAACCCGAGTAACTTGCTACCGAAGGATATTTGAAGGGATGGGCACCGTTAGTTAAATATGTGCCATCAAGTAATTTAGCTAAACTTTTTATACCCCAGACATTAGACATTGCCTCAGCAGAACCCGTTAACTCTAATGCTGCAGAAAAAAGCAATAGAGCATCAAGCTCTGTTGGATGATTTAACGCATAATGCGTAGCAAAGGCCCCTCCTGTAGAAAATCCTCCTGCTACAACAGGTAAATTAAATGAATTAGCAAACTTCATTACATCATCTGTATGCTGATACCATCTTGAAAGTAAATTATCATCTTGCATATCTGCATCAGCTTCTTTTTTCCCATGCCCCGGCGTTAGTGGCGCAACAACTAAATACCCTCTTTTTTGCATATGCTGCGCAATCGAGCTTATAAAATACGGTGAATCACTTAAACCATGAAACAGCACAACCACGCCAACTGGGTATATATCAGGCACTAAAATAAAGGGGGAATTCCCCTCATTTCTGAGTAAATCAGAGCATAATTTTATTATTTTAGTTGTATTACTTCTGCAGAGGGTATTGGGCGTTAAGTCTTCTTTGTATATATCTGAAAATGCAGTTAGCTGCTCAGGACTAATAGTAAAATTCTTTTGATTTAATTTTTGTATAGAATCTTGATCTGTTATAGACGATATCAACGCCATGTCTTTATTTTGTTGCGCATCAGCGAAATTAATAAAAGACAACAAACCATATAGACAGAAAAAGGTAAAACAGAAACGATTCAACATCATATATAGCTTTCCAAATTTTTTATTGATTATCAGCAAAAGTGTTAATGAACAACACAGTTTAGTAATGGCCAATAGGAACAATTCCATCGAGTTGAATATATTACCATAAATGTTTACTTTCTAATTTTCGTTTCTTAAAAATCAAAAAAGAGCCTACAGGCTCTTTTTTAAATTAGTAATAGTTATGACAGTTTGAGCCACAAAACGCATTAAGCAGAATTACTTAAAGTATGCTTCAAGCTCTTCACTTCCGCCAATATGCTTACCGCCAATAAATACCTGAGGAACCGTTTCACGACCACTCATCGCTTTTAACGAAACTAGCGTTGCATCAGTACCCAGCACAACTTCTTCATATTCTAAGCCCTTATTGTCAAGCAAGGTTTTAGCTTTTGAACAAAATGGACAACCAGGTTTAGTAAATAAAGCGACTTCTTCAGGGGCAAGTTCGCCTGGTGCCAAATACTCAAGCATGGTATCCGCATCTGACACTTCAAATGGGTCACCTGGTTTATTTGGTTCAATAAACATTTTCTCGACCACGCCGTTATTCACTAACATAGAATAACGCCAGCTGCGCTTACCGAAACCTAAGTCTTCTTTACCAACCAGCATCCCCATACCTTCAGTAAATTCGCCATTTCCATCAGGTACTACAGTAATGTTTTCCGCTTCTTGATCTTCAAGCCACGCATTCATTACGAATGTATCGTTTACGGATACACAGCAAATTGAATCAATTCCGTGTTTTTTAAATACACCAGCAAGTTGATTATAACGAGGTAAATGAGTAGAAGAACATGTTGGCGTAAATGCACCAGGAAGAGAAAACAACACAACTTTTTTACCGTCAAATAGCGCTTTACTTGTTAATGTTTTCCACTCTTCTCCAACGCGTGTGGGCCAACTAACGTCAGGTACTTGTTTACCTTCCATATTTTCTGTATCTGCGGGATGGGTCATATCCTCTCCTATGTAATATTTTAATTATAGACCGCTAAAAAGCATGAAAGTGCTCAATTACTAGCACTAATTTTTTAAATCGTCCAAATGGTACTTGTCAATCAACGAATAGAGAGTTGGACGAGTCACGCCCAATAACTCAGCTGCTTTCGACATATTTTGTTCAGCAAGATGATACGCTTTACGAATAGCCTTGCTTTCGGCTAACTCTCGTACCTCTCTTAAATTGAAAACCGTATCATTCTCTTTCGCTTCAGTATTGATTAACCCAAGGTCATCTGCTTCTATATAGCTTCCCTCAGCCAGCACAACCGCCGATTTTAGTTTATTTTGTAATTCTCGAATATTACCCGGCCATCTGTGATTTAACATCGCATTAATAGCCTTTTGACTAAAGCCTTTTACTTTTGAAGCATACTCTTGAATGTACATATTTAGGAAGGTTTTAGCGAGTAAAATGACGTCGTCATCTCTTTCTCGTAATGGCGGTATTAGTATATTTATTTCACCAATTCGGTAATACAAATCTTCGCGGAAGGTTTGATCTTGAACCATATTAGATAAGTCTCTATGCGTCGCGCAAACCACTCTCACATCAACAGCAATTTCATTACGACCACCTACACGCTCTATTACACGTTCTTGAAGAAAGCGTAACATTTTTGCTTGCAAACCAATTGGCATATCTCCAATTTCATCAAGAAATAGCGTGCCTCCTTGTGCGGTTTCAATCTTGCCTAAGGTTGTTTTATTCGCGCCAGTAAACGCACCTTTTTCATAACCGAACAACTCACTTTCTAACAGATTTTCTGGAATAGAGGCACAATTGATAGCAATAAATGCGTTATCTTTTCTATGGCTGTGTTCATGTATACTACGAGCAAACACTTCCTTACCCGTGCCACTTTCGCCTAACAACAATGTACTAATATCTGTTTGCGCAATTTTTTCTGCTTTTCTGCTAGCACCCAGTAACGCTTCACTATTACCAACAATTCGGCCCATACTCACTTTGGCCTTCGATAATCGTCTGTTTTCAGCTTCTAAATTTGCTAGATTTAGCGCTCTTTGAATAAGTACATTAATTATTTCGCTATCTATAGGTTTTTGATAAAAATCATATGCACCAAGTTTAATTGCTTCTAAGGCATTTTCTTTATCATTATTTCCAGTTACAACGATTACCTTAGTGTGTGGTGCTAAAGATAGTATTTCTTGAAGTGCTAATAAACCTTCAGACGCATTGGTTGGGTCTGGGGGAAGTCCTAAATCAAGTGTAATTACTGCAGGTTCAAAGCGTCGTAATTGTGAAATGGCAGATGGCCTGTCAGCCGCATATACCACGTCAAAATCAGTTAACGCCCATTTAAGTTGCTTTTGAATGCCTAAGTCATCATCGACGACTAGTACTTTACCCTTACTCATTTCAAGCTAATCCTGTATTTTCGGAATTGTTAATTTAAACAAACTGCCATCGCCTTCCTTGCTTTTCACAATAAGACTACCACCTAGGCTTTCAATAAATGATTTAGCATCGTATGCACCGACGCCCATTCCCGCATTTCCTTTTGTTGTAATAAACGGAGTGAATAACCCGTTATCAATAAAATTTTGTGACATACCACAACCATCATCCATAATATCTATCACCACAGTATCATCATTTTCAGACACTTGTATGTCGACATTTCCTTCGTCATCAGAAGCTTGTTGTGCATTACTAATCAAATTATAGAGAATGTTAGATAGTTTATCGGCATTAATATCCAGATATATAGGAGTTTCGTACTTAAAATTAGGTAACGGTAAAAGAGTTGCACACTTTAGTTCTATTACATCTTTTACTAATTCGGCAATATTCACATGATCAACATTGGAAGATGAATCAACATTTTTTTCCATTAGCTGTTTAAGCATATTATCCATTCTGGACTTTGTATGCTCAAGCGTTTCAAATGTATCATCAATAAACTCGGGGTTACTTTTGTGTTGTTTAGCATTATTTAGTAACAGATTGATTTGTGCTAGAACATTCTTTAAATCGTGAACCACAAACGCTGACATTCTGCTGAAGGCAGCAAACTGCGCATTTTCTGCCAACGCCTTCGATGCCTCAGCTTGAATAGTAAAACTAGTAATTTGTTCAGTGATAGCAGATATATAGTCGCGCAGTTCCCAATTGAGTGAACGCTTTTGCATTGACGCAGCATTTAATAATACCATGCCCCATAAAGCTTGCTTGTTAAAAACAGGTATAATTATTTGAAAATTACAGTCTTTCATAATTAGATTGCGATTGGGTAATTCTTCATATAATTCAGGTTTAGTTCGCATTTCATCGCAATCAATAACCCAAGGCTTTTTCTCCAAAAACAATTTAAAGTCGACTAAAAATTCGTCAGGTACATTAATCTCATGTTCATGAGTAGATGCTGTTGCTACCACATTTAATGTACCACCAAGCGATTTGACCAACACACCTTGGTCATATTTAATACTTTGCATCCAAGCTTGTAAGGCTGTGCGATATACTTCTTGTAAATTTTCATTTTCTACCGCCAAGGTTTTAGTCAGATTCACCCACTCAACACGATAGTCAAACTGATTTGCATAAAAGTTCTTTGTAATAAACACTTTTACTTTTGTTCTAAAATCGTGAGATAAAAACAAGCTCAGCAATAAAACAATAGCGATAAGAAATAGTGCTAGCTGAATGGGTGCACCCCAATCGCCACCAAAATATTGCACAACGTAACCTAATAGCGCCATAACAACCAAGTATGCACCCGATAACATTAATAATGTGCTATGTGTAACCACTTCTCTAGAAACGAATATATCGATTCCCCAATGCTGAATTCGTCTTATTGCTAACACAAGAAAGGGGAGGAGCGCCAAGAAAACAAAGCCTCTAGCTGCAAAAAAAGCAAAATTAAATTGGTTCACCATAGATGCGTTTGCATAGGTGAA
>DDIL01000010.1:0-27625 GCA_002338515.1 Glaciecola sp. UBA1851 | reverse complement strand
ACTTGCTCAAGAATAACTAACATTTGAATAGTTGTTAGGGTTAATGCTAAGTGTTTTAGATTGGACGCAACGGGCAGAAACAAGATAGTGAACACTGCAATACTCGGCATTATCAAAATGACAAGTGTGATAGGGCGTTTTAACAAAGCCCATAAAGATGAAAACTGATTTTGTAAACATGCAGCCAAAAATAGCGTCCATATCCACAACCTAACGCTATCTATTAGTGCATATTGACGTATATTAGTTAACAAACCTAGCGACTGAATTTGTAAAACAGCCCAACCGATAGTCACAACGGTGGCAGTAATCAATAGCAGCTTAGCAAGCCCTTTCTTGCGCACTACCAACATCAGAAAAACCAAACACGAATAGCCTAGTGCAGTTAATCCATAACCTATGTCAAAAACCAAAATATTACCTTTTCTTTATTAGCAAACTACCAATTGAATAGCCTGCTCCAAATGAGCATAGCATGCCATAATCCCCGGTTTGCAAATCTTTATGATGTAAAGAGAAAGCAATAACAGAACCAGCTGATGCTGTATTGGCATATTGATCTAATACAACCGGTGCTTCGTCTAGGGTAGCCTCTCGTCCTAGTAGCCTCTTACTAATTAAAGTATTCATATTAATATTAGCTTGATGTAGCCACCATCTTCTTAGGTCTTTAGGCATGAGCCCGTGCTGTAGCAAATGCTGTGAGATATGTTCAGCCGCCAAAGGGCAAACCTCTTTAAAAACCTTTCTACCTTCTTGATGAAATAATTTATCTGCACCGTAAGGGTCTTTATCAGTTGCATGAGTCATGTAACCAAAATTAGAACGGATATTATTTGAATAATGCGTGAAAGCTTTAGTGCTGATTATATCAAAGGCATGTTTACTACTAGCGGTAGATTCATTCTCTACAATAGTAGCTGTTGCCACATCACCAAAAATAAAATGACTGTCTCTATCTGTATAATTGATTTGCGGTGAAACTAATTCCGGGTTAATCACTAACACGGCATTTGCAGTGCCTGCTGCGATCATTTCATAAGCTCTATGCATACCAAAAGTCGCTGCTGAGCATGCTACCAACATGTCAAAACCAAACCCTTTAATACCAAGCTCATGCTGTACTTCAATCGCTATTGCTGGATACGAACGCTGTGTATAAGCACAGGAAACAATAACGGCATCAATGTCTTGTGCACGTTTGTTTGCTGATTCAAGCGCTAATTTTGCGGCTTCAATCGCTATCTCTGCCTGTTGCGATAACTCATCATCCGCTCTTTCTTGAATATTAGGACGCATGCGATGAATATCTAGAACGCCATCTTTTTCATAAATATAACGACTCTTTATTCCTGATGCTTTCTCTACAAATTGCGCACTTGACTGAGGTTTAGCCTCTATCAGCCCGCGTTCTATTTTGTCTTTGTTTACTTCATTAAAATGATTCGCATATTCGTTATAACTATTGATCAATTCATCGTTTGTTATCTTATGTTTAGGCGTAAATACACCTGATCCACTTAGAACAACATTTTGCATAGCATTTTCCTAAATATTCTTTTTTTATTTTAACCACAGGTATCTTTTCATAGCACTTAGTGGTTTGTAATTTGTAGCCAACGAAATATAACTAATCTTGTTTAGGCCAAATTATGTCAATTTTAGTCCCTTCATTATAGTTAGGGTCTATTTTTAATGTGCCTTCATAACTTTCAATGGTTTTTTTAGCAACCGCTAATCCTACACCATACACATCGTGAGACTGTACTGATTTAGTGGTCTCAAAAAGCTCAAACGACTTGTTAGTATATTCTGGTTTTATCCCTATTCCATCATCGATTACAGATAAATAGTAATTATTTTTGTCTTGCTTACAGGTAATACCTATATCGACAGTATTGTTTTTAGAAAAATCTACGGTATTTCTAATTAACTCTTTTAAAACTGATGTGAGTGAAATTCTAGGTAACACAACATTTTCATCATCAATGTTTGTGCTTATTTTTTTAGTCGATTTCAATGATGAAAGGATATCCGATACAATATCAGTTAATGATAAAGAACTTTTTATATGTTTATCTCTTCCCGCAAAACAATATAAATGTACAGCAGATAATAATTTATTGAGCCTTATGGTTCTTTGTTTGATTTCAGAAATGGTATTATTAACGTCTGCGTTATCCAATGTTATAAGATCTTCCTCTAACCACTTCACCAACTTCACTAGCGCATTAGCGGGGACTCGAATATCGGTTACCAGAAGGTTCGCAATATAATCTAAATCACGATTTTTATTTTTTAGTAATTCAATTAATTTATATTGATGCGTTAAATTATAAGAAATCCCTAGAATAAAGGATTCACCAGTATTGGTTTTAAATCGCCTTTTAGTTGTTTCTAGCGTTCTTTGCTCACCATTTGGAAAGTCAATTTTTTCAACAACTACTTTTTGACCTTTTAAAAACGCTTCTTTATCATCTTTTAAGAATAACTCCCTTTGTTCTTCAGGATAATCCTCCACCGTTGTGAAATCTATAATTTTATCTCTTTTAGATACCGGATATAATTCTATAAAAGCCTGATTTGCGAATACTATTTTAGACTGTTCGTCTTTAGCAAAGATTGGATGCTGATTTGTATCTGCTAGTAACTCATAAAACTCTTCACTATCATTATTCAAACGCTGATATTTTTTAGCTAATAAACTTTGAATACAACAATCTACAAATAAAGTAGATAGGCTCTCTAATAATGCGCTTTCTTTTTCCATTTTTTGGCCAAAAAAACAGGCAAAACCTTTAATTCCCTCTTTTCTGGCAAAAATATCAACCATTAAACACGCATTCACGTCTATATTATGAACTGATTTATCCAGCTTAGTTAACAAATGATTGTTTTCTTCCTTCGTTACTAAATGTCGCCCCAGTTGCACGTTCACTAACGCTCTTAACTCACTAAAAACACTCGCATTATTACTAACATCGCCGAATTGAAATTCAACTGGATCTCTTCCTTCAAACAAACATACAAATGCCCCAGTAGCATTAACCCCTTTCATAATCTGCTTTGACAATGAAAAAATGAGGGTGTTTAGATCGGAAACGGTTAATCCAAATTCCTTTTCCCATTTCACACTTTTATGGATATTTAATAGTTTAGATGAAATCAGCATGTCAATGTCTCAGTAATCGGCTAATGGTTTTTATCAAAATATCCATATCAAACGGCTTGGTAATTAAGTCATCAATACCCGCTTCGAACCAATTTTCATTGTCGATATCAAATGCATCAGCAGTCAAGGCTATAATAATGGGCTCTTTAGGTAAGTTTTTAACTTTCCTAATTTCGTAGGTTGCATCAATACCATTCATTTTTGGCATATGCTTATCCATTAATACAACATCATAGATTGGATTCTGCGATACTTCTTTTACCGCAGCGTAACCATCACCAACGGTGGCAGAAATCGCGCCAACAGACTGCAGCATTTCCGCAACGATTTCACAATTAATATCACTATCATCAACTATTAACACATTCACATCACTTAGCTTAATAGCCGAGGTGTTTTGGATTTTTGCTTTTTTGGTAGCTGATATTGTATTAGGCATAGGTTTTGTCAGAATAAGTTCAAATAAAGACCCTTCTGATTCTGATGCTAAGCGGATTTCAATGCCTAATAAATCGCATAATTTTTTAACAATTTCTAAACCTAATCCAGTACTAGAGGTGCCCAGTTCTTGACCACCTTGCTCTTGTTTATATGCATCAAAAATAGAATCAGGGTCTTTTATGCCAATACCTGTATCCTGGATACATAAAATTAAAAGATCATGCTTTAATTCGGTATATAAATGCACTCCCCCTTTATGCGTATATTTTATGCCATTTGATACCAAGTTGGTTAAAATCTGAGTGAGTCGCACTTTATCAGTCAGAATAATGTCTTGCTTTAAATCTGGTAATGTTACTTTAAAATCAATCGATTTTTCTTGGGCTTTATAAATGAACAAACGATGTACTTGGTTCATTATTTCCGAAACAGAGACCATTTCTACAGACACCTTAAGTTTGGCCTCATTTAATTTAGCTAGATCTAAAATGTCGTTTAATAAATAAAGAAGTTGTTCAGAATGAGTGGTAATTTTATCAATTTTCTGTTGCGCTTTTTCTGAATTCAAATCACGTTTAACCATACTCAGCATCCCTAGAATTCCATGTAGAGGGGTGCGAATTTCATGAGAGACTCTGGCAAAAAATTGATTTCTTGTAGATAAAGCGCTTATTGCGGCAAGTTCGTTCTCTTTTTGAAAAGTGATATCGTTATGAGAGACTACTACAACAGCATTCGCTATACTTTTCGTAACACTGTCAACCTGCCCATAAATACTTGCATGACACTGATGATAACGCCAATTACCAGACAAGTGTCGTAATCTGACAACCAGCTCTGCTTCATAGTACTTGCCTTCGGCTAAGTCAGAAAGCATCGAATTAAATTCACTTAGGTCATCAGGGTGCACAAGTGCTAACAACCTTGATAATTTCATGTTATCAACTCTATGCACAAAACCGATTAAATGAGCCCAATTTTGATCGCAATAAATGGCTTCAGAGCCAACCGCCCATTCCCATATACCAAAACCTGCGTGATGAAGAATATCCTCTAACCTTTTCTTCTGTACGGTTACTTCTTCACGTAAGCCAATTTCTTTAGTAATATCGGTTAGCATATGAATAACGTGTTTAATCGCGCCATTATCGCGGATTAATTGAGCATTGTCTTTTACCCAAACATAGTGGCCAGCGCGATGTTGTAGACGATATTCAGAATGGGAAATTTCATCACAATCTACTTCATTTAAGCCTTGCTGACTTTCAATTAAATATTGCGCAATATCATCTTCGTGGATCAAATTATCATATAGAAAGGAATGACTGTCTAAATCTAAAGCATCTATATCTAATAAATGCTTACAACTGTCTGACATTTCTGTAATAGGCTCTCCTGCACTAGACACAGTAACAATTAATGCAGTACCACCGGTAGAGAATAATCGTTTGTAAAATTTTAAATCTAATTGAGCCATATAACCTTATTTAACAATTTTTGAGTGTCAGATATCTATGGTTAATTAACCAAGGTTGGTTCAGGCATTAATTGAGCAATAATTTTTGCTACGTGTCGAAACAACTCCATACGGGTAGTACCGTTACGCCATACTAGCCCAATTTCCCTAAACGCATCTTTTGATGATGATACGGTGCTTACATTTGTTCCGTTTAATATTCCTTGATTAAGCGCAAGCGAAGGAATAAATGTATACCCCATTTGACTATTTACTAAAGAAACCAAAGTGTGCAAACTACTTGCGGTTAAGGGGCTTACTTGCGTTTTATGCGCTAACCCGCATGCGCTTACTGCATGCTCGGTCAAGCAATGTTCTTTTTCTAACAGAAAAATACTGTTCTCTGGTAGCTGATCAATGTCAATATCTTCTGGAAATTTAGCAGCTTCTTCTTTGTGAGCAATAAGATGAAAGTGGTCTCGTCCAAGCACCAACTGTTTGCAACCAATTGTTTTCATTGGTAAAGCTAGTATTAGAAGATCAACATTCCCTTCCATTAAACTTTCAAGCAAGTTTTCGGTGGTATCTTCTAACAATTGCAAGCTTAATTTAGGCAAATTAGATTGCATTTGAACAATTAATGATTCGAATAAAAAAGGAGCAATGGTTGGAATAACACCTAACTTTAATGAACCCTCTCGCCAATCTCCAGACGATTGTGCAAATGCCATCCAATCTTGAGTTTGCCCCAATAATGTTTTTGTTTTTTCAACCAAGGCCTCACCAAAACTAGTAAACACAAAACTCTTATGTTCACGCTCTAACAATTGCTGATCTAAACTGTCTTCTAAATTTTGAATCGCAGCACTCAGTGTCGATTGACTGACATTACATTTTTCAGCAGCTTTAGCAAAGTGCCTTTCTTTGTGAAGAATAGTGAGATAATAGAGATGTTTTAGATTGGGTAAACGCAAATTTCTGTCTCGTCGATTAAAATAGATTATCTATGCCTTAGTTTAGCGTGTTTTACTGAAAATAGCGCGGAAAACGTTTAGCACATTTAATTACAGCATAACACGTTATAAATAACTACTTTAACGAGAAAAGATATGCAGGTTGCCAAGGTGAAAATTTTGTTAAGCAAACAGCTTATTTATCAAATTTTATTTTTGAATAAAGAAATGCGGAATATTTTTTTCAGTATTTACGCCACACCAAAAATAAATTTGAGTATATAAAAGATAATAATTGAAAATAATGCGCCTGCCGGAAGGGTAATGATCCAAGACGTGACAATACTTTTGATTGTTCCCATATTAAGTGCGGCTACACCTTGAGCTAAGCCTACACCCAACACTGCGCCAACTAACGTTTGAGTAGTCGATATAGGTAGCCCAGTACCAGAGGCTATTAGCACTGTAGTAGCCGCTGCAAGTTCTGCAGCAAACCCCCTACTTGGCGTAAGATGCGTAATATTACTACCAATTGTTTTCATTACTCTATGGCCAAATAGTGCTAATCCCATCACTATACCTAAGCCACCAAGGGGCAAAATCCACCAGGCTAGCGGTGAGTTATCAACTATGATGCCGTCATTGGATACCACACTGACTACTGCAGCAAGTGGACCTATTGCGTTAGCCACATCATTAGAACCATGAGCAAATGCCATACAACAAGCTGTTAACACCATTAGAACGGCAAAGACTCGCTCTACGCTGATGTTTTGTTGTGCTTGACTTAGACCATGTTCACTATGACTTAAACTGAGACTTTTTTTACTGAGTTTGCGAACAAAGTAAGCGCCAATTAATGCCGTTACCACACCAATTGTCACGGCTAGTAATATGCCTTCAAAAAAAGGTAGCCCTAAGCCAACGTGCTTTAAGCCTTTTTTAATCGTGACTAAAGACATAATAAAACCAGCCAAGCCCATATAAATAGGGATGAATTTGACCGAAGCTTCAAGAGGATTTTTTTGATCGAGAATAAGCTTTTTAGCGCTTAAAAATATACCTACAGCTATAATACCGGATATAGCTGGTGTAATAACCCAACTACCTACTATCCCGCCAATTTTAACCCATTCAACCGCTTCACTACTAACGCCAACAGCAGTAAAGCCAACAATTGCGCCAATAATAGAGTGTGTCGTTGATACCGGCCAGCCTTTGTATGATGCAATAACAAGCCATAAGCCTGCTGCAAATAAAGACGAAATCATACCTAAAACCAGATATTCAGGAATATCAGTGAAATAGTTAGCGTCAATTATTCCTTTACGAATTGTAGAGGTGACTTCACCACCGGCCAAATATGCACCAGCAAACTCGAACACCATTGCAATAAGTATGGCTTGTTTAAGTGTAATTGCCTTAGAACCAACCGATGTACCCATAGCATTAGCAACATCATTTGCCCCAATACCCCACGCCATAATAAAGCCAACAACACCGGCTAAAATTATGAGGATCAGGCCGTAACTTTGAATAATATCCATGGATAAATCGATTAAGAAATATGACTAAATTTGCGAAGGAATATAAACGCTAAGGTACAAGATCGCAAATAAAAAGAGAACATAATTAGAAATCTATACTTAAGTTGTTTTGTTTTAGTAGTTTTTTTACTGTTTTTTTCATACTGCTACTGTTCATATTTTTACCATATGTTAAATAAATGACATATTCACAGATATTTTTACATCTATCTCCAATTCTTTCGAATGACCGAATTGCCCAAAGTACATCCATCCAAAGTTTAATATCTTCAGGCGCAGACTTTATTTCTTTGGCAGTAGTTTCCAGTATTTTTTTATAAGCCTTATCAATCGCATTATCTTGTTGATAAGCAAATAGTGCGGCTTTATCGTCTTGCCGGGCAAACGCATCAAATGTTGCTCTCATCATTGCCACGTTTCGATTTCCAATATCAACCATACCTGCAATTACGTCGTCAGATGATGGAATATTATTTTTTGTCACGAGTTTAGCAACACGCGCAATTTCATCTCCCATCCGTTCTAAATCTGTTGCAGCTTTTGACACCGTCATAACTAACCTAAGATCACCTGCAGTTGGATTTCTCTTGGCTATTATCCGCATGCATTCTTGTTCTACTTGAGTCTCCATAGAATCAACACGGCTATCATTTAACGCCACTCGCTCAGCTAAACTAGGGGCATTTTCTGTTAGTGCAACTAGTGTATTCACTAGTTGTTGTTCAATCACACCACCCATTGTCAGCACAGAGTGCTTCAAGTTTTCTAATTCTTGGTTATACTTTGCAGAGATATGCGTGCTTAGCTGTATTTGTCTTCTCATAACAGTGGGTACTACCCGTAACGACCTGTAATATAATCTTCAGTCTGTTGTTTATTTGGCATAGTAAACAGCGAGTCACTGTCAGAATATTCTACTAATTCACCCATATGAATGAATGCAGAATAGTCTGATACTCTGGCTGCCTGCTGCATATTGTGGGTAACCACCAAAACCGTACATTGCTTTTTCAACTCAACTATTAACTCTTCAATATACAAAGTGGTGAGTGGGTCAAGTGCAGATGTCGGTTCATCTAATAATAAAATACTTGGCTCTAGTGCCAACGCTCTAGCGATCATTAATCGTTGTTGCTGGCCACCTGAAAGCGTGAGCGCTGAATCAAACAACCTATCTCTTACCTCTTCCCAAAGCGCGGCTTTTTTTAATGCTTTTTGTACACTATCGTCTAGCATCCTACGATTTTTTTCACCCTGAATTTTTAATCCAAAACTTACATTGTCATAAATAGACATAGGAAAAGGATTAGGGCGCTGAAACACCATACCTATTTGTGTTCGCAACCGTGAAACACGTTCTCGTTTGTCATAAATATCTCTATCGTTTATCCATACTTCTCCCGTCATTTTATGGGAAGGTATAAACTCGTTCATTCTATTAAAACTATTAAGTAATGTGGTTTTGCCACAACCACTTTGACCAATGAGTGCGGTTATTTTATTTTTTGGTATACGAATATTTATGTCTTTTAAAACATGCTTATTATTGAGCCAAACATTGAGATCTTTTACATTAATACTTGTTTGAGTTTTGGAAAACTCATTAACACTTAATACTTCGCGTTCAAACAGTTTAAACATAATGAAAACTCACCAATTTTTTTAATAATATGAATATCATTCAAGGCGCTCGTATTGATTGCGAAGCTTATTGCGTAATAATATTGCTGAGATGTTTAGTATAAGCACAATTACCAATAATAGCATGCAAGTAGCAAACATAAGAGAGGCAACTTGTGATTCGGTTTGGTTATGAAATGCGCCATCATATATAAATACGCCTAAATGCATAAATTGACGTTCTAAGTGTATAAAAGGGAAATCTCCATCAATAGGGAGTGTGGGCGCAAATTTTACTGCACCCACTAAAATTAGTGGAGCCACTTCACCGGCTGCTCTAGCAACAGCCAAAATGACACCAGTTAAAATTCCCGGGCTAGCCATAGGCAATACTACTTTTTTAATCACTTCGAATTTAGTCGCACCCAATGCTAAAGCCCCCATGCGAAGATTATTTGGAATACGGCTTAGTCCCTCTTCAGTCGCGACAATAACAACTGGCAAAGTCAATATTCCCATGGTTAATGAAGCCCATAATAGCCCAGGCGTGCCGAAAGTAGGTGAAGGCAGCTCATCTGAATATAGTAGTTTATCTATTGAACCTCCCAATACATAAACAAAAAAACCAAGACCAAACACACCATACACAACAGAGGGGACAGCGGCCATATTGCTAACGCTGACTCGAATAATTGAGGTTAATCTATTATTCGGGGCGTATTCATGTAAATAAATAGCTGAAATAGCACCAAATGGAGTAACAAGTAACGCCATAATAATAACCATTAATAAGGTACCAAAAATTGCAGGAAATACGCCACCGCTGGTTGCAGCTTGCTTCGGAAAGTCAGTTAGAAAGATATAGATTTGATTTAACGTGTATCCAATTGACTGCCAAAAACTAAGTGAGTTAGGCTGATATAAGTCTTGTAACTGGCTAATTGGATAACTAACCACATTCTGATTAGCTAATTTCAGTTTAATGGTGTAGCTTTCAATTTGCTCAGTAATACTATTCGCATTAGCTTGCCAATGATTAAACTCGCTTAATTTTTTCTGAAATAAAGGCGTATTTTGATTTACATCAGTTTGTTCTAAACGATATATATCTTGATGCAGCGGTGTGAGTTGTTGAAGTTGAATATCATTCAAGTTTTGCTGTAAACGCATAACTGTCGTTTGCAGTTTAGGCAAAGAAGACAAACTCGTTAGTGTTGAATTATTTTCATTTATAGAAACAAATTCTCCCAATATTTTCTGCCCAGAATTAGTCGTCAATAAATATACATTATTTGCCAACACTACTGTAACTGATGGTATAGCAGACTGTTGACCTGCATATTGTTCAACCAACTTTTGCTGTAAAGACGTACGAAGTGATTCTTTTGCCTGATGACTTAGTAAATACTCACTAGCCAACATGCTTTGATTAGTTTGCGCGGATATGCCCTGGTTTTCTGTTGTGTCGATACCTTCGAAAGACGTTGTAATGGTATAGGCTTGCATGGGTAAAAAATACCTAACGCCTTGAAAGCCTATAAACAAAACAATGCCTAGTAAAACCGAAATCAATATCCCTGATGCCGTAATTACAAGCACCTTAAATAAAGCGTGATTAAATACACTTAAAAAATCTTTGCTTTGCTGAGACTTAATATAACTAGCCATTAGCATTCGCTCCACTTCTTAATCTCTTTTTCAACATGGCAGCAAAGGTATTAATAATAAAAGTAAACACGAATAATAAGGCTGAGGTAAAAAACAACACACGGTAAAGCGTGCTGTTTACTTGCGCCTCTTGTAACTCAATGGCTAAGTTTGATGTCAGTGTTCTTAATCCAGATAATAAATCCCAATCGGCAATCGGTGTATTACCTGTAACCATCAATACAATCATAGTTTCACCGAACGCCCTGCCAAAACCTAGCATTACCGCAGCAACTATACTTGGAAACGCGACTACCAATACCACTCTATTGAGCGTCTGAATTGGCGTCGCTCCCAAAGCAAATGAAGCTTGCTTCACCCCTTCAGGCACTTCAAAAAGTGCATCATCAATTAATGTATAGATAGTAGGCGATACTGCAATACCAAGCGCTAATGCCACTACCACGGCTGTTTTTGAAAGCGTTAGCCCCGACAAAAAGTTTGCAAGCACAGAATCTGACTCGGAGACAACCGTAGTCGCTAATATAATTAAGTAAACTAATGAAATTGCGATAACTGCTAATACGAAATACACCACACTTTTAGCGAAAGGTTTTTCTTTGAAGCTGAAATTATATTCTATTGCGCCTCTCAATCCAGCAATTATGACGAGTACAAACGGAAACGCAAAAATAAACACTATTAAAGATAAAATGTATCTTTCGGCAAAGGGTGCAAGCCATATAGCCGCTATAAAGCCAATCATAACCGATGGAATGGCTTCTAACATTTCAATAACTGGTTTAATTGTATTGCGAATTTTTTTAGAGGAAAAGTATGCCGTGTATATTGCAGCGCCCAAAGATAAAGGCACCGCTACAATTAATGCCAACAATGACGCTTTTAAACTTCCCATAATAAGAGGGACAACACTATATTTCGGTGATTGAACGTCACTAGATACAGAAGTTTGCCATACATAATCCGCTTCTGAATATCCTGAATAATTATTTTTGCCAAACAAAATCTCGGCACTGGCCATACTCGATAAATTTTCGATCCGATAACTAGAAATAGTGTCTGCTGATATTGCAAATAAACTACCACGATTATAAAAAACAGACTGTACATAGTTTGTTTGAAAAAGCGCTTGGCTTTCAGATTGACCTGTTACTGAGTTAACAAATAGTACTTTTCCAGATTTACTCAGCAGCATCAGCAGGTTGTGTCGTGCTTCGTAAATAATGTCAGTGTCTGAATGAATAAAGTCTTGGCTAACTTGAGTTGAAAATAGTGGTTTAAGTAAAAATAAACCTTCAACATTGATCATACTAAGCTTTATTAAATTAGGTGACGTTGACTCATCTTCATCACTTTTTGTTTTAAGTAACACAAAAAAATCTAGATAGGAGGACGAGTGCCCAACTTGTAAAACATCTCCCTCTAATTGAAGCTTTTGAATTTCAACCCCTTCTTTATTATACAAAGTCAAAATATTATTTCTAAAAGTTAAAAGCTGTGTGTCTCCCATTGTAGGATAACTTCTGTCAATATTGTCAAAGACAGTTGTTGTAGGTGAACTTAGACTTCCAATTATAAAGTTAACCAGCGTAAGTTTATTTGATTCGGTAATTTCGACAAACAATTGATTCTGATGTTGATATACATTGATGGGATTCTGCACTAGGTCAATATCATTTAAACTTTCAGGAAATTTAAATGAGTACTTGAGCTGTATCTGACTTGAACTTGTAAACTCATAAATAATCAGTAGATTTTGCTCTGAAATAATCGCTAGTTGATCTTTGCCTTCACCTATTAGTCCAATTACTCGCTGCTTGCAATTTGGCGATAAGACCTTATTTCGACGAACTTGTATAGCGCTAACTTCATTGATCACAATTGAACAATTTATAACATCTACTTTAATTAACTTACCGAATATTTCAGTTAAACCAATATGACGCTTTACGCTTGTTGCTGGATATAGGGTTTGGTCTGTTTGCTCAACAGAATACTGCTGCTCTAATTTGACAGAATATAGTAACGGAGCAGCATTCAATAATATGTGTAATATTAGTGTAGCGAAGGTAGCTAATACTAATAGGCCGAAAATAGTGACGAATCGACTAAATAGGTAATCGCGATTAAGTCTCGCTTTTTCTATGGCAATGCTTATGCTTTTCATTAGTTTAGATTGCGTTTACATTCAACAACATGAGATGATCAGGTAACGATCAAAACACTATAAACAAAACAAATCAATAAAAAGGTGCAAAGATATGCAAGCGATGGTTCTTTCAGTAATAGGAAAAGACAAACCTGGCCTAGTTGATGAATTGGCCAAAGCAGTTAAACAAGTAAACGGAAATTGGCTAAGAAGCAGTTTTTGTCACTTGTCTGGTCATTTTGCTGGTTTCGTAGAAATCATGTTACCTAAAGAAATGCATAATAAATTGGTTGAGCAATGCCACACTATTTCAAGTTTACAGATAACGTTATTACCTGCTCACGTTGAATCACCAGAGAGTAGCGTAGAAATTAATATCAAAGTTACAGGTAACGACAGACAAGGAATTGTGAGCGATGTGACCGGCGCGCTAAAGACATTTGATTTAAATATTACAGAATTACAAACAAGTTGTGACAGTGCTCCAAACTGGGGAAGTTTGTTATTCACAGCAAATATAAAAATACACGCCCCAGAAAACTTTGATGCAGCTAAAATAATAGAAGCAATCGAAAGTATTGCTGATGATTTAATAGTTGATCTACGGTTAGATTAACTCCTTTTTGTAAGTAATAATTGTTTAAAATTTTTACCTAGATTAATTAAGTTAAGGATGTTCGACTAATATGAGTGCCTTATATTACCCCAAAGAAATTAGCTGGCTAGCGTTTAATGAACGCGTATTGCAGGAGGCTGAAGACGTCAACACACCTTTAGTTGAGCGTATCAGATTTCTTGGCATTTATAGTAACAATTTAGATGAATTTTATCGCGTTAGAGTGGCTGATGTAAAACGCATGATAACTATCAGCCAAAATGAAGAGCAGTTTGAGCAAGCTGAAGCGTTAATTGAATTATTAAAACAAATACAACTTAAAGTAAAAGGCCTATCAGAACGGTTTGATAAAGCACATAAACAAATAACGAAAGAATTGCGCGATTACAGTATTGATATACTCAATTATACACAGCTTTCGGTCGACCAAAAGAAATGGGTAGAAGAGTATTTTAGAAATCATGTGTTACTGCATGTTGCACCAATTCTATTAGATAATAAAGTACAGCTTATTCAGCGCCTTAATGACAATTCAGTTTACTTAGATGTTGCACTTTATAGGCCAGGTAAAAATACGAAATATGCGGTAGTAGAAATTCCAACTAGCTCAATGAGCCGCTTTATTGTTTTACCGGCTGTACGCAATCAGAATCGCAAGCAAATTATTCTACTTGATGATGTGATCAAACTATGTGTTCACGAAATCTTTAGAGGCTTTATTAGGTTTGAAACTGCTGAAGCCTACTCATTCAAAATTACACGCGATGCAGAATATTCAATTAACGATGAAATAGACGAAAGTTATGTTGAAAAAATGTCTGAAAGCATGAAGCAGCGATTAATTGCTGAACCAGTTAGAATTATTCACGATTTCGGCATGCCTGAGGAAATGATTGCAGACCTGCGTAAGAGATTGCGTATATCGTCTATTGATACTATTCAATCTGCAGGTCATTACCGTAATTTTAAAGATTTCATCGGTTTTCCAAATGTTGGACGCTCTTACTTAGAACATAAAAAATTACCCAAAATTAGAAGCAAAACGTTTACTGAAAATAATACTGTTTTTGAAGCAATCGGTAAGCAAGATATTTTACTCTACTACCCTTACCATGACTTTTTACATTTCACCGAGTTTGTTAGACAAGCCGCTTTTGATCCATTAGTTAAGCATATAAGGATGAACATTTACCGCGTAGCCTCTGGTTCACGAATTATAAGTTCATTGGTAGATGCTGTTGATAATGGTAAAAAGGTAACGGTAGTGGTTGAACTGCGCGCTCGCTTTGACGAAGAAAACAACATTGCCTGGTCAAAACGAATGACAGATGCGGGTATAAAAGTCGTACTTGGTAATCCTAACGTAAAAATCCATAGTAAGCTTTGTATCGTAACGCGAGAAGAACGCGGGAAAATTAGGCACTATTCGCATTTTGGTACAGGTAATTTCAATGAGAAGACTGCAAAAATTTATACTGATCTGTCTTTGTTTACGTGTAATGACGAATTAGCAAAAGAAGGAATTGAGGTATTTGAACTCATTCAAAACCCTTATAGAAAGTACCGATTTAATCATTTACAAGTGTCACCCATTAATGCAAGAAGCAAAATCCAATCATTAATTCGACAAGAAATTCAACGCAATACCGAAGGTAAAAATGCTCGTATTAGTATTAAAGTCAATAACTTAGTTGACCAAGAACTTATAGACGATTTATATCGTGCATCCCAAGCGGGTGTGCAAATAAGAATGATTATCCGAGGCATGTGCTCACTGATCCCAGGCGTGAAAGGCTTAAGTGAAAATATTACCGTTGTGAGCGTTGTGGATAGATTCTTAGAGCATCCTAGGATAATGGTATTTGAAAATGATGGTGAGCAAAAAGTGTATATTTCTTCCGCTGATTGGATGACAAGAAATATGGATTACCGTATTGAAGTAGGCTGTCCCATATTCGATGAACAAGCTAAAAAAATGATTATTGATTTACTTGAATTACAATTTAAAGACACTCAAAAAGCGCGCGTTATTGATGCTGAACAAACCAATGAATATGTTCCTAGAGGAAATAGAAGAAAGCTTCGCTCGCAAACGGAAATACACCAATACCTGACCAAAAAAGAGGCTATTTAGTTGAATGATATTTATAGAGTTTTCGATGATAGTCAACAGCAAAATAGTGAGCTTTACGCAGCATTAGATATAGGTTCAAATAGTTTCCACTTGGTGGTTGCACGAATTGTTGCAGATGCGGTTCAAATTGTGAGTAAAGTAAAACACAAGGTCAGACTTGCAGAAGGATTAGACAATAAAAACGTTTTATCTGAAGAAGCCATCATAAGAGGTGTGAGTGTACTTGAAAGCATGTGCGAATCGTTACAAGGGGTTGATCCAACAGCAATAAGAATAGTGGCAACACATACGCTAAGGCGTGCAAAAAATTCTCGTGAATTTCTAAAACGTGCTAGGGAAGTTTTTCCGTATAAAATTGAAATCATTTCTGGAAATGAAGAAGCGCGATTAATTTTTGTCGGCATAGGGAGTAATTCATCATTTACTGGCGATAGGCTTATTTTCGATATTGGTGGGGGGTCTACCGAATTCGCAGTAGGGAAAAGCACCGAGCCAGATATAACAAAAAGCGTACAAATGGGTTGTGTAAGTTATCAAAAGCGCTTTTTCCCTACTGGCGAGATTACGTCCGACAAAACAAGTGCTGCTGTCACTAAGGCTAAAGTAGAGTTAGAGCTTGCTGCCGGTAATTTGAATAAACATAAATGGCAGAGCGCAGTGGCAAGCTCGGGTTCTGCTCGAGCGGTTATGTCAGTAATTAACGCACGCAATAATCGTGCGTTAGATGCGCAAGTGAGTTATCAAGAGCTAGTTGATTTGTTATCAGAGTGTATAGATATTGGCCACTGTGATGCCTTTACTTTTGATATGTTAAACGAAGATAGAAGAGCTGTGTTTGTACCCGGATTATGTATTTTAATTGCTATATTTCAATCACTAAAACTGAAAACAATGGAATTCAGCGAATACGCACTTAGAGAAGGCGTACTATATGAGTTGCAACCTAGCCATAACAGTCAAAGTATAAGAGTTAGAACTGCTCAAAGCCTAGCAACACGATATAATGTTGATGCCCAATATGCCCACAAAGTACTCACTACTAGTATGTTTATATTTGACCAACTGAAGCTAAGTTGGACATTAAAGTCGGTAAACATGCGGCATATGTTAGGTTGGGCAGCCTTATTACACGAAGTTGGGTTACAAATTCATTCAAGAGGTATACAAAAACATTCAAGCTATATTATTCAACATACCGATATGCCTGGTTTTAACCAAGAACAGCAACATATCATTTCCCAACTGATTAGGTTTCATCGAAAGCGCATAAAACCTGAAGATATAACGATTGACTTTAGTATAACAAAAGAAGAATTTTTCAAGCTACTGGCTATATTGCGACTTTCTATTTTATTAAATATTAATCGTCAATCTAGCGCATTACCAACCTTCACCATTCATGCTGAAAGTAACGAAATAAAGTTAGGGTTTAATCAAGAGTGGTTTGAATTATCGCCTTTATTATTAGCGGACATCAGTTTGGAAAATGGATATCTAAATACAATAGATATTCATCTTAGTATCACTTAATTCATTTCCATGAAATAGCAACTTTTGGATTTTCTGATTAAACTTTTATGCCAATGTGGAAATGAATAATAATAAAAAAGCACGGCCTAAACCGTGCTTTTTTCGAATTGGTATCAGCTTTAATTAACTAGCGGATGCATCATAAATTGCTTGAATAGTTGAATTCAATTCAGAATCAAATTCAGCATCGCTTTGCTGTGCACTCAAACCTTGCGTTAATGCTCTCGAAAAACTCGCAATCATACCGGTATTTTCAGATAAACGTTGATTAGCTTCATCTCTGCTATAACCACCAGATAATGCAACTACTTTTAATACTTGTGGATGAGCAATAAGCTCAGCATAGAAGTTAGACTCTTCTGGTAGCGTTAGTTTGAGCATTACAACTTGGCTTTCATCTAAAGTATTCAATTGCCCTAAAATAGCGGCTTTTAAAAGCCCTTCTGCAGCTGCTTTTTCAGGGCTATTTATGTCTACTTCAGGTTCAATAATTGGTACAAGTCCTGCTGCAATTATTTGCTTGCCAACTTCAAACTGTTGCTCAACTACCGCATTAACCCCTGCTGTATTGGCCATTTTGATCACTGAACGCATTTTAGTGCCGAAAACATCTTGTGCATTTGCTTTAGCTAAAAGGTTGTCTAGATCAGGAATAGGCTTCATTACTTGCGCGCCATTTTCCTCATCAGCTAGGCCTTTATCAACTTTCAAAAATGGGACAACGTTCTTTTCATTCCACAAATATCTTGCAGAAGATAAACCTGCTACGTCTCTGTCTAAAGTGTTTTCAAACAAAATTGCACCAAGCACGCGTTTACCATCAAATGATGGGCTAGTAACAATACGAGTTCTCATTGCATGTACACAAGCAAACATCTCTTCGTCACTGTTGTACTCATTTTCTTCAACACCATATAATTTAAGCGCTTTAGGTGTACTACCACCACTTTGATCTAAGGCTGCAATAAAGCCAATTTCGTTTTTTACTTTCTCTAACATTGCTTGCTGTGCAGGCGTTGTCATATTCTACTCCTTTTTTACTAGAACTTTTGCTTGACCCTCAAACAAGGATGTTGCGCGAAAATATTATTTCATCCACTATTATGTTACCGCCTATTCTATAGACACTACGCAAATGAGCAAACTGGTTTGTTTATACTAATCGTCTCTATCTAAAATTGCCACGGCTGGCAAGGTTTTTCCTTCAAGAAACTCCAAGAAGGCACCACCCCCCGTTGAAATATAAGAAACTTTATTGGCGATACCATATTTATCTACGGCAGCAAGTGTGTCTCCTCCACCGGCAATAGAAAACGCTGAGCTTTCTGCAATTGCATTTGCAATGGCTTTTGTACCCTCGCCGAATTGATCAAATTCAAATACACCTACTGGACCATTCCATATAATAGTACCTGCATTTCTCAAAATTTCAGCAAGTTGTTTTGATGAATCAGGCCCAATATCGAAAATCATGTCGTCTTCTGCCACATGTGCAACAGATTTCATAACCGCTTTTTCGTCAGCAGAAAATGCTTTGCCAACTACCACATCACTTGGAATAGGAATAGAGCCATCATTATCGATAGCATTTTTTATAAGACTTTTAGCTTCGTCTATCAAGTTAGTTTCGACTAAAGACTTACCAACCCCGTGACCCTCAGCTGCAATGAAAGTATTTGCAATACCACCGCCAACAATTAGTTGATCGACCTTAGTTGACAAACTAGCTAGAACAGTCAGTTTAGTGCTTACTTTAGAACCACCAACTATTGCAACCATAGGTCTAGCTGGGTTATCTAATGCTTTAGCAAGCGCTGTTAGCTCGCCATCTAAAAGTGGCCCTGCACACGCTTGTTGTGCAAATTTTGCGACACTATGAGTACTAGCTTGCGCTCGATGGGCAGTACCAAAAGCATCCATCACAAAAATATCGCACAAAGAGGCATATTGCTTACCTAATGCCTCATCGTTGGCTTTTTCGCCAACATTGAATCGAACATTCTCTAATAGTGCGACCTGACCGGGACTAATGTCGACTTTCCCATTTAAATAATCTGTGATTAATGGAACAGGCTGGCCCAAACTTTTTGATAAATAATCAGCGACAACTTGCAAAGAGTTTGCTTCATCCACTTGACCTTCTGTGGGTCGACCTAAATGCGACATTAAAATAACAGCGGCATTATTTTCTAGCGCAGCTTTAATGGTTGGTATAGAAGCCTGTAGGCGGGCATCAGAGGTAATTTCACCCTCACTTACTGGAACATTTAGATCTTGGCGAATTAGCAGTGTTTTACCGTTTAAGTCTAATTCGCTCATTGCGCGAATAGCCATATTCTTTTCCTTTTACGTATATTGAAGTTTATATTTGTTACTAATTATACTTAAGCCCTGTTAAATAAATATTGCGGATACGCTTAAGTTTAACAATTTTTGATAGCGATTTACGCATAACCTATATCGTGCATCGCTAGCGCAGTATCTAACATCCTGTTTGCAAAGCCCCATTCGTTGTCACACCAAACCAATGTTTTTACCAATGTTTTATGACTGACTCGCGTTTGCGTGCCATCCACAATACATGAATGCACATTGTGGTTAAAGTCTACCGATACTAATGGCTCTTCAGTGTAATCAATAATATTCGCAACAAACTGGTTTTTAGCATTTTTGAGCGTTAAGTTTACTTGTTCTCGCTCAACTTTTTGTAAAAGAGTCACGCTCAAATCCATTGCGGTGACATTTATAGTGGGTACACGAACTGCAATCGCTTCAAATTTACCAGCAAACTTAGGCAGTATTCTTTCGATACCAGCGGCTAACTTTGTGTCTACCGGGATAATTGACTGACTTGCCGCTCGTGTTCTGCGTAAATCGGGATGATAAGCATCTATCACTTGTTGATCGTGCATAGATGCATGTATGGTGGTAACTGTCCCACTATCCACGCCAAAAGCTTCGTCAAGCGTTTGAATAATAGGCACAATACAATTAGTTGTGCACGAGCCATTAGACACAATTGTATCTTTTATAGTAAGTGTTTGGTGGTTTACCCCAAAAATAATGGTGTTATCAACATCTTGGCTTGCAGGTTGAGAAAATAGTACCTTCTTAGCGCCCTGAGCGATGTGAATTTGAGCTTCTTCTCTTTCACTATAAATACCCGTGCATTCAAGCACAATATCAACGTCGTAATTATGCCAAGGGATTTGACTTAATTGATCATGATGAAGCAGTTGTATTTGATCGTCACCTATTAAGAGTTTATCGTTTTCGGTGTTAATGGATTGCTTGAATATACCATGAGCAGTATCGTACTTAAGAAGGTGAGCAATAGCTTTAGGCTCTGCAATTTCATTAATAGCAACCACTTTTATATATGCTGAATAGTGGTTCTCATATAAAGCTCTGACAATGTTTCGCCCTATTCTTCCAAACCCGTTTATCGCTATTCTTAACAATGCCGTTCCTAAGTTGATTAGATTAAAACTAAGGTGATTGTTTTAGTGCTTTTAAGTATCGATAGATATCGCACATATTTTTCTACAAAAAGATGTTGGATAGACCAGATAACCAATCTATCCAATTCCGAGTGTCTTTTACAACGTATTCGCAGCGTCTAAAATTGCTTGTTCAGTTATATTGAAATGTTTAAATAACTCGCCAGCAGGCGCAGATTCACCAAAAGTGTCCATTCCAATAACAACGCCATTTAAGCCTACGTACTTATACCATGTATCTTTTGCAAGCGCTTCTATAGCAATACGCTTGGTCACATTTGCTGGTAATACCGATTGCTTGTATTCTGTAGACTGTTTTTCGAATACTTCCATACAAGGCATAGATACTACTCTTACCGCCGTGCCATTAGCACTAAGTTTTTCAGCAGCCTGCATCGCTAAATGCACTTCAGAGCCGGTTGCAATGATAATAAGTTCAGGCGTATCTGCCGAGTCAAACAATACATATCCGCCCCTTTCTGCATCAATTAATTGCTGCTGTGTACGATTTTGTTGCGGTAAACCTTGGCGCGTAAATATTAACGTAGTAGGACCTTGGGTTCTTTCAATGGCTGCTTTCCATGCAATTGCTGATTCAACTTGATCACAAGGACGCCAGTTGTCTAAGTTTGGCGTAGCGCGCAAAGCGACTAACTGCTCTACTGGTTGATGCGTTGGGCCATCTTCACCCAGGCCAATGGAGTCGTGAGTATAAACGAATATGGCAGGCTGTTTCATTAAAGCCGCCATTCGTACTGCGTTTCGTGCATATTCCATAAACATTAAAAAGGTAGCACCATAAGGTTTAAAGCCACCATATAACGCTAAACCATTCATCATAGCTGACATGGCGAATTCACGCACACCATAATAAATATAGTTACCGGAAGCATCGTCTGCCGATACACCTTTACTTGTATTATGAATAGTCAAGTTAGAACCTGCTAAATCTGCAGAGCCACCTAGTAATTCAGGAAGTATTGGTGCATATGCATTTAGTGCGTTTTGAGATGCTTTTCGAGTCGCCACATTGTCAGGGTTTTGTTGTAACGCTTGAATATATTTAGTACAAGTCTTATTCCATAACTCAGGCAATTCACCTTTTTTACGGCGCATAAACTCAGAGGCTAATTCTGGATACGCTTGTTGATATTCGTTAAAAAGAGTTTGCCACTCTTGTTCAGCCTTCTCGCCTTTTGTTTTTCCATCCCAACTTTTATATACGTCTTCAGGCACATCAAACGGTGGATAAGACCAACCTAAATTTTCTCTTACTAAGGCTATTTCATCATCGCCTAAAGGTGCACCATGACAACTTTCTTTACCTTGTTTGTTGGGTGAACCAAATCCAATTGTTGTTTTGCAACAAATAAGTGTAGGTTTGTCTGTAACTGCTTTAGCCTTTGCGATAGCAGCTGATATTTCGTTCGGCTCATGTCCATTAACGTCGGATATGACATGCCAGCCATATGCTTCGAAACGCTTTGGAGTATCGTCACTAAACCAACCTTCAACTTCACCATCAATTGAGATTCCGTTGTCATCCCAAAATGCGACCAGTTTGCCTAAGCCTAAAGTTCCAGCTAAAGAGCACGCTTCATGAGAAATACCTTCCATTAAGCATCCGTCACCTAGGAAGGTATATGTAAAATGATCAACAATATCGAATTGTGCTTGGTTAAACTGCGCAGCCATTACTTTTTCAGCTAGCGCCATACCAACCGCATTGGTTATGCCTTGGCCTAAAGGGCCGGTAGTTGTTTCAACTCCTGGTGCATACCCGTATTCTGGATGGCCAGGCGTTTTTGAATGCATTTGTCTAAAGTTCTTTAACTCTTCAATAGGTAAATCGTAACCTGAAAGATGGAGCAATGAATACAATAACATCGAACCATGGCCATTCGATAATATAAATCTGTCTCTGTTTGCCCAATCAGGATTATTCGGATTGTGGCTTAAATAATCACACCACAATACTTGAGCAATATCTGCCATGCCCATTGGTGCGCCGGGATGGCCAGATTTAGCTTGTTGTACTGCATCCATACTTAAAGCACGAACAGCGTTGGCAAGATGACGACGAGAGGGCATAACAACTCCTTGAGCAAATTTACTTAATATCTTACAAAATAGTTAGATACATCGTTTCAATATTAAATGAATTGGATTGATAACTTTTTTGCTTGAAAAATAGGGCGAGTATTGTGTCTTACATAAACAAGTTGTTCAATAATTAAATCAAGTTTTTAACCTCGTTGACTATATTGTTTTTTTAAAACTAGAAGATTTGCATATCATAGTCTTCATAAAACTACTTCCGCTACTAAATGAAACCACATTCATCATTGTAACGTATCCACATTACGATTCACAATTTAGCCTTTTAGACGTCTAGAAGTAAAGACTGGTAAAAGTCAAAATCCTCGGTATAATTATGAATTATAGAACTGGACATTTGTTGGGTTATTTTTGATTCATGTAACTCTCAAGCTATTCAGGAAAATAGCCGACATTAAAATGTCTGAAAGCAAATATAGGGTTGAGTCACGTAATGTACTTTGGTGACTCACATCCTGACGATTTATAACAATGCATACAATCATTTAATAAAATGAAAGGTAAGCATTGTTAAACTATTAAACTTATTAAAGTGCCTTGATTTCATTTGAATCAAATTAGGCCCTTTTGTTTTTAGGAAAATTTATGACCACACGTTTATTCACTTCTGAATCAGTTTCGGAAGGACACCCCGATAAAATAGCCGACCAAATATCAGACGCTGTTTTAGATGCTATTTTAGCTCAAGATCATAAAGCTCGTGTTGCCTGCGAAACCTTTGTAAAAACAGGCATGGTATTAGTGGGTGGAGAGATCAATACAAGCAGTTGGGTTGATATTGAAGAAATTACACGAGAAACAGTAAAAGAAATTGGTTATGTGCATTCAGATATGGGATTTGACGGCGAATCATGTGCTGTACTTAATGCTATCGGAAAACAATCACCCGATATTAACCAAGGTGTGGATAGAGAGAGCCCAGAGCAGCAAGGAGCCGGTGATCAGGGTTTAATGTTTGGCTATGCAAGCGATGAAACGGATGTACTGATGCCTGCCCCTATCACTTATTCGCATAGACTGGTGCAGAAACAAGCAGAAGTACGCAAAAATAAAACATTAGACTTTTTAAGACCTGACGCTAAAAGCCAAGTCACGTTTATATATGAAAATGATCAACCTGTAGGCATTGATGCGGTAGTTTTATCGACTCAACATTGCGATAGTGTTTCTACAGAACATCTACGTGAAGCCGTCATGGAAGAAATAATTAAGCCTGTTTTACCTGAAAAATGGCTAACTAAGTCGACTAAATTTCATATAAACCCTACAGGACGTTTCGTTATAGGCGGCCCTATGGGAGATTGCGGATTAACTGGACGTAAAATTATAGTTGATACATACGGCGGTATGGCTCGACATGGAGGCGGTGCTTTCTCAGGCAAAGACCCTTCAAAAGTAGACAGAAGCGCAGCTTATGCAACTCGGTATGTTGCTAAAAATATTGTAGCTGCAGGCTTAGCAAAACGCTGTGAAATTCAAGTATCTTATGCAATAGGCGTTGTAGAGCCTACCTCTATCAGCGTCGAAACATTCGGTACAGGAAAGGTGAGTGAAGAACTACTGGTTGAATTAGTTAAACAACACTTTGATTTAACACCATATGGGTTAATTAAAATGCTAAACTTAGAGCACACCCAGTACAGACAAACAGCGGCTTATGGTCATTTTGGTAGAAATCAGTTTCCATGGGAAGCGGTTGATAAAGCTGATGCATTAAAAGATGCGGCTGGATTATAATTAACTTATATAAAATATGTTCATTGAAGGAGTGAAGGATGAATGTTAAATCGTTAAAATTTTGTGCGTTGTTAGTTGGTATTTTATTAATACAAGCATGTGCTACGTCGCCAACCGGCCGCTCACAAATAATTCTTTACCCTGACAGTGAACTTGCTGAAATGGGTCAACAAGCCTTTGCGGGCATGAAGCAAGAAATTAAGATATCAAACAAACGTGTGAGTAATGCAATGGTGCAATGCATTGCCAATGAATTATTGAAATATGTTGACGATTCTGTATTTGCTGGCGAGTGGGAAGTGGTGGTATTTGAAGACGATCAAGTGAATGCGTTTGCTTTGCCCGGTGGTAAAATTGGCGTATATACTGGCCTTTTAAATGTTGCCACAAATCAACACCAAGTTGCTGCCGTAGTTGGACACGAAATTGGCCATGTAATTGCAAAACATGGTAACGAAAGGATGTCTAATACCGCAATGATAGGGATGGGACAGCAGGCTGTTGGACAGGTTTTAGCCGCTAATGAAGTTGCTTCTACACCGTTAATCATGCAAGGCTTGGGTTTAGGTGCACAGGTTGGTATAGCTTTACCATTTAGCAGAACGCACGAAAGTGAAGCTGATGAAATTGGCTTAAATTTAATGGCGAAAGCAGGATTCGAACCTACACAAGCGGTTCAGCTTTGGAAAAATATGGAACAATTGAGTGGCGGAAATACTCAACCAGAGTTTTTATCAACTCACCCCGCACCAAGCACTCGAATAGACGACCTAAATAAAAACATGGCTGCAGCGAATAAGTTATTTAACGCAGCACCGTCTAAAGCTAATTGCGAGTAGAATTAGGGAATAGAAACAAGCAAAGCGAAATAAGAGGCTTTGCTTGTTTTGACTTATTTTACTTGTCGTCTTGTTTATGAACGTGCACATCCATTTGAGGATAAGGAATAGAAATTCCTTCTTCATCAAATCGAAGTTTAACAGCTTCTGTCATATCAAATTTTAAACCCCAAAAATCTGAAGATTTAGCCCAAGGTCTAACAACAAAATTAACGCTACTATCACCCAGTTCAGACACTGCTACTTGAGCAGCTGGTTCTTTTAAAACACGAGGATCATTTGCGCACATTTCTTCTAAAATTGCTTTTGCTTTCTTCAAGTCATCATCGTAGCCAATACCAAAAACCATGTCGACACGACGCGTATCTTTTGCACTATAGTTAACAATATTTCCGCTATATATAGCGCCATTTGGAACAATCACTTCCTTATTGTCTGGGGTAACCATTAATGTGGTGAATATGCCAATACTCTTTATTGTGCCGTCTGCGCCACCCGCATCAACAAAATCACCAGCTTTAAATGGTCTAAACACTAAGAGCATCACACCCGCAGCGAAATTTGATAAAGATCCTTGTAAAGATAGGCCTATCGCTAAGCCTGCAGCAGCAAGTATGGCAGCAAGAGAGGTTGTATCAACACCTAACTGGTCTAAAGCGGCTATAATGACAAACAGCATTAGAATTGCTCTAACAATAGATTTCAAGAAATCTATAAGCATGTTGTCATACTTCGATTTGGCAAGTAATTTACCAAACACATTTACCAAAACACCAACAACAATCTTACCTACAATGTAGATAACGATTGCCATCGCGATATTTATACCAAAGGGTATAATAAATTCATCAAGATACTTAGTTGCATCTTCAGTAGTTAATCCAAACATGTAGGCTGATCCTTTTTCTTTGTATATTTCTTTTTATAATTTGTTGATTTCAACTTTTGTTTTGTTACTTATAAATAAGTACGCATTGATAAATATATACTATTTAAGACTAACTTCCTACGACCAAAGCCTGAAGTGAATATTTTTTGCATAACCTTTTGTTTTATATGAAATTAACACTTAAAAGACATATCACATCATTATTTCACTCGACTTTAAATAAACTATTATTCCCATATAAAACAAAAGGCTATGAAAATTAAGTTGAAAAACATCAATCACCTACCTTAATTTTTAAGCGAAACTTAATATTTAAGAAGTTTATGTGTTTTTTGTAAAAAATATTGACACATTAAACGCATGATTTAATTAACAAAAGTAAATTAATTGAAAAAACGCTTTGAAAAATTTGCTATCATTTGCAACAATATGGAGGAGGAATAGTGGATTAACAGATGTCCAAGAACGTATCAGTTTTGGACTTCAAGTACATTAGGGAGGATATTGCTTCATGAACACTGATTTAGTTTTAATGTTAGGAGCGCTAATCTTACTTGCAATCTCAGGTCTCCTTATCTTCTGTTTTACAGAGGCTAAGGGCGAAAATACACCACATGCAAGACGTCAAAAAGTGCCGAAATCTAACGATCAACAAAAGGCTATTACACAATAACTTCTAGTTGAAGTGGTTTAAAAACTAAAAATTGACAACTTGTATAAAGAAAAAAAGGCGAATTTTTATTCGTCTTTTTTATGTCTTAAAACAAAACAATATTTTTTATATGCGAGTTGGTAAATTTTTAGACACCATTAGGTGAAAAGTTTCAATTTTTCAGTTTCTTGTAAAAATATATGACAGTGGTCACACCATAAAAATTTAATTGGCAACACATAAATGAGAATATCTAGATTTTATATCGACGCAAACTTACAAGTCGACACACAAATTGATGCACCTAAAGAGCTTGCTCACTATATGAGTAAAGTACTTAGACTGACCTTACACTGTCCTATTATTTTGTTTAATGGAGATGGCAGTGAATACCCTAGTGAAATTATTGATATCGATAAACGTAGGGTTACTATTTTAGTTAATTCTCAAATAAGTATATCCAAAGAATCCCCTTTGTATGTGCACTTAGGTCAAGGCATATCAAAAGGTGATAGGATGGATATTGCTATTCAAAAATCGGTAGAACTAGGTGTGTCTGAAATTACACCTATCATAACCGAAAACTGCAATGTTAAATTGGACA
>DDIL01000035.1:46720-48539 GCA_002338515.1 Glaciecola sp. UBA1851 | reverse complement strand
TTTTAGTAACAGGTGCGGCTGGTTTTATTGGTGCACACACCGCCAGAAAGCTTCTAGATATGGGATTGCAAGTTGTTGGTATAGACAATATTAATGATTATTATGATACCTCTTTGAAAGATGCAAGGCTTGATTGGGTAAAGAGTCATGAGCAATCAAGTTCATTTGAGTTTATTAAAATGGACATTGCCAACAGACAGAAAATGGAAGAGCTGTTCAAAGAACACCAATTCAATAGAGTGATACATCTTGCTGCTCAAGCGGGTGTTCGCTTTTCAATTACCAATCCTCATGCCTATGTTGATTCTAACTTAGTTGGATTTATGAATATCCTTGAAGGATGCAGGCATAATAACGTTGAGCATTTATGTTATGCATCGAGTAGTTCGGTTTATGGTGCAAATGAGGCCATGCCATTCTCAGTAAATGATAATGTTGATCATCCTGTTTCACTATACGCAGCGAGTAAGAAAGCTAACGAACTAATGGCGCATACTTATAGTCATTTGTATCAGCTTCCCACTACAGGCTTAAGGTTTTTTACAGTATATGGCCCGTGGGGCAGACCAGATATGGCGCCTTATAAATTTACTAAAGCGATTAGCGAAGGCAACCCTATTGACGTTTACAACTATGGAAATCATAGGCGCGATTTCACCTATATAGATGATATTGTAGAAGGCGTGGTGCAAACTACTATGCATACAGCTGAGGCGGACGAAGCGTGGGATGCTAAAGCACCTAATCCTAGTTCAAGTAAAGCCCCATGGCGTGTATACAACATAGGGGCTCAAACACCTGTACATTTGCTTACTTTTATTGAAACAATTGAAAAAGCGCTAGGTAAGACAGCCGAAAAAAACCTTCTACCAATGCAACCAGGTGATGTGCCTGATACTTATGCTGACGTTGAATCTTTAGTAAAAGCCGTGGGTTATAGGCCTCAAACTTCACTAGATGATGGCATCAATGCTTTTGTGAGTTGGTATAAAGAATTCTATCAATAAGAAATAATTATCAAATAATTAGAAAGTCAGGAGGGGAGATAAAGTATGTCTATACGTTTATTGGCTTTTCTTCATTGACTAGTTGTAAGTCAACGAATTCCTTGTAGATGCTAGAGCTTGAATATAGGCTTTGGTGACTGCCCTCATTAATAATTTTACCTTTTTCCATTACTAGTATTTTGTCGGCATTCATAACGGTTGATAGCCGGTGGGCGATAATAAGAGTGGTTTTGTTTTTGGTTAAGCTATCTAGTGCTTTTTTGACAAATTGCTCGCTAGCAGCATCAAGGGCGCTTGTGGCCTCATCTAATAGTAATATGGGGCGGTTAGCTACAATTGCTCTCGCAATAGCAATTCTTTGTTTTTGCCCACCACTTAATTTAATGCCTCGCTCACCTAATTCAGTGTTATATTGCTGGGGCAGATCTTCAATAAACTCATTTGCATAAGCTAACTTTGCGGCGTTTATTATATCGTCTACCGAAGCGTAGGGATTACTGAAACCTATATTATCGAGCACATTACCTGCAAATATAACTGCATCTTGAGGCACGAGTGCAAACTGCTCTCTTAAATTTTGTAAAGGGGCTGATACTGTATTAGTACCTAACACGTCTATACTGCCAGAGTTTAAATCGTAAAAACGAAGTAAAAGTTGAAATAGAGTTGATTTCCCCGCGCCACTTGACCCAACTATGGCAACCTTTTCACCTTTTTTCACTGAAAAGCTAACATCTTTAATTACTAATTTATTTGCTTGATTCGTGAGCTTTTGATTGCTTTTATTTTCAAGTGATTCAAGTGATTCAAGT
>DDIL01000035.1:41778-46490 GCA_002338515.1 Glaciecola sp. UBA1851 | reverse complement strand
TTCAAGTGATTCAAGTGATTCAAATTTTGAAGCAGAATTAGATTCGGTATCTTTTATTGCGATATCTACAGGATAGGAAAAGTTAATATTTGATACATTAATAATGGTAGTACTTTCGTTTAACTTATTTTCATCAAAGTTTATATGCGTGGTGCCATCATCGATAATGTTTGAATGCTGTTGCAATAAATCAATAATTCTTTCAGACGCACCTGCAGCTTTTTGCAGTTCACCAATTACCTCGCTTATAGTGGCAATTGCTCCGCCTGCTAAAACAGCATAAAAAACAAAAGCAGTTAGTTCGCCAACACTAATAGTGTTTTCTATCACCATAATTGCGCCGATGTAAGTGACGGTAAAAATAGCTGATAAACTGATAACCATAACAATTGAAATTAGCAACGCGCGAAAATGTATTCGTTTACTTGCTTGCGACATCACATTTTCTATTTTCGATGCGAACTCAGAACCACTTTTCTTTTCATGATTGTATGCTTGAACAGTATGTATTTCGTGAAGTGATTCATCAATCATGCCGCCAACTAAGGCTACCTTATCCTGGCTCAATTTACTGTGTAAACGAACTTTTTTACCTAACACTCGAATAGGTAATAGCATTAGAGGAACGGCTATAAAAACTAAAAGGGTTAATTTAAAACTTGTAATGGCCATTAATGCTAATGAGCCTATAAACATAACTAATGATCGTAATGTCATTGATATGCCAGTGCCTACTACCGACTGCAGTAAAGTCGTATCACTGGTAAAACGCGAAATAATCTCACCCGTTCTGGTTGTTTCAAAGAAGCT
Organism: Glaciecola sp. UBA1851; assembly: GCA_002338515.1. GTDB lineage: Bacteria > Pseudomonadota > Gammaproteobacteria > Enterobacterales > Alteromonadaceae > Glaciecola. Next base: position 45,680 of record DDIL01000035.1, on the reverse strand, counting down.
AGGGGGCAATGTTAGTAAGTGATCAAATAGCCGTGTTCGAATATCGGCGCATACTCGCTCGCCTAACCATACCATCCAATAAAAACGAAAATAAGTGGCAACACTCCCAAATAAAACTACACCTAGTACAACCGTAAGCGCTTGAGTTAACGCATCGTTATTGTTTTGGACAAACCCTTGATCAATAACCTGTTTAATTCCTTGCCCTAACAGCAGCCAAGCAATTGAGCTAAATACTAGCGCCAAAAGCGCTATGATTACTTGTTTTTTATAAGGAGATAGATGAGAAAAAAGCCATATTAGAATTTTTCGGCTGTTATGTTGGTTAGAATGAGAGTCTTTCATATTTATTGGAATGTCTTCCAATTTATTTCGGTAGATAATAATAATTCACGTAATGATAAAGCGCGTGGAATGCCTTTACCTTTTGGTGACCAGCTATGTCCAGCGCAAGCTGCAGACATGATGCTTTTGGTTGGTTTTAATAATAAATACTTTGCTTGTTTTGGTACTATATCGAAATATTCGCCTGTTTTAGAGAACCACCCAAATTTATTCAGGTGCAGCCTATCCGAAGCTTCAATATCGATACAATCTAATTCGATGTGTTGTTCACCAAGTACTTCAACATAAACAGGCACTACATGACCTTGCTTGGCTATATGTGCATACCATTGCAATGTTTTATCCGGTGTTTGACTGCTAAGTGGGCACTTTGCGCTTTGTTTGGCTTGCCAACTACCGTTGTGCACATCCACGTCAATAGGCGCTTTCCCTTCTAAAAGATTCATTGTGGCGTTCTTAACGTGATGGGTCAGGCCTTTTAGTTTTCTTTTGATTAAAGCGGGATCGGTTAAATTGCTATTAGCCAATACTTGCAACTCACGCTCGTATAGCGCGTTGCTTAGCTCTGCAAAATTTGGATACTTGCTACTTAAATGGAAGATATCCGTTTGTTGATCTGCTTCTTTTATTGCCATGATTCTTATAGTTAATTGGTAAAAACAGTTTCACTGGTAGTGATAAAACGGCATAAGTATACATTTAAAACTTAGTTATTTCAGTAATCAAGCAGGCTAATTATAATTAGGCAATAAAAAAGGAGCATGATTGAATCTATGCTCCTAAATACGTTACTTAATGAAATAAGCTTTTTTATTGGCCTTTTATTTCGCTTCTGCCGTTATACGCAACTTTTTCGCCTAACTCGCCTTCAATACGAAGTAACTGATTATACTTTGCTACTCGGTCTGAACGGCATAAAGAGCCCGTTTTTATTTGACCAGCGGCGGTACCTACGGCTAAATCTGCAATAGTTGCATCTTCTGTTTCACCACTTCTGTGAGAAATAACCGCCGTGAAACCAGCGTCTTTTGCCATTTTTATCGCATTTAGCGTTTCGGTTAACGAGCCAATTTGATTAAATTTAATCAAAATACTGTTACCTACACCATTATCAATCCCGCGCTTCAATATTTTAGTGTTTGTTACAAATAAATCGTCACCTACTAATTGTGCTTTATCGCCCAATATTTTAGTTAAATACGCCCAACCATCCCAGTCACTTTCATCTAATCCGTCTTCAATAGACACAATTGGATACTTAGCGGTTAGGCCTGCAAGATAATCACTAAACCCTTCTGAATCAAAAGATTTGTCTTCACCACCTAATACATATTGACCATCTTTATAAAACTCAGACGCAGCGCAGTCTAATGCTAGTGTAATATCTTCATTCATTTTATAACCAGCATTTTCAACAGCGGTTACAATCACTGACAATGCTTCAGCGTTTGATGTTAAGTTTGGTGCGAAGCCACCTTCGTCGCCTACAGCGGTATTTAAACCTTTTGCGTTCAGTACTTTTTTCAAACTATGAAATATTTCTGCACCCATTCTAAGTGCTTCAGAGAAATTCTTGGCGCCCACAGGTTGAACCATAAATTCTTGAATATCAACGTTATTATCAGCGTGTTCGCCGCCGTTAATAATATTCATCATTGGTACAGGCATAGAGTATTCGCCTGGTGTACCATTTAATTTGGCAATGTGTGCATATAATGGAATACCGTCGCTAATTGCCTGTGCTTTTGCTACTGCTAGTGACACGGCTAATATGGCGTTTGCACCCAAGACTTCTTTGTTTTCTGTGCCATCTAAATCAATCATTATTTGATCAATTTCTTTTTGTTGTGCGGCATCTTGACCTACAACTGCTTGGCTGATTTTATCGTTAATTGCACTGACTGCTTTTAACACGCCTTTACCTAAATAACGGCCTTTATCTTGATCTCGTAGTTCGAGTGCTTCACGAGAACCTGTAGAAGCGCCTGATGGTGCGGCAGCTCTGCCCATTGCACCACATTCTAAATAAACATCGGCTTCTACAGTTGGATTTCCGCGAGAATCTAATATTTCGCGTCCAACAATTCGGCTAATTTTGGCCATTGACTTTCCTTTTTTATCGTTACTGGTTTAGTGATTTTGTTTATTGTAATTACCCGCTGACGCAACAAATCCTGTAAATAGTGGATGTCCATCTCGCGGGGTTGAATTAAACTCTGGGTGAAATTGCCCTGCCACAAAAAATGGGTGATCTTCAAGCTCGATCACTTCTACAAGGCGTTTATCAGTAGATAAACCACTTACTTTTAACCCTGCATTTTCTATTTGTTGTCGCAAGTTATTGTTCACTTCATATCTGTGGCGGTGACGCTCATAAATTTCTGTATTACCGTAAGCTTCTGCTACTCTTGAGCCTTCTAACAAATGACAAAGTTGACTGCCTACTCGCATTGTACCACCTAAATCAGTGTCAACATCTCGGACTTCTTTGCTGCCATCTGAGTCTAACCATTCAGTTATCAAACCAACAACAGGGTAGGGAGTATTTGGATTAAATTCAGTGCTATTTGCATCCGCCATACCTGCAACGTTTCTAGCAAACTCGATATAAGCGACTTGCATGCCAAGGCATATACCTAAATAGGGAATATTGTTGACTCTTGCAAAATGAGCAGCCGCTATTTTGCCTTCAATACCACGTTCACCGAAACCACCGGGCACTAATATTGCGTCTAAATCCCCCAATAATTGATGAGCGCCTTTTGCTTCTATATCTTGTGAATCTATATATTTTATATTAACGGTTAAGCGAGTTTTTAAACCTGCATGTTTTAAGGCTTCATTGACTGATTTGTATGCGTCAGGTAGTTCAACATATTTACCTACCATACCAATATTAACTTCGCCTACTGGGTTAGATTCAGCGTAAAGCACTTGCTCCCATTCACTTAAATCGGCTTCAGGGCATTCATACCCAAACCGTTTTACTACTAATTCGTCCATACCTTGTGCTTTTAAAGCGGCAGGTATACGATAAATACTGTCTGCATCGCGTAATGAAATAACGGCTTTTTCGTTTACATTGGTAAATAAAGCAATTTTAAGCCGTTCATTATGCGGTAGAGGGACTTCTGAACGACATACAAGAATGTCTGGCTGAATACCCACCGAGCGTAGCTCTTTTACTGAGTGCTGAGTAGGTTTTGTTTTTGTTTCGCCTGATGCGGCTAAAAAAGGCACCAATGTAAGATGCATAAACATGGCTCTGTTGCGGCCAACTTCTACACCTAATTGACGAATGGCCTCAATAAAGGGTTGTGACTCGATATCACCAACGGTTCCGCCTACTTCCACAATGGCAATTTCGTGGCCTTCGGCCCCTGCAATAACCCGTCTTTTTATTTCGTTCGTAATATGTGGGATAACTTGAATAGTTGCGCCTAAGTAATCACCTCGCCGTTCGCGTTTAATAACTTCTTCGTAAACCCGTCCCGTTGTAAAGTTGTTGCGCTTGGTCATTCTGGTTCGAATGAATCTTTCATAGTGACCAAGATCTA
>DDIL01000035.1:21928-41579 GCA_002338515.1 Glaciecola sp. UBA1851 | reverse complement strand
TTTCATAGTGACCAAGATCTAAATCGGTTTCTGCGCCGTCATCTGTCACAAATACTTCACCATGCTGAATTGGGCTCATGGTACCCGGGTCAACATTGATATACGGATCCAGCTTTAGCATAGTAACATTTAACCCGCGCGCTTCTAAAATCGCGGCTAATGAAGCAGCGGCTATACCTTTCCCTAAAGAAGATACAACGCCACCAGTTACGAAGATATAATTAGTCATCGAAATCCTAACGATAATGTGGTTCGCTATTTGAAAAATAATCAAAACAAATACTTGCGAATATGTCTCTGAATATTGGGGAATAAACCACTTAAATCTTAGACAATATTGCAATATTAATTATTTATTTCGTAGCTATTAAGTTATTAGCGACCGTGCGTTTTTAATTAAAAATGAAATTTACAAAGCCTTTTGAATATGGCTTTTTGCTGGGAGCATAGTATACCGACTTTTCATGTGTTTATGAAATGAAAATTTAATTAACTACAATTTCGCTTTCCATTTGTATAAAAGCGCTTGTGCATCCCTTGGACTTAGTGAATCTAAATCGATTGATTCAACTTCATTTAATAACCAATGAGACTCTGGCATATCTATACCCAGTTGAATTGGCATAGGAGGCACACTTGTTGGACTATCTATTTTATTTTGTTCGGGTATAAGTGAAGCTTCATACTCAAGCTGTTTGAGTTTTTGTTTTGCTAAATTAATAACTTGTTGCGGTACGCCAGCCAATTTGGCTACCTGTAAACCAAAACTCCCGCTTGCACTTCCTTGTTCAACCTTATGCATAAATTTAATATCATCATTATATTCAACGGCAGTGACATGCACGTTTTGCACGTTATTAAAATGTTCAGCTAATTCTGTTAATTCAAAATAATGGGTAGCAAAAAGTGTCATTGCTTTTGTTTGCTGTGCAAGCGTTTGTGCGCAAGCCCAAGCTAAAGAAAGACCATCAAACGTACTGGTACCTCTGCCTATCTCATCCATTAGCACCAAGCTATTCTCAGTTGCGTTATGCATAATATTGGCTGTTTCAGTCATTTCAACCATAAAAGTAGAACGATTAGATGCTAAGTCATCAGCTGCGCCAATTCTTGTAAATATTTGATCTATCGTACCTATTTTTGCATCTTGAGCAGGCACAAAACATCCTATATGTGCTAATACAACAATCAACGCTGTTTGCCGCATATAGGTTGATTTACCGCCCATATTTGGGCCTGTTACCATCAACATTGTGTTATGAGTATCAAGGTGCACAGGGTTAGCAATAAAGGGAGTATTCATAACTTGCTCTACCACTAGATGGCGACCATCATTATATTCAAGCAGATTTTCGTCAACTAATTCAGGTTGGTATAAATCTAAAGTCAAACTTCGCTCAGCAAAATTCACCAATACATCAAGCTTAGCTATAAAGTATGCCGTCTCTTGAAGTTGGCTTAAAAAAGGCAATACTTTGTCGAATAACTCTTCATATAATCGCTTTTCTAAAGATAGTGCTCGGCTTTGGCTAGTTAAGACCTTATCTTCATGCTCTTTTAGTTCTTCAATTATATAACGCTCATTGTTTTTCAGCGTTTGTCTTCTGATATAGTGGTCTGGTACTTGATTTGAGCTGGCTTTACTCACTTCAATGTAAAAGCCATGTACTTTGTTATAGTTGACTTTAAGTGTTTGAATGCCTGTTGTTTCTCGTTCTCGTTGTTCTAGTTGTTGCAAGTAGCCAGTTGCCCCATCGGCCAAATCTCTTAAATGGTCGAGCTCTTCGCTATAACCGGGCGCAATTACACCGCCATCGCGCAACACTACAGGCGGATTTTCAATAATAGCTTGGTTAAAAAGACTATTTAGCTCTTCAAATGCACCTATATTATTTATGTAGACTTCTAAAGCGTCTTTTTGTGAAACACTTGACTCTATTGCAATATGTTGAAGTAAAACTTTTAATTCAGGAATAGCATTGAGTGCGTGAGATAATCTTGCAAAATCTCGGGGTCTTGCGCTTCTTAATGCAACTCGCCCTAATATTCGTTCTATATCGCCAATAGATTTAAGTACTTGTTGCAAAACATCATAGTCACCATTTTGAACAGCATAAACCGTATTATGACGATGACTTATTTCTGTTCTATTTAACGTAGGTCTGTGCAAATACCTTTGCAGCAGGCGCGCCCCCATGCTGGTTGATGTTTTATCAATCACCGACAATAGCGTGTTAGTATTGCCACCAGATAAGTTTTTAGTCAGTTCTAAATTTACCTGTGTGGCAGAATCCATTCGCAAATAGTCACTGACACTCTCTTGCTGAATTTTACGAATATGGACGAGTTCGTTACCTTGAGTGGCATGTAAATATTGTAATATACAGCCAGCGCTTTGCACGCCTAGTGCATTTTCATTAATACCAAAACCCACTAATGACTGCGTATTAAACTGCTTATTTAATTTCACCAGTGCGGTGTCTCTATCAAATTCCCAAATTGGCCTCTTTTGCAGGCTGATAGGTTTGGGTAAATATTGCGTAAAAGATGCGCCTTCTGGATACAATACTTCAGATGGTTTGATGCGAACTAAATTAGCATGTAGCGCTTCTTCTGTGGGGCAATCTAATAAATTAAATCTACCAGAAGCCAATTCTACATATGCGATACCATATTTGAAATATGAATTTTTATTATGGGTGTTGGTAGCTGGATTTTGTACAATGGCTGCTAAAATTGATTCAGTTTTTTCTTCTAGCAAAGCTTCATCAGTAATAGTGCCTGGGGTAACAACACGCACAACTTTTCTTTCTACAGGCCCTTTGGATGTGGCAGGGTCGCCAATTTGCTCACAAATGGCAACCGACTCCCCCAGTTTTACTAATTTTGCTAGGTAATTTTCTGCTGCATGATATGGAACGCCAGCCATAGGAATAGGATTACCATTTGCTTTTCCTCTTGCAGTTAACGATATGTTTAATAAATCGGCTGCTTTTTTCGCATCATCAAAGAATAATTCGTAGAAATCCCCCATTCTATAAAATAATAGTGTGGCTGGATGGTCAGCTTTAATTTTTAAATACTGAGTCATCATTGGGGTTTGTTCTGGTTTTTTTTGCATGTAATTATTATTCTTATTTCTTGGTTTGGATAAACATCTACTTCTATAGGGCCTGTTTATCTTTGTTACATGCTCTTGATGCAGAATAACTGCACCGACTAACATATGCCGTGATCGTGAAGCACATAGAGTGAACAAAATTCATACAGCAAAGATAAACAGGCCCTAGTGTCTATCAATCTTTGTTGTTGATAGCATTATATAGTATAGCCTGTTGCTACCGAATTAAAGTGACAAACTTTCATGTGATGCAATTGAAAGGTAGCCAATTGAATTTTATAACTATGTTTTTGAAACAGATAATACTTAACTAAAAATTTAAGCGATTCTTTAGAACATGTAACAAAACTACCTCACTAAATAGTGACCTAAAGTATAACTTTACGAGTAAATTACTGTATGTTTTAAATCATTAGACGCATAAAACGATGCAGTCTAAAATTTATCAAAAAGCTTCAAGCGTTTCTTAAGCTAAATACTGTTTCATTATGTAGTTAGTAAATTGTAATTAACTAAAAAGACTTTGTTTTGATTAATTTTTCCTTAAATAAAAAGCACGAATTGGCACAGCAGTTGGGGCTAGCTCTATTAGAAAGTGAAGCGACAGTTGCTAGCGTTGAATCATGTACCGGCGGCGGTTTTGCTTATGCAATAACGGAAGTCGCTGGTTCTTCTCAGTGGTTTAATCAATCTTGGGTAACATACTCTAACGCAGCAAAAGAAAAGTTAGTCAACGTACCCGCCCAAATTTTGGACGAAAATGGCGCTGTTTCAGAGCCAGTGGTTAAAAGAATGGCTGAAAATGGTGCCAAATTAGCCAATGCTGATTATTGCGTTGCTATCTCTGGTGTAGCTGGCCCATCTGGTGGGACAGAACAAAAGCCAGTTGGGCTGGTGTGGTTTGCTATTTCAGGGCCTGGCGTTATACAAACACTAACTTTTAGTAGACGCTTTTCGGGTGATCGCAAAGAGGTAAGAGAACAAGCCATTGTGGTAGCGTTTGAAAAACTGATCTCTTGTCTAACTAACTAAGCCTTTTTATTGTTGTTATTCTTATTCGCAGTTTTATGACAATTGAAAAATTGTATGGGTTATTTAATGATAAGCAGTCCGCGATACATTAATTCGATGATGGTTGCACTTTAAATTTATGTTTTGTTAGCAAAAATAGCGCATGAATATACCCAAAAACAATAAAACATCATATATTTCAAATAGATGGAAATTAAATGAAACAAAGTGTTGAAACTGTATTGGTATACAGTATACTTGCGATATAAATGATTACATCTAGTGTGTTAGAACAATTTAAATATCGGCGTGGTAAGTAAAATTTGCTGGTATTAACTACAAGGAACTAAATCGTGAGCGATAAAAAAAATCAAGCTTTAAACGCAGCGTTAGGTCAAATTGAAAAGCAGTTTGGTAAAGGCGCTATTATGCGCTTGGGCGACAATCAGGCTATGGATATTGATGCAATATCTACTGGTTCGTTAACAATCGATATCGCTTTAGGGATAGGCGGTTTACCTTGTGGTCGAGTGGTTGAAATATACGGACCAGAGTCATCAGGTAAAACAACTTTAACTTTACAAGTTATCGCTGAGGCACAAAAGGTTGGTAAAACTTGCGCATTCGTTGATGCAGAACATGCTCTTGATCCTGTTTACGCCGAGAAACTGGGTGTTAATATTGATGATTTACTTGTATCCCAGCCAGATACAGGCGAGCAAGCATTAGAAATTTGCGATATGTTGGTTCGTTCAGGTGCAGTTGATGTGGTTATTGTTGACTCGGTAGCTGCGCTTACGCCTAGAGCTGAAATTGAAGGTGACATGGGTGATTCACATGTTGGTTTGCAAGCTCGCTTAATGTCACAAGCTTTACGTAAGTTAACAGCGAATATCAAACGTTCTAACACGCTATGTATTTTCATTAACCAAATTCGAATGAAAATTGGTGTGATGTTTGGTAATCCTGAAACCACAACCGGTGGTAATGCGCTTAAATTCTACTCTTCTGTGCGTTTAGACATTCGTAGAATTGGGGCGATTAAAGATGGTGATGAAGTTGTTGGAAATGAAACTAGGGTAAAAGTGGTCAAAAATAAGGTAGCCCCTCCATTCAAACAAGCTGAGTTCCAAATTATGTATGGCGAAGGTATTTGTAAGCAAGCCGAATTGATTGACTTAGGCGTAAAGCTTAAATTAGTAGAGAAGGCTGGTGCATGGTATAGCTATAGCGGAAACCGTATTGGTCAAGGTAAAGCTAACGTTGTTAAATACTTTAAAGAGCACACTGAAATGGCGAACGAATTGGAAGGTAAGATCCGTGGTGAGTTGCTACTGAGTAAAACAAAAGCGCCAGAAGAGGGGGTAGCTGTCGCTGAGTAAAATCAAACTAAAAAAGCGTAGTCGTTTTAAACTACGCTTTTTTATTCGGCTATTTGTATTCCATTGTTGGAATGTGCTTTTTATTCTTTAAAATCAATTTTGTCATGAACATTATTCCAGTTTTCAGGAAACTTCCCTTGCAGTAAGTAAGAGAACGAGATTAATTCTGCGATGACATGATACAAGCTCTCAGGTATTTCCTGTCCCAAATCTAACTTACTAAGAATATCGTTTAACTCCGTATCTTTGTGGATTAACACCCCGTTTTGCTTTGCTAATTCAATGATTTGATCCGCTATATCACCTTCTCCCTTAGCCACTATTGTAGGTGCTTGGGGTGAGCTGGTTTTTAGAGAGGGCTTTTGATTCAACATTTCATTTTGTGAATACTTTAACGCTACCGCTTTTTTGTTGTTAGCTTGATTAGGCATAAGCATGTACCACCTGAAAATCGGTTTTATAAAGTGTTTTAGGTATTTTCCCCAAATAACATGCTGACTTTATATCTAGTCCAGACTGAACTAGGCGTTTTTCAAGCATTGGAAGAAAGGAGATAACTTGTTTTTTTAATGTTTCATTAGAAGTATACAAATCAAGTTTTAATTGATTTTCTATTAGCTTAACTTTAGCTAATACCTCTCCTTTTGTTCCAACATCTAACTTCATACTTAGTCGCCATTGAGTTTGCATAGGTGTATTTTCTTCTTCCGTATTATTCTTTTTTTCCTTTCTTACTAATATTTCAATGTCATTTAATTCACTAGAAAACATATTGGGGAGTGCATAATAAAAGCTATCTTGACCTTGTAGCGTATTCTCTGTTGCTGCTAATTTGTGTAGCGAATGATTACCAAGAATTTTACTAATTTCTTTTAACAAATTGCTATTTGGATCGAATCTGCTCAAGTCTTGAACGGCTTTAGTTTGATTGCTTAAGTTTCTGGCTAAATTGACTTGCTTGGTGCTTCCAACAGTTTGAGTATTAAATTGATGAAGTGCTGAAAGCAATTGATTAGTGGGAAGATTCATTTTTGCAAACAAAGACGCGGTTAATACTTTAACTAATCCGTTAATTATAGAGTTCGTTTGCACATAATTTTGATTATGCGTTGTTTGATTGATGTTCAGTGTTTGTAAACTAGGAATACTCTCTTCAGTTAATAGAGCTTTAATACTTTCGCTATTTAATAATGATTCGAAATTTGATGTAGTTAAACTATTTTCATTCCCAAATTTTTGGGTAACAAATTGAGGTAACGATTGTTGCAGAAACGCTTTTAGTTCAAGTGGCGCGTTTTGAATCAATGATAATAGCTGTTTAGATAAGTTAGGAATACTTTGGCTAAGCTTTTCTGTTTTTGATAGTGAAATATTAATATCGCTATTTAATAAGCTAGTGAGCTGCATTAATTTATTATGGGTTGAAGTGCTTACTTTTTCATTGGATTCGATATTTAAGGTATTAGATAAATCATGAATTTTTGAGATAACACCGTTTGATTTATTTTGGTTCAGTAAATGCGCAATGAGTTTTTGTTGCAACGAATTTTGAGTCGTCACTACAGGCTGTTGGATAGTGCTGCTGGTTCTTGTTATTGCTTGTGGACTAATATTTACATCTTCTGAAGTTTGAGTGCCAGCATGATTATTGGTGGACAGTATCTTTAATAACGTTTCTAATTTATTGTTCTCTCCCGCGGTGATTAAAGTCAAGGTAGGTACACTAATAACCTGTGGTTTATTGACTAATAAAATAGATACTTTATCGCCGTTACTCGTTGCCTGGCTATTTATAATTACCTGTCCATTTTTATATTCATTTTTTCCTTCAATAGCTGGCGTGACAAGTGCCTGTTTAATGGTATTGGGTAGTAGATTCAGATTAGCATTATTGGGCGTAAATAAGACATCAGAGTTTTTCGAATTTTTATGGGAAAAAAGAACGTTAGCTAGCATATTTTCAACAGTTTGCTTAAAACTCGTGTTGTTAATCACTGCTTTATTAAGTTCAGCAAGCGACTGTTTACTTATTTGAGTGCCTTTTTGTGTCGCAATTTGTAGTGTCGTAATTTTGGAAAACGTTTTATTGATGTTAGTTGCATTTAACTCAAGGGAAATGATTTGTCCCTTGGATAATTTTTCACTTAATTCGGGTAATACAGGCAATGCTAAACTCACATTTACATTGCCTCCCATTGTGTTTGCTAAGTTCGCTACTAAGTTTATTTTTAATGCACTGATACTTTCAACTTTAGCTTGCAATTTTATATCTAAAAGCGGCTGGTTATTTATATTGGCTAATTTAATTAACGCTTTCGTAAACTCTATTCCAGTGTTGCTGTTAGCATTTAATACTGCCGCGCCTAATACATTGGGTTGTACTTTTCTCAATATATCTGTGCTGATATCAGGCCAAGTAATATTTAGTTTTTCCGCCAAGGCTGGTTTAAAATGTTTTAAAGAATTTTCACCTTGATTTGATAAACCATTTTTTACTATTTCAAACGATGATTTTTGAGAGTTACTAGATAGTAATATTAACTTATCACCTTTTGATAAGTTTTGAGTGGTTAGCCCTTTTATTGATTCTTTACTGATTTCAATATTTTTTTTACTGGATTGTTCGTTTAATACAAGTGAATCATTTTTATTCATAACAACAGTAAACACGATAGCATGCGCGCGAGATTGAGGTACCGCTTTGTGTCCAAGCGTATTGGGTTGATAAGCTACTTGAGATGAATCGACCACTCTGTTGGCAGACGGGAGACTAGTATTTGGATAATCGGGCATACCATTTTATCGGTTTTTGAAACGAAAACTTAATATGCTTCATGCACAAATAAAGGGTTCTAATTTAATCCTAATCAATTTGGCTGACTTGGATCGCGTTATTGCAAACTTGACTCGAATCAAACAATTGGTTTTTTCGAGCTTTGTTTTAACCATAATCAGTCTTAAGTGCATACTATCGTTGCGATTTATATGCTAGTATTCGCCGAATTTTCAACAACCTGAGTTTACATTTGCCTGTTCTGCAAGCCACCCAATTAAGTTGCGAAAAACAAGACCGCACGCTATTCCAATCTATCAATTTAAGTATTGAAAGTGGAGAATTGGTGTTGTTAAAAGGTGAAAACGGCGCAGGTAAAACAAGTTTGTTAAGAATTTTAGTGGGCTTAAGTCAACCACAAGCAGGTTCGGTTTTAATCAATAATTATTGTGTGTTAAATGAGATTGATTATGCTGCGCCAGAGTTTATTTATTGCGGTCACAAATTAGGCAATAATAATTTATTAACGGCTACTGAAAATTTAGTGTTTTGGTGCCAACTTCAAGGTATGCCTGCTGATAAAGAAAAAATTGCAAATGTTCTTTTGGAGCTTGGGTTAGCTGGCCTTGAAGATATTCCAGCGAAAAACTTATCAGCAGGTCAACAGCGCCGGGTGAGTTTAGCTAGGTTATGGTTAAAACCAGAAGCAAAACTATGGGTACTAGACGAGCCATTTACGGCTTTAGACGTGAATACAGTCAAGCAAATTGAAGAAAAAATAGAATACTTTTTAGATAGGCAAGGCGCAGTCATTATGACTTCGCATCAATTAGTGTCAGTTAATCGCCCGTCTCGAGTGTTTGAGCTGGAGTACGCTTGGTAATGGCGCAAACAAGACTTCAACTTAAAGCCGTATTTACGCGTGACATATCTCTAGCTTATAGGCAAAGAGCTGAGTTGATGCAGCCACTTATGTTCTTTTTAATGGTTGTTACCTTGTTCCCCTTAGCCATAGGGCCAAATCCTCAAACGCTTCAATTGGTTAGCGGTGCAATTATATGGGTTGCCGCTATTTTATCCTTATTAATGGGAATGGATAGACTGTTTCGAGATGACTTTTTAGATGGGAGCCTTGAACAAATTACATTAACTAGCGCGCCTTTGTATCTAGTTGTATTAGTGAAAGTGTTTGCGCATTGGATAGTGCACATTGTTCCGTTACTTTTATTGTCGCCACTATTAGCTCTATTTTTAAATATGACGACGGATATGTATTGGGGACTTCTGCTGACGTTACTATTAGGTACACCAACCATCAGTTTAATAGGGGCGATTGGCGTAGCATTAACCCTTGGACTGCAACGTAGCGGAGTGTTGGTTAGTTTATTACTTATTCCGCTATTTATTCCGTTGCTTATATTTGCCACGTCGGCAATTGATTCGGCCTCTATGAATTTACCTTTTACCTTTCAACTTGGTATCATGGCAGGCATATTTTTATTAGTTTTAGCTGGGGCCCCAATGGTCATTGCATTTTCGTTAAAAGTGAGTCAGCAATAATGTGGAAGTGGATTAATTCATTTGCTCAACCAGAAAAAGCCTATAGTGCTTGTAACAGCCTTTTGCCATATTTTACTGCTATATTTTGCGTGTGCTTGCCTGTTGCTTTTGTTTGGGGTTTAGCATTTGCGCCAACCGATTATCAGCAATTTGATGTTTATCGAATAATATACATTCATGTGCCTACTTCGACGTTGTCGTTAAGTGCATACGTTGCCATGGCAGTTGCTGCTTTTGTAGGCGTAGTGTGGCAATGGCGAAGTGCACTGATGGCAATGATCGCCATAGCACCAATAGGTGCAGCCATTACTTTTATTTCTTTGTTTTCAGGCGCGGTATGGGGAAAGCCCACTTGGGGAACTTATTGGATTTGGGACGCAAGGTTAACATCACAGCTAATCTTACTGTTCTTATATTTAGGTGTTATTGCGCTTTACTCTTCTTTTGATGATAAACAACAAGGCGGTAAAGCTGCTGCCATTATGGCCATGGTGGGTGTGGTTAATATTCCTATTATTAAATATTCAGTTGAGTGGTGGAATACACTTCATCAAACCGCAACAATCAGCAAACTAGACAAACCATCTATGCCAATGGATATGTTGGTGCCTTTATTAATGGGGATGGTTGGTATGGCTGGCTATATTGGTGTCGTTACACTCATTCGTTTAAAGAATGAACTGATTAAGCGAGATGGACATAGACCTTGGGTTGCAAACACACTTGAAATTGAACAAGCAAACCCTAAAGCGGTCATATCACTATATTGGTGGATTGGGATTGGAATTGCTTTTGCTTTAGGTTTAACTTGGGCTTATTCCCAAGGATTTAAATTCGAAAGTATACATGCGTTTATTGATATGGGGGGCCGAGCACTTTTTGTTTGGTTAAGTTATGGAGTGGGTATAGCTGCTTTGTTATGTGTTTTATTGCTGAGTATATTTGAGCGTAAAAAAATCATTCAAGCCGCCATTAAGCAAAAAGAAAGAGCGATGCGAATTATGCAAGCCAGAGCTCAAAAGAAAAAGCAGAAACAGGCCCAAGCTATTGCCGATTAAGGCCAAGCAACCAAGTAACCCTAATAAATATTTTAGTTAATGTAACTGAGTGGAAATATGAACCCTAGAAGAAAACAGCGTCTTTTTGCAGTGTCGAGTATTATCATATTGGTATCGGCGGCGGTTGGTATTATGTTGTTTAGTTTAAGTGACAACGTCGATGCTTTCTTTACGCCAAGTGAAATTGTTAATGGGAAAGATAAAACTGGGGTGAAGCCTGACATAGGCCAGCGTATCAGAATTGGTGGCATGGTTGTTCCAGGAAGCGTATCAAGAGACAACAATACACTTACCGTAAGTTTTGATTTAGTTGATATTGGTCCTGAGGCTATCACTGTTGAGTACCAAGGAATATTGCCTGATTTATTCAGGGAAGGGCAAGGCATTGTTGCAACCGGCATTTTAGAAGGCGCACAACGTATTGTTGCTCATGAAGTATTAGCAAAACACGATGAAGAATACATGCCACCAGAGTTAGCAGAAAAAATGAAAGGAATTAAGCATGTTCCTCCTACACAGGCAGGTTACTAATGATCCCAGAAATCGGTAATTTTACTTTAGTTATAGCGTTAATATTATCTATATTATTAGCAGTCTACCCATTGTGGGGAGCTCAAACTAATAATGCTTCTATGATGCGTTTGGCTAGGCCATTAACCTTTGCTTTGTTTGCATTTACGTTAATTGCTTATATCTGCCTTACTCATGCCTTTATGACCGACAATTTTAGTGTTTCTTATGTCGCACAAAACTCCAATAGCCAATTGCCTTGGTACTATAAAATGACAGCAGTTTGGGGTGGTCATGAAGGCTCATTTCTGTTGTGGGTGCTTATTTTTTCTATCTGGACGCTAGCGGTTGCGCTATTTTCTAAAGGCATACCTGAGGTAATGGTATCAAGGGTATTAGCGGTGTTAGGTATGGTAAGTATTTCTTTTTACCTATTTATGCTAATTACTTCTAATCCATTTGACAGTATGTTGCCATTTTTCCCTGTGGACGGCCGAGACTTAAACCCGTTATTACAAGATTTCGGCATGATCATACACCCGCCAATGCTATACATGGGCTATGTCGGTTTTTCAGTTGCATTTGCATTTGCCATAGCTGCGCTTATTGGTGGTCAATTAGATTCAACTTGGGCACGTTGGTCAAGACCATGGACCATTGCTGCTTGGAGCTTTCTAACGATGGGAATTGCGCTAGGTAGCTGGTGGGCTTATTATGAACTTGGTTGGGGCGGCTGGTGGTTTTGGGATCCGGTTGAAAATGCGTCGTTTATGCCTTGGTTAGTAGGTACAGCGCTTATGCATAGCTTAGCGGTAACCGAGAAACGAAAAGTATTTAAATCGTGGACAGTATTACTAGCTATTTCAGCGTTTTCACTGAGTTTGCTAGGTACGTTCTTGGTTCGCTCTGGTGTACTCGTGTCAGTGCATTCGTTTGCTAGTGACCCTTCTAGAGGTTTGTTTATACTAGGTTTGTTGGTGTTAGTCATCGGTAGTTCATTACTACTGTATGCTGTTAGAGCAGCGCAAATTAAAAGTTCAGGCAAGTATAATTTATTCTCTCGTGAAATGATGCTAATGGGTAATAATGTACTTCTATGTGCCGCAACGATAGTTGTTCTACTAGGAACACTGTTTCCATTAGTTCACAAAGAAATTGGCCTAGGAACCATTTCTATAGGCGCTCCTTTCTTTAATCAAATGTTCACTTTGCTCATTGTACCCTTTGTCTTCTTTTTAGGTGTGGGGCCGTTAACACGCTGGAAATCACAAAAACCATCGGCATTAAGAAATCAATTAATAGTAGCGTTTCTGGCTGCAATGTCGGCAGGGTTATTGGTTAACTTCAGTTACGAAAATGAAACCTTTATGGCTTTACTTGGCCTTGTTTTAGCCTTCTGGATTTTAGCCACCTCTATTATGGAGGTACGTCAGCGGGTTGTATCAACTACAAAAGATGAACCTATTTTTACATCGCTAAAAAAGTTAACCAGAAGCCATTGGGGTATGGTGCTAGGTCATTTAGGCTTTGCTGTGTGCCTAATTGGTATCACCCTAGTGAGTAATTATGAGCTTGAACGTGATGTTAAAATGGAGCCAGGGCAGCGTATTCAAATTGCTGACTATGAGGTTTTATTCACGGGGGTTAAAAAGCTAGAAGGACCAAATTATATATCCGATAAAGGTATTTTTGATGTATTTAAAGACGGCGAATTAGTGAGTCATTTAGAGCCAGAGAAACGCCTGTACATTGTACAAAGAATGCCTATGACAGAAGCTGGCATTCACACAACCATAACGCGTGATTTGTTTGTTGCAATGGGCGAGCCACTAGACGGCGATGCATGGGCTATCAGACTATATTATAAGCCTTTTGTGGTTTGGATTTGGGGCGGCGCTTTTATTATGTGCGTTGGAGGCATTTTCTCTATTGCAGATAAACGTTATCGAATCAAAAAAATAGCAACGGCAAAACGAGTACTGGGTAAAGAAGTTAATGCACCTTTAGCCAACGCTTCTGTGCAAGTTAAGAGTACTAATGTATGAAGTCTTCTCGATTTATAACCTTGCTAATCCCGCTAGTGCTTTTTTTATTGCTAACGGTATTTTTGTTTAAAGGTTTGTTTTCCGACCCAACCGAGCGCGAATCTGAAGTCCTCTCTAAAACGTTTCCCGCGTTTGAGTTACCTGATTTAAACGATGAAACTCGTATGTATACTAATAGTATTTTTGAGGGTGAAGTGACGTTAGTTAATGTTTGGGGGGTTTGGTGTCAAACGTGTGCAGTTGAGCTGCCTTATTTAACGAGTTTAAGCGACAAAGGTTTGAGAATTGTTGGCTTATACTATGACCAAGATATCGATCCAGATTTCGGTACTAAAACACTAAATAGGGTGCGTCGTGAGGTGGTACAAACGACTAATAGGTTTGGTAATCCATACGAGTTTAATATTTTTGATGTATACAGAAATACTTCTTTGGATTTAGGGGTGACAGGTGCACCAGAAACATTTTTAGTTGATCAAAATGGCGTGATTAGAGTGCATCATTTAGGCGATATTAACCCAAGAGTATGGCGCAATAAATTTGAGACTGTTTTAAGTGGTTTATCACCAGAACTTGCTAAAAAAATTAGCGATTTTAATGAAAGCCTTGAACCCATTAATCAACCTAAAGGACAATCGAGTGAATAACTTAGTGAAACAAGCTATTACTTGTTTATTGCTTATCACCGCGGGTGTTATAATGGCATCTGATGAGAATGCTGCCCAAGTCACTAGGGAATATGCCGAGAATTATGTATTTGCTGACCCCAATAAACGTAAAGAGTTTTTAGAGTTAACTGAAGTGTTACGTTGTCCAAAATGTCAAAATCAAAATATTGCTGATTCTGACGCGCCCATTGCTCACGATATGCGCAGGAAAGTATATGAATTGATGCAAGAGGGAAGCGATAAACCAGAAGTAATCGATTGGATGAAGCAACGTTATGGTGATTTTGTTTATTATCAGCCACCCGTTAATGCAGTCACTATATGGTTGTGGTTACTTCCCGTTCTTTTTGCAGGCATAATGCTGGTGTTTTTTATACGGCGTAGAAAAGGCGAAGACACAATGTCTCAATCTGAATTAGATTCGCAAATTGCCAAAGCCGATAAGTTGTTAAAGGAAGACTAAGTTAGTGACTCAATTTTATATTTATTCAGCAGCATTAGTGGTAGTTGCTTTGCTTTTTATAGTACTGCCGTTAATTAGAGCAAAGAAGCAACAACAAGTTGAGTTATCAAACGCAAATGTTATTAAACAGCGTATTAATGAGCTAGAACAGGAAGTTGAAGAAGGGCTAATTGATCCGTCCGAAAAGGAAGCAACCATACAAGAGCTTAAGCTAGCTTTAGTGAACGAGACTCCTGATGTGTTCATAGATGATAGTTCATCATCCAATGCAGTTAGCGCCAAGTTAATGTTCCTACTTGGTTTACCTGCTTTAATAATAGGTGCGTGGGTTTATTATGACGCCAACCAAATTAGTGGCTTGGCCGAATACAAACAAACTAAAGTTGATGTAGAGAGAATAAGAGAAAAGTTACAGACTGATGGCGGTCAAAGTCTTACTCCTAATGATTTTGCCAAGCTAGCGTTGTCTATAAGAAGTACGCTTCGCGATAATCCTTATGACGTGCAAGGTTGGAGCTATCTTGCGCTGGTTAATACATCTATAGGTAGAGTCGATGAAGGTATTGCTGCTTATGAAAAAGCGCTGGATCTAACCCCTCAAGATGATGCATTACGATTCAAATATGCTGAAACGCTTATGCTATCTGGTTCAGAAGACGGATTAGAAAGTGCCAAAAGGCAGTTGAGTTTTCTAATTGGTAAAAACCCGGCTGATAGAAATTATCGTTTGTTGATGACTACAGTGGCTATTCAACTACAAGATGCTGATTTAGCTTTAAGTAACTTTGATTTAATTAAAGGTGATTTAAGACCTGATAGCCAATTTTATCAATCGCTAGTAGCAGGACTTCGAGGTATTGGGGTTGATATTCAACTGACAGAAAGTAATTTAGCTAATAGCGCGCCTGACACAGCTTCCTCAGAAGAAAGTAGTAAAGGCGCTGAAATATTAATAAGTGTTAACGTGTCTACTGAACTACAATCTAAGATACCAGAAAATGCGTATTTAGTTGTATTCGCGCAAAACGGTGACGGTTCAAGTCGAGCACCATTGGCGGTTAAAAGAATGGCATTAGGCCAGACACCCGTTAGGGTTAGCTTATCAAATAATGACGCTATGATACCGGCAATGAACTTAAGTAGTGTTGATGTAGTTAACATTACCGCCCGCATTAGCAAAGATGAGGATGTTATGCCTACTAAAGGCGACTTAGAAGGTACCGTCGAAAACATTAACGTAAATAATGTCCAAGAAAACATATTAAATTTGTTGATAGATAAGGAATTGAATTGAGATTAAATAAACAGCTGTTTACATCGCTAGTATTGTTAACGGCCTTGTTAGCTGGCTGTTCTTCAAGCTCCAGCGTTAAGGAGCGAACAGTTGATACAAATACTGCGGGTACCAATTTCGAGCAAGTTAACGACAGTGGCAATGCTTTCGAGGAAGAAAATGAAGCCAATATTGATCCTTTTGAGCCAATAAATAGAGTGATTTGGGATTTCAACTATGATGTGCTTGACCGATTATTTTTGAAACCGGTTACTCAAACCTATGTCGCTATTACTCCTCAGTTTGTTAGAACAGGACTTGTGAATGCATCCGACAATATTGAGGAGCCAGCGAATACAATTAACAACCTTCTGCAAGGTAAAGTGGAAGATAGCTTAACGAGTTTTGCTAGGTTTGCTATTAACTCTACGGTAGGCGTGTTTGGTGTGTTTGATGTAGCTTCAGAAATGGAGCTTTTGCAAAAACGCGAAAACTTTGGCCATGTATTAGGTGTTTGGGGGGTTGGTACAGGTCCATACCTAATGCTACCTGCATTAGGTCCAAGCGACATAAGAAGTTTTACAGGTGAGTTAATTGATAATTTTTATTGGCCTGGAACGGTGCTGAAAGACCCTGTTGTAATTGGCGCTGCAATAGTTAGTATAGTTGAAACAAGGGCACTACTGCTTGACCAAGAAGAGCAACTAAATAGAGCACTAGATCAATATTTATTTGTTAGAGATGCATACTTTCAACGTTTAGCATTTGAAGTTAGCGATGGTGAATTAGAGCAGAAATCTGAAGAAGAGCTAGAAGAAGAACAAGATGATTTTTCTGATTTTGAAGATTTTTTAAACGGGGGCGCATAACCCCCGAACAGCTGTATATCATTGCAGGAATAAAATGGATAAGTAACAACCGCGCTAACAAACTATGCGTTACCTGAAGTCAGTATTGTCTGCAGTTTAGTTATTTCGACTTATTTTACTTGGGATACCCATCTGGATTTTGGCTTTGCCATCTCCAAGAATCTTCACACATATCTGTCAGTCCTTTTTGCGCTGTCCAGCCTAACTCGTCTGCTGCAAGTTTTGGGTCTGCATAACAGGAAGCTACATCACCGCTTCTTCTAGGTGTAATTTGATATGGCACTTTTTGACCACTAGCTTTTTCGAATGCATTTACCATTTCAAGCACACTATAACCTTGTCCAGTACCCAAATTACATGTAAACAAGCCTGAATTCTGTTCTATTTTTTTGAGTGCTTTTAAGTGCCCATCAGCTAAGTCTTCAACATGTATGTAGTCTCTTACTCCAGTGCCGTCAGGCGTATCATAATCGTCACCAAAGATGCTTAAAAATTCTCTTTTTCCAGTCGCTACTTGAGTGATAAATGGCATTAGGTTATTTGGAATACCGTTTGGATCTTCGCCAATGGTACCTGATTCATGCGCACCAGCAGGGTTAAAGTACCTTAATAGTACAACATTCCATTCAGGGTCAGCTTTTTGCATATCACTTAACATTAGCTCTACCATAAGTTTAGACATACCGTACGGATTGGTTGGCGTGCCAGTTGGCAAGTTTTCATGCAAAGGTAATTCAACTGGATCACCATAAACTGTTGCTGATGAACTGAACACTATGTTTTTAACGTCATGTTCCGCCATACATTTACACAAATTTAAACTGCCATAGACATTGTTTTCATAATATTTAAGAGGTTGTTCAACCGACTCTCCAACCGCTTTTAAGCCAGCAAAGTGGATAACAGCGTCAATTTGATGATTTTGGAAGATTGAATTTAAACAGCTTGTATCGCGAATGTCTCCTTCAATTAATTCACATGTTTTCCCTGTTATTTTGGCAACGCGTGATAAAGATTCCGCTGTTGAGTTAGAAAAGTTATCAAGGACAACCACATCAAAATTAGCGTCTAATAATTGTCTGACAGTATGACTGCCTATATAGCCGCTACCGCCGGTTACCAAAATTTTCTTCATTCTTCATCCTTCTCTTTCGTTGGTTTTAATTTTATGTATTTCGCGCTCAGTGAATACTGCATGGGCTTTACAAATAGGGGATAGAGCAACAATATAAGCCCGGCCCATGCTAATGACCACCAAGACTCTACTACTCTGAGCAATAAAGCAAATACTGGCACAATTACAATTAGCTTGATTATGTTTAGCATCGTCTTTTCAGGAACAGTCATGCGGTTGGCTGCTTGCTCAAGCACATTCATTCTATCGGTCATAGACATATTTTCTAAACCGGGAATTTTTTTCGTTGATGTGTATATTTTCAAGTGATACCCGTCAATGTTTTCAATTTGGTTGATATTGTACCTAAGTATTTAAGAAAAAGAGCTTCGACTACATACTTTATAGGAAAAAATTGAAATATTGCTTTACGTTGATTATGTTTCCATTAGTTGTTTCGTTTTAAACTATGTCTTGCCGTAATGTGATTAATTAAATTTTAAATAGTTTAAAGTGTATTTATCGTTTATGGAACATTATACAGCAAAGGTCAACAAGCCCTAGCCAATATGATGTATTATCTGGCATATGAAAAAACCATTGGCATTCTATTTGCTGTACTTTAGACTTTTTAAGGTGTGTGCGGATTAGAAATTCTTCATACAGCAAAGTTAAACATTCGCTAATTGATGACATCAAGTTCATGGTTTTTAGTTTTTAGTACCGTCATTATACAAAAGATACCAGATACATACTTTAAGCTAACTTAATTTTTGTTTTACTTGGTGTCTCGAAATAGTAAACTTCAAAAGTTGTTGGTTGTCACTTTTACGTAACCTGCAAACATCATAATTTGGCGTGTTTTTATAAAGGAAAGATAAATGAGAGTAACTGTTTTTGGCATCGGCTATGTTGGTTTAGTGCAAGCAGCTGTGTTAGCTGAAGTTGGCCATGATGTAGTCTGTGTAGATGTTGACCAAAACAAAGTTGATAATTTAGAAAAAGGAATTATCCCAATTTATGAGCCGGGTTTGACCCCGCTGGTAACCTCTAATTTTGAAGCAGGGCGGGTAATATTCACAACCGATGCAAAAAAAGGCATTGAACACGGTGAAATTATATTTATTGCTGTTGGCACGCCACCAGATGAAGATGGTTCTGCTGATTTAAAATACGTATTGGCCGTAGCCACAAGCATCGCTACGCATATGCAGTCGCACAAAATTATTATTAACAAATCGACGGTTCCTGTGGGGACTGCTGATAAAGTCACAGCAAAAGTGAATGAAGTTTTAAAAAATGAAAACAAAGACATAACCTTTGATGTTGTATCGAATCCTGAATTTCTTAAGGAAGGTGCAGCGGTTAGCGATTGTATGCGTCCAGACCGTATTATTCTAGGCACCAAAAGTGCGAAGTCAGAAAAGAAACTGAGAGAATTATACTCACCATTTAATCGTAATCACGACAAAATTATTGTGATGGATGTGCGCAGTGCTGAACTAACTAAATATGCAGCAAACTGCATGTTAGCGACCAAAATCAGTTTCATGAATGAAATGTCAAACTTAGCTGAGAAATTTGGTGCCGATATTGAAAATGTGAGAAAAGGTATTGGTAGCGATCCAAGAATTGGCTATCAATTTATCTATCCTGGCTGTGGTTATGGCGGCTCTTGTTTCCCCAAAGATGTGCAGGCGCTCATTCGTAGTGCAACTGCTGTGGGTTATGACGCTAAAGTGTTACAATCAGTTGAAGCCGTAAACTACAAACAAAAAGAAAAATTATTCGATTATATTATGCG
>DDIL01000035.1:20245-21602 GCA_002338515.1 Glaciecola sp. UBA1851 | reverse complement strand
TTAATGGAGAAACTTTGGGAGCAGGGGGCTAAAGTACAAGCCTTTGATCCTGAGGCGATGGAAGAGACTCAACGCATTTATGGGAACCGTACTGATTTATCCCTAATGGGTACTAAAGAAGCGACGCTTAATGGTGCAGATTGTCTAGTCATTTGCACAGAGTGGCAAGCGTTTAGAGCGCCAGATTTTGAATCGTTAAAAGAGGCAATTAACGATGACGTTATTTTCGACGGTAGAAATTTATTTGATCCAGAGACTATTTCGGAATACGGATTGCATTATTATGCAATTGGCAGAGGGCTTTCAATCGAGCCTTTGATTTAAGTCATCATGTTTAATTGTGCTATGGTGTATATTCGAAGTGCGCATAAGTACATTGAGTTATTAAATATAAAATTCATATAGTAATTTAGGAAGAAGTTAATATGAGTCAAGTGAAAAAAGCGGTTATACCCGTAGCTGGTCTAGGAACCAGGATGTTACCTGCTACAAAGGCAATACCAAAAGAAATGTTGCCGGTTGTTGATAAGCCGCTAATACAATACGTAGTTAATGAGTGTGTTCAGGCCGGTGTTAAAGAAATTATTTTGGTTACCCATGCGAGTAAAAATAGTATTGAAAACCACTTTGATACATCATTTGAATTAGAAGCAACATTAGAAAAGCGTGTAAAAAGACAGTTGTTAGAAGCTGTACAGCAAATATGTCCTAAAGACGTTACTATCATGCATGTAAGGCAAGGTGTAGCGAACGGTTTAGGACATGCCATTTTATGTGCACTACCGTTAGTGGGTGATAACCCATTTGCTGTTGTCTTGCCAGATGTCATTATTGATGACTCCACCAGTAATCCTAAAAAAGATAACTTGGCAGATATGGTTGCTAAGTTTAACACTAGCCGTGTTTCTCAGGTAATGGTTGAGCAAGTACCGCAAGAAGATATTTCAAAATTCGGAATAGTTGACTTAGAAGGTAAATCACTAGCTCAAGGTGAGTCAGCAAAAATTCATAAAATGGTGGAAAAACCGCCTTTAGATGATGCACCATCTGATTTAGCGGTAGTTGGTCGTTATGTGCTGTCTGAAAAAATTTGGGATTTACTTGGCAAAACTATGCCAGGAGCGGGTGGTGAGATTCAACTTACAGATGCAATAGATAGTCTAATGGAACATGAGCAAGTAGATGCCTATTACATGAAAGGTAAAAGTCATGATTGTGGTTCTAAACTTGGGTATATGAAGGCTAATATTGAATACGCTATGCGTCACCCAGAACTAGGTGAAGAATTTAAAGCGTTTGTAAAAGAGTTAGTTGCAGATTAAACTCATCATTAAAAAAATGACACCAATTGGTGTCA
>DDIL01000035.1:13391-20015 GCA_002338515.1 Glaciecola sp. UBA1851 | reverse complement strand
TTTTTTTGCGTAAAATAGCGGGCTTTTGAATAAGTGCTAGCGTTTAACATTTACCAAAGGTGCTAATTTTACGAGTAATTTAGGCCCAATGCCTTTCACATTTACTAACTCTCTTACATCTGTAAATTTTCCATTTAATTCACGATATTCAATTATTGCTTTTGCTTTCTTTGCGCCCAACCCAGGTAGGCTAGCAAGTTGGTCAATTGTCGCTTGGTTGATATTGATTAAGCTAGTTTTAGATGGTGTAACTTTGGTTTGAGAGACTTCGGCCTTCTTTGTTTCAGCACTTTGTGCAACAGCGTGAGGTGCGCATACAACGCATGCTAATATAATGGTGAAAATAGTTGCGATATTAATAAGTTTCATAAAAATTCCTTTTAAATAGTAAGTGTTTATATTGAATAACAAAAAGCGGGTGTGATAACTATCAACAATATTTATGGCTGTTTTTTGTAAACCAACAAATAAATGCACTGTTATTCAATTAATGTATAGCATAGCCTGTTTTATTGATTGGCATAATTTGTATTTTGGTACAGAATTAACCTTTACCATTACGAATTAGTGTTTAATGATTATTTCTATTTCTTATCAGTTCCCCACTCATACACATGCAGAACGGTTTATCAATGAATTGACTCATTGGTCTAAGCATGAGGTTAAAGCGAAGCTGTTTAAGCATCGTACACAAGTGAAGGTAAGTTATGAATTAGAGGGAAAAGGGTTTGACTATACTGCATCTGATTTAGATGATTTAGCAACGCAATACAATGGCGCTGAATCATAAATAAAGTATCGCAGAAATATAAAAAGCTTGGGCATGACCCAAGCTTTTTATAACAAATTACACATTAATAATTTAAAGACGGTCTAAAACCGCTTGAGTGAAGTCAGTTGTACCATGTTCACCACCCAAATCGCGAGTTGTTCTGTCGCCAGTTTCAATTACTTCTTTCAATGCACTTCTGATTTTTTCTGCTTTATCGGCCATTCCCAAATATTCAAGCATTTGCACTGACGCTAGTATAACTGAAGTAGGATTAGCTAAATTTTTACCCGCAATATCAGGTGCTGAACCGTGTACAGCTTCAAAAATAGCGCAGTCTTCACCAATATTAGCACCAGGGGCCATACCCAAGCCTCCCACTAAACCTGCACAAAGATCAGATAATATATCGCCGAACAAATTAGTGGTTACAATAACGTCAAACTGATGAGGATTCATAACTAGTTGCATGCAACAGTTATCTACAATCATTTCGGTAGATTCAATATCAGGATAACGCTGAGCTACTTCTCGGGCGACTTTTAGGAATAAACCTGAGGTTGATTTGAGAATATTAGCTTTATGGACAGCCGTCACTTTTTTACGGCCTTCTCTGCGAGCTAATTCATATGCGAAAACCACAATTTTTTCAGCGCCTTCACGAGTAATTTTACTCATAGCTTCTGCTTCATTGCCGTCTTCAGATGTTGTTTGACCTAAACCAGAATACATACCTTGTGTATTTTCGCGCACCGTAATGATATCTATATCTTCGTAGCGGGCTTTCGTGCCATTAAAAGACAAAACTGGACGTAAGTTAGCATATAACTGAAAGTGCTTTCTTAAGCTTACATTGATAGATGTAAAGCCTTCACCCACAGGGGTGGTTAATGGACCTTTCAAAGCCACTTTATTTTTTGCAATTAGGTCTTTCGTTTCTTCTGGAAGTAATTCACCGTGATTTTCAAGTGCCATTAATCCGGCATCCGCATAATCATATGCGAAGTCGCAACCAACTTTATCTAAAATTTTAACAGCAGAAGAGACAATATCTGGGCCTATACCATCACCTGGTATTACCGTTATTCGTTGTTGAGTCATTTTTGTTCCTTGTGAATAGGAAAATTAGAACAGAATTTATGCATCTATAATTGAGGCTGTTGACCTTTGATGTATGAAAAGTTTATACAGAAAAGGTCAACAGGCCCCAAATAAATGTTTGATTTAATCGTTAGTTATTGAATGACAAGTTGTATGTCTAAGACATGAATATGGCCATCAAAACAAGCAGATAGTTTACCTGATCGCAATAATAACAGATAGCCTTAATAGTGAATATCACGGTAAACTATTCATTTGGAAGCGACTATTATTGCCTACTTGTTACCTACTGATTACTTTATAGCAAGGTTTATAAGGCGCTCCATTTAATTTCATTCTTCCTTGGTCTGCAAATGAACTCAACATAATATCCATTTTTTTCATTAACGAAGCATCGCCATGTATTTCAAAAGGACCATTTTGCGTAATTTGTTCTATTCCTTCTGATTTGACGTTTCCGGCTACTATGCCAGAAAAGCACTTTCGCAAGTTCGCTGCCAATGATGAAATGGGTTGTTCAAGGCTCAAATTAAGCTCTTTCATTGAATCATGGGTTGGTATAAAGGGAACTTGAAAATCTAATGGTATATCTAGCGTCCAATTAAAATTATACGAATCACCTGAGTTCTTTCGGTATTCTTTTACCATATTCAAGCTTTTATTTAGTTCACTGGCTACATGCTCAGGGTTGCCAACAATAATTTTATATTTTTGCTGCGCTTCTTTACCTAATGTTGAACCAATAAATGCATCAATCGCGTCAAAATAGTCTTTTCTGCTCTCGGGCCCAGTTAGTACCAATGGTATAACTTGTTCTTTGTTTTTATCTTCTAGTAGCAAACCCAATATATATAATAGTTCTTCTGCTGTGCCCACACCGCCAGGGAAAATCACAATACCGTGCGCTATTCTTACAAATGCTTCTAGTCTTTTTTCTATGTCAGGCATAATAATTAGTTCATTAACAATAGCATTAGGTGGCTCGGCAGCAATAATACTCGGCTCTGTAATGCCCAAATAACGGCCTGTTTTTATGCGCTGTTTAGCATGCCCAATAGCTGCGCCCTTCATTGGTCCTTTCATTGCCCCAGGACCACACCCGGTGCAAATGTTCATTGCGCGCAGTCCTAATTGGTAGCCGACTTCTTTGGTATATTTATACTCTTCTTGTACAATAGAATGTCCGCCCCAACAAACAATCATGTCTGCGGGCTCTGCTGTTCCAAGTGCATTAGCATGTCGCATCATGTCAAACACTACATGAGAAGTAATACTCCCTTCAAAGGTAGTATGTATACGGTGCTTTCTAGAATCAAACTCAGCACCATGTTTACTACTCATGTAAAGCATGTCGCGCAGCACCGAGCAAATATGCTCATGTGCCCCCGCTATTAGCTTACCGTCTACAAATGCAGTTTCGGGAGGGTTGATTAATTCTATTTTCACGCCCCGCTCGCGCCTAACCAATTTCACTTCAAAATCTTTATATTTTTCAAATAATGCGTCTGCATCATCTTGTTCAACGCCAGAATTTAATACTGCTAAGCAACAATTTCGGAAAATTTGGTAAAGGTCGTCTGTAGTGGATTGCTCTAATAAGGTGAGTTCCAGTTGAGATAATTGTGACACCCAGCCAACGGGGTTAAGTTGAAACGTATTATTCATTTAGTTTCCTTTTGTAAAGTTGCTTGTTTACTCTACTATTTTATTTAAAAATAACAGAATTCATTACCATTATTATATTTAGCCTCACACTAATGCTTATCGGCAATTTCGAAAGTCTCATCAATTTTTGAATTGCTGATGGACTGTCTACATTTTTGTTCGATAAACTTTTAGTGCAGTGTGTGATTGGTACTTAGAACTATTTAAAAAAAGAATTTGGGTGAGAAATACTATCACTGTCTAGCTAAACGTATGTTGGCATAAGGTTTTTCAAAATTTGACCTGAAAGGATTAATATCTAAGCCCCCTCGGCGAGTATATCTTGCGTAAACACTCAGTTCTTTTGGCTTACAGTGTGAATAAATATCATAGAAGATTCGCTCAACGCATTGTTCATGAAACTCATTGTGCTGACGGAAAGAAACAATATATTTCAATAAGGCCTCATGATTAATTTTTTTACCAGAATAACGTACTAATATACTTCCCCAGTCTGGTTGATTTGTAATTAAGCAGTTTGACTTTAACAAATGACTGACTAACGTCTCGCTGACTTCGGTGTTTTCAGATGTCAACGCTTCAGGCTTTATATTATAGTTTTCAAAATTTACGTCTAAATCATCAAGCAGAGTTACGGGGTACTGCTTTAATACATCTTTAGAAACACTATCCTTATTGGATGCTTCGCTACTACTTTGGTTTGGGTAACCAGGTATTTCACCTATGAGTTGGCTAGAAAAGTGTTGTACTGGTATATAGTTTAAATTAACTTTACCGCCTGCACATTTAGATAAGTCTTGTTGCATTGTGGCTAAGACCTCATCTGTACTATTAAATCGAGTTTGGTTGAAACTATTTAAGTATAATTTAAACGACTTCGATTCAATCAAATTTGGTGAATCAATTGGTACTCTGCATTCTATTATTGCAACTATAGGCTTTCCTATTGCGTTCAGCCACGATACTTCATATGCATTCCAAATATCCACCCCTTCAAAAGGTAAAACCTGTGGTAGCGATATTGCTTTTCTACTTATTTCTCTAGGAACTTCTTGCAATAAGCTAGCGTCATACGTTTGAACGTATTGAGTTGTTTTACCAAGTACTAAATGATCCAATCTTTCACTCCCAACTGATTTTCCTGTAGACATGTTAATCAACGTTGTATTCGTATTATCTACAGTATTCTATAAAGAAATATGGCGTTAAATAGTAAAACTACAACGCGAAATAAAAAAATAAATCGTGCTGAATTTTAACGGCATAAACTAACATTGATAGGGTAGGTACTGAAAACAAAGATAAAGCGATCCGTTTTGTATTGCAAAGCTAATAGGTTAGCTATTGCTTGCATGATGTGTAGGCGTATTTTTGCTAACATGACAGTATTGATAAAGTAATTATAGTAATAACTAAAAAAGAAGAGTTGAATGAATAATAATCACGTTGAAAATTTTCCAGAAGTATTTGATAGTCTTATTTATCGCTATATGAAAGAGTCTAATAGTGAAAATGAAGGGTTGTTGACTTACTTCGATGAAGATTTTTATAGCCCTTGTTATTCAAAAATAGGGAAGGAAAAGCAAGTATTCAAAGTTGACGACTTCGAGCAAAATGAATTGGTTAGTTGGCGACCAATTTTGCGAGGCGACCATGACAATCTGGAAAACTTACAAACTGCCTTAGAACTCCCTATTCCGTTAGCAATGCAGCAGTTATTTTGTCGCTATTATTCGTTGGATATAAACGCGAGCGCCGAATACGGAAATTTAACTATTCTACAAGCTTTGAATCAATCTGATTTCGAAAGGCTACAAAAAAATCTTATCGCTCATGTTTTAATGAAGCGTCGATTAAAACAGGCTGAAACACTATTCTTTGCGTTAACCGATGAAGAAGACTTTGTTTTATCAGTAGATATTGCAACACAAGCGGTGATGCTTGAAGAAGTAGGGAAAGAACCTCAGAAGAAAATTGCTGATAGCTTAACTAGCTTTTTCCAGACATTAAATCCGAAACCAAAACTTGTAACTCTTTAACTTCATTGGTTAAATCGGAAACTTGAGATTCTAATTGCTGTATTCGCTGCTGGTCAGTTTTGTCATCTGCGGTTGAAGTTGACGTTTCCAATACAACATTCTTAATTTCAATATTTGGATTGGTTTTAAACTGTTGAATGCCCCTTACAATAACTGCAAGTGGCAAAGGTGTTGATAACCTTGTTTTAACTAAAGCAATTGATGGCGCTTTATTCTGAGAGTTTAACGACTGACAAGCTTCAATTACTCGGTTTATTGCTTGATTATGACTCATGGTTACTACTTTTACTAAATTTTAGTTAGTTTACTAATATTTTGGTGTGTTTACCAAATTCCAATTGTGGTTAGATGCATGTAATTACTCTAAGTGTATGATATTTATATGAAATAAAAAGTTGGTCTAGAACTTGTTAGAGTGCAACTATATTAAATAAAAACTAACATACATTTAAAGGAATTTCTAAAATGAAAAAAGCATTTGCTGTTGTTGCTCTTTCAGGCGTTTTATTATCAGGTTGCGTAATTTCTATCGACGATGACATGAGATACGATGGGCACGACAATTATTCTTCTTGGGAAGAAAGACAAAAAGACAATCGCGACAATATAAGCCGCTTAAATGTTGGAGCTTCTATTGCAAGTGTGCGCTCAGTAATGGGTACACCAGATTTTGACGAACTTGTGGTAAAAGATGGTAAGGAGCACCGTTTATTATTTTACAGAACACAACGTTCGAAAGGTGACGGCGTGACAACGAAAGATGAATGTACTCCAATTTTATTTGTAAATGGTGAGTTAGTAGGTTTTGGCGATAGCGCTATGCAAGTTATGGGTTTATAAACTTTTTTTACACATCTCCCTTGTTAAACGCTCAACATGTATATTTATGTTGAGCTTTTTTTTATTCTTTAATTCCTCCGTCCTATACTAAATTCAATTATTTATATTTGTTTAAAGCTCGTACTAGCTATTAGCTAGCATAAACTTATAGCAGCAGGTTCTGATAATTGAAATTGTTTTAGATTATAAACTCCTGTTTACAATGTTTTT
>DDIL01000035.1:924-13096 GCA_002338515.1 Glaciecola sp. UBA1851 | reverse complement strand
AGTATTGTTAAAGAAGTGTTATAATAATTAACATTTTGGTTTACAATTACTATGTCAGTTTCTTCATAATCTAATACTGACTTTATTTTTTTGACTTTATAAGAGAACTCGTCATGCCACTTGCTCAATATAATCCCGATTTACAACAGGTTAAAGCAACCTACCTGAACGCTGACGATTTAAAAGTTGCAGCGTCTATTTTATACAATGCCTATTTTGATGATCCATTATTTACTGATATCTTCCAAGTTGAAAAAGAAGGGTATGAAGCAAGATTAAGAAGTGCTATCAGAGAAGAGGTAAATACCTATTGGGATGCAGGACAGTCACTTATTGGTTTATACGAAGATGAAAGGTTGTTAGCTGTGACGTGTTTGACTAAACCTGACATGGCTTTTGGTTCAGGGAAGTTCTGGCATTGGCGACTCAAAATGTTGTTAACGGCAGGATATTTTGGTACCAAACAGATGATTGTTAAGGAAGAGAAAGTTAGGGAAAAGATCCCGGCAAAAAACTACCATATGCTTTCACTAATTGGTGTGCATCCTGATCATCAAGATATGGGATTAGGCCACGTGTTAATGAGCGCTGTATTAGGATTATTACTAGAAGACGAAAGCTCCGAAGGAGTTGGAGTGTTGGTTACGTTACCGAAATGTATTTCATTTTTTGAAGACGGTGGCTTTAAACATATTGAAGAAATTTCGGTTGGAAACATTAAAGGCAAAGTCATGTTCCACCCACGTAACCAAAATCTTGATTAGTACATTTCCACAACAACCCGCAGTTTTGTAAGAGATCTCTTACAAAACTGTGAGTAAAACAGCAATAAATTTCAGAAAATGACCTATAAATTCAAAAATAGTCAAAAAATACAATAAGTTAAAATATCACTTACTCTTTTGTATCTAATCTCCAATTATTAATTTAATTTTAAATCATAAATTATTTGTAATTTTCGCTATTCTATATCTGTCTTCAGGGCTTCAGGATGATGGGAGATGCAAAAGGACACGCCAAAGGATTTGGCAAGTTAAGCGAATACGGAAGGCTTATATAGAAGGATAAAGGAAAAGGGACCGACACAAGGCGTGTTGCCTGCTTAGGACGAGTGGGATTAAAATGGAAAGGGGTGTAAGGGACGTTTTTAGGATGAAGTTGATGGCAACGGAACGCTGAGAAGGATGCTCGAAATTTAGATAGAAAGCAGGCTATATGCCTGCTTTTCTTTTATGTATTGATTCTATATGCAGGAACCTCTACTTTAACTAAGTGTTTACCATGGCAAATAAGCGAGCCTGTGTACTCTATCTCTCCATCGCTACTAAACTCTAGTTGATATTCAACATGCCAATCAAGCTTGCCTTTATAAGCTTTAAATTTTGCGTTTGAGCGAGCCAGCGATATATATTGTAATCCGTGCTTATTACAATATTGATTCGCGTAAAAAACCGCTTTTTCTGCAATAGCGCGTAAATGCCAAAACTGATAGATGACTAAGCCAACAACTGCTAATACTACTAGTGTACCTAAATCCATCTTATGCCTTTTATTGTTGAAATAAACTACCAATTGCTTTTGACACTAATTCTGTTCTTTCAGTTGAACGTATAAATTGCAACAGTTCTTCTCTTACTTCTGGAACACGCACTAAGTCACTATAAATTGAGCGGAATAGTAAAAATTCATGGTCTAAGTCTGCTATTTGATGCATGAATTGGGCTAGTAGTTGCTTATCTTTTAATGTATTCCAAAAACGTCCAGCTATAACCACACAGGTTTCAAGATCTAATTTATTTCCATCTATAATCAAACTAGCTATATATTGCTTTGTCATTTTATTAGGTTTATAAGAAAGCGCTCTTAAACACAAAGCCGCAGTATTTTTTTCTTCAATGGTTTTATGTAATGTAATAAGCTTAGAGGTTAAATATTCAGAAACTTCTACGCTTTCTAGGCTTGCAAATATACAATTAGATAAAGGCGTTGGATATAGATGAATATTGTCTGCGATAGTTGTTTGGCAAATGTTTCTAGATTGACCAATTACTTCATTTGCTCTTGAGTTCGATGCTACAAGATCTAAGTGTACTGGATTGATGACAATATCAGAGATATTTTGCAAACTAAACTCTGTCCATAAATTCTCATTTTGCTGTAAGTTTGGCGCTTTAAGATAAGCCATAACGTTTTTGATACTTGCTGCCTGATTGGATGACGACTGTATATTTAGAATATATCGAATATGTGCATTACAATCGGCCAGTTGTTGTTGACTTGGTTGGAATACGTAGGGATTTTCAGGCAATTGTGCCTGAGTGTTAGATGTATGTTCTAACTCCTTTCCTAAAGCAGTTACGATTATTTCAAGAAATTGATTGCGGGCAGCTTGGTTAATAAAGCCTCTTTCTTCCAATGGTAGTTTAATAAACCAGATGTAACGTTCTTCACTTAGCTTCTCATTCCAAAAAACAATACAAAACCAAGCGTGATCCTGCCGAGGATAAGCGCAGGGTGCTTGTTGATTTTCCCACTCAAAAAACATCTGATTGTCTATTTTTTGGATGCCGCGACCTAGATCAAACACCAAATACTGTGTTTGAGCCTGCATTAAAAATTCACTAAGTGTGTTGATTGAGGCGTTATTTGTCATGATTTATCTTGATTTTACCCTAATTTCAAAAGTGGTTTGCTGAATACATATTTTCATAAATGCATTACTTCAAATAGTTGGGTGTGTATTATATGTGAAATACTAAAAGATTTGATATAAATGTTAAAAATACTCTACTTAGATGATGACATTGTGGTTGTGCATAAACCTTCTGGTTTGCTTGTGCATCGCAGTGCTATTGACAAGTATGAAACGAAATTTCTTCTGCAAATTCTTCGCGATCAGTTAAATCAACGAGTGTATCCCGTTCATCGGCTAGACAAACCAACCTCTGGCGTGATGGTGTTGGCGCTTCATAAAACAGCGGCACAATTACTAACACAGAGCTTTACTGAAAGACAAACCCAAAAACAGTATATGGCTATTGTTAGGGGGTATGTTGAATCTCAAATAGTAGATTATCCGCTAAAAGAGATACAAGACAAAATGACTGATTCTTTAGCAGATAAAGATAAGTTAGCTCAAAGCGCTATCACTCATGTTGAGTTGGTAAAAACTACTGAAGTACCTATTGCGTTAGAGCATTATTTTGGGCGTTACAAAACCGCCAGATATAGTTTGGTTAAGTTAATACCTAAAACAGGTAGAAAACATCAATTACGTCGTCATATGGCGCATATACGCCACCCTATAATAGGTGATACCACCCACGGTGATGGTAAGCAAAATAAGTTTGCTAGAGCGCAATTTGATATGCATCGGCTTGCGTTAGTGGCCAATAAGCTTTCTTTTGAACATCCAACAACAAAAAAACTTATTGATTGTTCATCCTCTGCCGACAATGATTTAAATAGC
The DNA here is from genome assembly GCA_002338515.1 of Glaciecola sp. UBA1851. Classification (GTDB taxonomy): domain Bacteria; phylum Pseudomonadota; class Gammaproteobacteria; order Enterobacterales; family Alteromonadaceae; genus Glaciecola. Next base: position 9,627 of record DDIL01000035.1, on the reverse strand, counting down.
ATGTTAGCTTTGTTTCGTGATCTAGTAGGGTAAAGTTTACATATTATCTTGCCATAAAAGGTTGAAATAATAGCGATTTGACCCAAAAACTTAATAATAAATATTATACTCACTACCTGCATTGTAGTTGGTGACGATTTTAGTTTGATAAATTTGTGAGGAATAAATGAGAAGTGTGAGTATTTTTGCGGGTTCTGTATATGGTAATGCACAGCATGTAGCCGAAGAAGTGAACGATATGTTAAGTGCTCAAGGTATTGAGAGTGAAGTATATACCGATCCTGAAACAGATGACTTTGTGAATGCAGAATCTGTTTTAATAATTACATCTACAACCGGACAGGGTGATGTACCTCCTAATTTAGAGCTATTCTTTTCTGACTTACAAGACTCTTTTCCTTTGATGGACGGAAAACCTTTTGCGGTTGCAGCGCTAGGAGATAGCAGTTACGGTGATAGCTATTGTGGTGGTGGCCGTCAATTTTTTGATTTACTCACCGAATTACAGGGCAAACCAGTGGCTGAGATGTTTGAAGTGGACGCCATAGAAACACTAGCTGCTGAAGAAGAGGTTGTACCATGGGTAAAAAGTATTACTTCTGGATTAACTGAATAAAAAGTTAGGCTGGCATTAGAAGGCGTAGTAAGACTGTTGTTAAAAGCTTTTAGCCAGCTTGATTAACAAAGATTGAAAATTCTCTAATAAAATTATCTTTTAATATTTTTGGTATAGGCGATTTTTTAAAAGTAGTATTATCAACCACTACATACACTATTTTCATTTCAGCTATTGGTAAATTATGCTCATCTTCCACTTTGCTACATTGTGTTAGCAAGGTGAAAGATGAATTTCCAACATGATGTAAACTTACCTTTAGATTAAGTATGTCATCAAACTTTGCCGATGCAATCCAATCAATATGCATACTAACCACTTGGTTATCAAAGCCAGCATTTAAGAGATTGTTATAATCGCCTATAAGTGCTCGAATATATTCAGTGGCAGCAATATCAGCATAGTCAGCATAACGAGCATTGAATACAACATTTTGGGCGTCACATTCAGCATAACGTACTCGTATCCTAACATTTACTTCGTTATTACTAACTACTTGATTAGATGACATTTTTTACTTAAAAATTATTCAGCGCTTCTTAATATTTCGTTAATGCCAACTTTCGCTTTTGTTTTAGCATCCACTCTTTTCACAATAATGGCTGCATACAAGCTATATTTGCCATCTTTGCTTGGTAAGCTACCAGGCACAACCACAGCACCTGCTGGAACACGGCCATAATGTACTTCGCCTGTTTCACGATCATAAATTCGCGTACTTTGGCCAATATATACACCCATAGATATTACAGCGCCTTCTTCAACAATCACACCTTCAACAATTTCAGAACGCGCGCCCACAAAACAGTTGTCTTCAATAATGGTAGGGCTTGCTTGTAATGGTTCAAGTACGCCGCCAATACCTACACCACCAGATAAATGCACATTTTTACCTATTTGTGCGCATGAGCCAACGGTTGCCCACGTGTCTACCATGGTTCCATCATCAACAAATGCACCTATATTGACATATGACGGCATTAACACCACATTCTTACCTATATATGTACCTGTACGCACGGTTGCAGGCGGCACAACACGCATACCTTCTTTTGCAAAGCGTGCTTCATCATACCCACTAAATTTGAGTGGGACTTTGTCATAAAAGGTTGATTCAGCACCATCTATGACTTTGTTGTCGTGGAGTTTAAAAAATAATAAAACTGCTTTTTTTAGCCATTCATTTACTTGCCAGCCATTGCTACCTTTTTCTGCCACTCTCGCGTCACCGCTATTTAACAGTGTAATGGCTTGAGCCACTGCATCTTTTACTTCTTGAGATGCAGTTTCAGCGGTAAAGGTATCACGCGTATCAAACGCATGTTCAATAATTGAGGCTATGTTATTCATATTGCTGTGTTCACTTCTGGTTGGTCTAGTTTGAGTTTAATTTGTTTTTGGATTAATACTTGTTGTTCTTGAGTCAGGGCTTTCCCGAGTTCATTGCATACAATAAAGACATCTTCTGCGCGCTCACCAATAGTCGTAATTTTGGCCATTTTAAGTGTAATATTTAAATCCACAAATAAATGCCCTATACGAGCAAGTAAACCTGGTGCATCTAAGGCTTCTAATTCAATTAATGTACTGTCTTCTTGACTGGAATAGAACCTGACTTTAGTAGGTACATCCAACTGCTTCATTTGTCTCGACATTTTTCTAGGATTAGAATGCGATCTTCCCGGGCGAGTAAGTTGTTGATAAATAGAGTCTTTAAGTCTTTTTAATTGAGAAATACTCTTTATTCGCTTGTTATCTTGGTCAAGTACTATCATGCTATCAAATACGTAGCCATCGGTAGTGATAGTTATTTGTGCATCATGTATGGAGCAATTTTGACTGTCTAAAACGGAAGCGATTTGTGCAAACAATGCGGGCTTGTCCTGACAGAAAATGAGTAATTCAGTGCCACCTTTTGAAGTGTCATTCGAGGCACTCACTAACAATTCGTCTTTGGCTGCGAGTTTGTATTCAACAATACATTGTGTATGCCAAGCTATTTGTTTTGGACTAAAGCGAGCGAAATACTGTTTATTCAATTGTTGCCAGAAATGCTCAGCTAAACCTAAATCTATGGTGGTTTCTTCTAATAGTTTAGCCGCTTTTTGTTTGTAATCTTCAATGCGCTCATTTAATGTCATTTCGCATTGCAAGCCATTGGCTAATGCTTTTTGAGTCAGTAAATACAATTCTCTTAGTAACGACGCTTTCCAATCATTCCACAAACTGTCATTAGTGGCACGGATATCAGCTAGTGTTAATGCATAAAGCAAGTCGAGACGTTCTTCTGTTTTTACTTCTGCTGCAAATTCTTGAATCACATCAGGATCGTAAATATCACGTCTTTGAGCAATAACCGACATTAATAAGTGGTTTTTCACTAACCAGCCGATTGTTTTTGCTCGGCTGTCCAAAATATCATGTTGTTCACAGAAGGTTAGTACGTCTTTTTCACCTAACACTGAGTGATCGCCGCCTCGTCCTTTTGCAATATCATGAAAAATAGCTGCAATAAATAACGTTTCAGGATGCTCTAGGTTATTCACAATACGGCTACTTCGAGGGAACTCTGTGGGCTGGTTGTAATAACGTCTTACATGTTTAACTAATCGATGAGTGTGCTCATCTACTGTATAAGCATGGAATAAATCAAATTGCATCATACCCACAATTTTATCCCACTCAGGAATATAAGACTGCAGAATGCCGTGGCGATGCATAATATCCCAAGCTAAATCAAAGAAATTTGGGTTAGATACTAATTTTACAAAATATTCTCTGCATTCTGGCAAAGAGTGGTAATAAGCTGATTGAAACTCTCTTCTTGTGTTTCTTAATAGCCTAATACAGTCTGCATCTAAGCCTTCCACAAAATCATGTTCAGCAATAATTTCAAGAAATTTCAGAATATCTAATGGTGTGGAAAAAACGTCATCACGAGTAGGCGTAATTAAGCCATCATTTACGCAAAAATCATCGTTAATGCAAAGTGTGTTTTTTACTTTTAAGTTTAGAATATCTTGCTTAAATCTCAGCATTAACATGCTGTTTAGTTCCGACACTCTGCGCACAATCCGAAACAAATGTTTCATCATTTTTTCAACGGCTTGCTTACCCTCACCAAAGCCAAGAAGCTTGGCTACGTCAGGCTGATAATCAAACAGAAGGCGGTTTTCACTTCGTTTAGCGACTAAATGCAAGGCAAAGCGAATTTTCCAAAGATTACTTCTACATTCAATGAGTTCTGCATGCTCTAGTTCAGTGAAATATCCATGACCAATTAATGTCATTCCATCATATTCTTGGAAGTGTTTTTTAGCGACCCAACCTATGGTTTGAATGTCTCTTAAACAACCAGGGTTTTCTTTAACATTAGGTTCTAGATTGTATGATGTGTCGTTAAATTTACCATGACGACTTTTTTGTTCTTCAAGTTTAGCAATAAAAAAGTCTTTGCTTGACCATATGCTTTTGTGATTAATTTTACTAACCAGCGCATCAAAGGTTTTGCTGCAACCGCATAATTGCCTTGCTTCAACAAGATTGGTGGCAATGGTGATATCATCTTTTGCTAGTTTTAATGTATCTTTTATTGTTCTTACAGATTGGCCAATTTCTAGCTTTATATCCCATAAAAAGGTAATAAAGGTTGAAATAGTATTTTGAGTGTCACTTTTAAGTTTGCCATCGCTTAAAATGAGCAAATCTATATCAGAGTATGGCTGCATTTGCCCACGTCCATATCCACCTACCGCGCACAATGTTAGCCCTTTGATTTTATGTAATGCTTGAATTTGCCAAGCTTTGCATAAAAGCGAATCGGTGAAGCGGGCGCGCTCTGTTACTAATTCATCAACATGGATATTTGTGAAATTTTGAACAAGCCAATCGTGGCTGGCTTGAACACAAGATTTAAAAGCATTTATATCATTAATGCTTGTAATATTATCTAATTGAGCAATAACGTTATCTAGGTTATGCAATCTTGTTTCCTTCGCTTCAAACTCATGCTAAAAGCAAAAGTTTTTGGTAGTGAGTAGTGTGTTTAAAGAAATCGCTAGCTATGATTAATTATGCGGTCAATTGTTTCATCGTCGCGATGTGTCAGTATTTCTACGCCAGTTTCAGTTACTAGTAGCGTATGCTCCCACTGTGCACTTAAACTTCTATCTTTTGTCACAACCGTCCAGTTGTCGGGTAAGATTTTTGAATAGCGCTTGCCCGCATTAATCATAGGTTCAATGGTAAAACACATGCCAGGAACTAATTCCTCACCTGTATTGGGTTTTCCATAATGCACCACTTGCGGGTCTTCATGAAACACTGCACCAATGCCATGTCCGCAATACTCTTGAACTACTGAGTAATTATGTTTGTGGGCGTACGTTTCAATCACATGGCCAATGTCGCCTAAACGGGCACCAGGTTTGACCAATTCAATGCCTTTATACAAACATTCTTGTGTGACTCGTATTAAGCGCTCGGCTAGTATACTCGGTTTACCAACCACAAACATTTTTGATGTATCGCCATGGTAGCCATCTTTTATGACGGTTACATCAATATTTAGAATGTCACCATCTTTTAGCTTTTTGTCACCAGGGATACCATGGCATATAACATGGTTAACTGACGTACAAATTGATTTTGGAAACGGAGGGTTGCCGTAGTTAAGTGGAGCAGGAATACCACCTTGCACGTTTACAATGTAATCATGGCAGATTTTGTCAAGCTGTTCAGTAGTTACACCTTTCACAACATGTTCGCCAATCATATTCAATACTTCAGATGCAAGTTTGCCAGCTACTCGCATTTTTTCTATTTCTTCTGGTGTTTTAATTGTTGCGGCCAATGAAACCTACCTTTTAGTAAATCAAACAAGCAATTTCAAAAATACTATAAACTGGTTGGCGTTACTCCTTTAATAAAAAAAAGTAACTGTGATGCGGCAGTTTTATCTATTTTAAGTTTTTTATGAAATTTGAATAAAAATATATTTTTTCTAAATACTTGCGTATTATCTAATACAACCGCGACGCTTACAATGTTTGTTGGCACTAAAACTGTATAGTGTCGAAAACATTAAGCATAAAACGGTTGTTTTCACAATCTAAAGCATTTTAAAACAGGTATTATCGTCAAATTTGCATGAAACAACTCATCTTACATATAGGTCTACACAAAACTGCAACTAGTTCAATTCAAGATACCCTTGCTTATAATCAAAAATTATTAGCCGAAAACCGTATTCATTACCCTATTTTCAAAAGCTATAACAATAAAAATATGACTAATCACTCAATGGCTATGCATAGTTTGTTTTGCGATTCGCCTAACAAATATAGAATGAATATTGTAAATAAATGGGATGCATCTGTTGTTAACCCTTTGTATGAAGAGCAGTTACGTGATGCCGCTGAAAAAGCTAATACATTATTAATTAGCGGCGAGGGCATTTCTGCTTTAAAAGAAAATGAGTTATTTAGATTGAAGGAGTTTTTCTACGATTTTAACATTCGAGTAATTTGTTTTGTACGAGATGCTTACGGATATCATTGTTCAGCGCTTCAAGAAAGAATTAAAAACGGGCATGAGTTGTTGAGCGAAAATAAGTTGCTAACCACGTCCTTTAAATTTAAACATATCAAAGCAGTATTTCCTGATGTTGAGTATTATTCATTTAAAGACGCTTGCCAATTTAATGGCGGAGCAGTGCGTTTTTTCCTTTCATTATTACCCCTCAAAAATGCGGAAAAATTTGTTGAAAAGAAGTCTAATGAAGGATTAGGGTATCATTCTACTAGGTTATTGAACTATATTAACAAAACTGTTCCTTTATTTATTGATGGTAAATTAAATGAAGAGCGAGAGGGGTTTGTTCCAAAAAAGCTAGTTTTTGATAGTGCAAAATTTAAACTTAAAGAAAATGAGTTGGCTGTAATCGAGCATCAATTAGAGGCTGAAAATTTGGAGATAAAAAAACATACAGGTTTGGATTTTATATCTACTCGCTTAGATTTAGGAACGGTAGATGGCCCATCAATTGAAGAAGTTATTGCATTAATAAAACAAGCGAAAACACAGCCGAGGACTATCCGAGACTTAGTGAAACGTTATTGTTTGAAAAATGATTTTGCGAGTACCACGCAGTTGGACACGCTTGATAAAAGAGACGTTTTACAAGCTATTTACGATAAAACACTGACGAAGGGGAAATCTGCAATTAATCGTTTCAATCTTAAGTGGTGAATTAGTAATATCAACAATAAAAAGTAACTTTATATTAGCAAAGAATTCTTAGGAGCATAGATTTGAGTCGCAAAGGAATAATATTAGCGGGTGGTTCAGGTACGCGATTGCATCCGCTTACCAAGGTGGTAAGTAAGCAGCTAATGCCTGTATACGACAAACCTATGATTTATTATCCATTATCTACTCTTATGATGTCGGGTATTCGTGATGTTTTAATTATTACTACACCTGACGAGCAACATAGATTTATCAGTCTTTTGGGGAATGGCGAAGATTGGGGGATCAATATTCAATATGCTATTCAACCCTCACCTGATGGTTTGGCAGAAGCCTTTTTAATTGGTGAAAGTTTTATAGGTAAAGACTGCTGTACGCTAATACTTGGTGATAATATTTATTATGGGCACGATTTGATTGAATCGCTGCAACATGCAAATCAACAAACTCTTGGGGCAACTGTGTTTGGTTATCACGTAACTGATCCTGAGCGTTATGGTGTTGTTGAGTTTGACTCAAACTGGAATGCGCTTTCAATTGAAGAAAAACCGATTAAGGCAAAGTCTAACTATGCTATAACTGGGCTGTATTACTATGACAACCGTGTGGTAGATTTTGCTAAACAAGTTCAACCATCTAAACGTGGTGAGTTAGAAATAACAGACTTAAATAATTTGTATTTAAAGGATGGTTCATTAAAGGTGGAACTAATGGGAAGAGGTTCTGCTTGGTTAGATACAGGAACGCTTGATAGTTTGTTAGATGCAGCGATGTTTGTATCTGCTATAGAGAAGAGACAAGGATTAAAAATTTGTTGCCCAGAAGAGGTGGCTTACAGAATGGGCTTTATTAACTCTGAACAATTGGAAACTTTAGCTCGCCCATTAATTAAAAGTGGATATGGTAATTATCTACTTAAAGTTATCAACGATAAAATAAGGTAAATTTAAACGATTAATTAAACGGCTTAGAATTTAGAAACTCTTCTTTTAATTTGGGTGAAAAATTCTCTCTTTTCAACGTCAAGTTAGGGCTATATGCAGGGTCGTGAGCTATTACTTTACTCCATTTTTTCTTCAAATAACGAAGCTCCTTCTGAAATCGCTGATGTTTTTCTGGTTCTATATCTAATCCTCTAGAAACAGATTCATAATGATATAGCTCAGTTTCAGCACAATAAAGATTACGCTTACCTAACTCCTTTACTTTTAAACAAAAGTCTACATCGTTAAAAGCTACTGCTAAATCATGTTCATTTAGCCCATTTACCGCTTCATAGTCAGCTTTCTTAACTAGTAAACACGCTGCAGTCACTGCACTATAATTATGCGTTGCAAGTAATCGTTTAATATATCCAGGATGATATCTTGGGAAGTATTTATATGCATGGCCGGCCCCTCCGCCATAGCCTAGAACAGTTCCTGCATGTTGAATATGACCGTTTCCATATAAAAGTTTCGCGCCCACACAGCCAATATCGTCTCTTGAAACATGACTGACCATATTTTCCAGCCAGTGAGTGTCGATCACTGCTATATCGTTATTTACAAGTGCTATTACTTCTCCATTAGCGTGGCTTACTGCAAAATTATTAATGGCAGAATAGTTAAATGGATGTTTGTAAGCTAATACTCTGACTTTATTATGTTGTTTTAAAGACTGAAAATAATCGATAGATTCGGGATCATCAGAGTTATTATCGACAAGCAGGATCTCAAAATTTGTATAAGAGGATGTTAAGATTGATTCTATGCACTCTTGAACTAAATTTTTCGCGTTGTAAGTGGGTATTATAATACTGACTAATGGAGAGCTATGCTGCCAATTCCATGTTAGCA
>DDIL01000035.1:491-641 GCA_002338515.1 Glaciecola sp. UBA1851 | reverse complement strand
AGTGTATTAGCATAATTGCCATAGTTAAATTTTCTTGATTCTGTTTCATGTATTAATGAGTAGGGAAGGTGGCCTATGCTTATTTTTTGTTCGTTGACATAAATAGACGCCATCATTTCAGCGATGCATTGTGAATGATTTGAAATAATA
>DDIL01000035.1:0-157 GCA_002338515.1 Glaciecola sp. UBA1851 | reverse complement strand
CTACCTTTTGTTAGCCAATCTTTATCTACATACAAACAGTCGTTGTTTTCAGCATATTGATATAACACTTTATCTAAATCTTCATGTAATCTTTGACCAGCATAAACCATAAAAATAGAATTTTGAGTATCAACAACGGCTAAAGGTGAACCATAAA
>DDIL01000009.1 GCA_002338515.1 Glaciecola sp. UBA1851 | reverse complement strand
AGAAATGAGCCCATCAGGATTAACTTTTTCACCTGATGGTAAACAACTAGCGTTTGTTATGTTTACACCAACTAAAAAAACGCCGCTGTTTAGCCTTTCTTTTAAACCTAAAGATGCCAACTGGGCAGAGCCCGCTCAATTTATTGATGAAACCCTTTTCCAACGAGATGGCAGAGGCATGAATAAGCCTGGAAATATGCATGTATATGTAGTGCCAAGCATTGGCGGTACACCCAGACAAATTACGAAGGGCGCATTTGACTTTTCAGGCACAATCGCTTGGACTGAAAATAGCCAACAATTAGTTGTATCTGCCAATATCCGTGAAGATAGTGATTTTGATATATTTAATAGCGACTTGCATCTTGTTGATATTAAGTCAGGCGAAATGAAACAACTGACAACAGATACTGGGCCTGAAGCTTCGCCTAAATTTAGCCCAAATAACAAAAAGATTGCGTTCACCGGCTTTGAGGATAACGAAAAATCTAGCCAAATTACGCAACTGTATATTATGAACAGCGATGGCACTGATATAGAGTCATTAACTGCAAATCTTGATCGCTCAGTAAGTAATGTAACATGGGCTGACAACAGCAAAGGGTTATATTTCAGCTACGACAGTGAAGGTAAAAAACATGTGGGATATGTGAGCTTGTCAGGCAAGTTGTCAGTAAAAACAGACGCTTTAGGTGGACAAAGTATTGGTCGTCCATATACCTCAGGTGATTTCACGGTGACAGATAATGCAGAAGTAGTATTTACGTTGTCTACTGGTGATAAACCTGCCGATTTAGCTATAGTAAATAAGCGCGGCAAGGTTACTCAATTAACCGATTTAAATAGCGATGTATTTGCGCACAAAACGGTGAACAAACCAGAATTAATGACGGTTAAAAGTAGTGTGGATGACCGTGAATTAATGGCGTGGATTGTTAAACCTCCAAAATTTGACCCGAGTAAAAAGTACCCGTTAATTTTAGAAATTCACGGTGGACCGCATACGGCTTATGGTCCAGAATTTTCTACTGAAGTACAAATGTTTGCAGCCGCGGGGTATGTTGTTATTTACGGTAATCCAAGGGGTTCAACTTCGCAAGGTAGCGAATTTGCCAACCTGATTGATAAAAATTATCCATCGCAAGACTATGACGATTTAATGGATATGGTAGATGGTGTGGTGGAAAAAGGATATGTTGATGAAAACAACTTATTCGTAACAGGCGGGTCTGGCGGCGGCGTCCTTACTGCATGGATTATTGGTAAAACCGACAAGTTTAAAGCTGCGGTAGTAGCCAAACCAGTGATAAATTGGGTAAGTATGATAGGCACCTCAGACATATACACTTTCATGGCTCGCTATTGGTTTACAGATTTACCATGGAATGACATTAATCAATACTGGGATCGCTCTCCATTAAGTTTAGTTGGAAATGTGACGACTCCCACCATGGTGTTAACCGGTGAATTAGATGTGCGTACCCCTATGGCAGAAAGTGAGCAATATTATGGCGCTTTGCGTTTAGAGGGTGTTGAAAGTTCGTTAGTAAGGATGCAAGGTGCTTACCATGGCATTGCTGCGAAACCTTCTAATCTTGCGCGGAAAATAGGCCACATAGTAGCGTGGTTCGATAAATATAATGACTCAGAAATGAGTACTAAAACGAAAAAAATTAAATAGTAGAGATGACTTTTGAAGGGTTATCGGCAGTGTTCAAGCCTTTAACCCTTTTATATTTTTGCTTAAATTATTAGTTTCTTTGAAAAATAGCGCTGGCTATTTATCTCTCATATTTACCCAAAGTGCATGAACTACGCCCGGTAATACGCCAAGTATTACCAAAATAATATTAATAATAAGATGTTTGCCAACACCTTCTTTGATAAGAACAGCGATTGGAGGTAAAAAGATACTAAGTAAGATCATGATGACTTTATTCATGGTGCATTCCTTATTTTTATTTTTTTTGAGGTAAGAATAAACGTCAGTGTGTTTATTCAACAATTATTTTCAAGCGCATATTATACATAAGTAGAGCCACTTAAAATATAGGTAAAATTATCTAGAGCCTGTTTATCTTTTCTGTAAGAATTTTGTTCATTTTGATATGTTTATAATGTAGGTCGGAAACCTCATCACCACGAAGAAAATAAAGTTGGTGAGTTAGCCCATTGGCATTATAAATATTGATTATAAAACTTTTACATTGGCAACGAACAATCTAAATTGTAAAGTAATCTCAAAGGAGAAAAATCATGCTTAACTTTAACTCAATCAGCCCATGTGAATATGCAGACGCATTACCTAGAGAGCAATTCATGCACTATAGCATTCGCCCATTACACGATAATATGCAACGGATATCAGGGCCTGCTTTTACGGTAAAGTGTGAGCCAGGTGATCATTTAATGCTTCATGCAGCAATTTATAGAGCTAACCCAGGCGATATTATTGTTGCGCAGGCGGATGACAGCTTAGCTTTAGCAGGTGGAAATGTATGTGCAATTGCTCAAAAAAGAGGAATTGCAGGATTTGTTATCGATGGAGTAATTAGAGATTTAGCTGAAGTACGTGAGTTAGGTTTTCCAGTATTTGCAAAAGGCGTCATCCCCAAGCCTGGCAAAAAAGCAAGTGCCACACCGCTAAATCAACCAATAATATGTGGTGGTGTAAACGTTGATCCGAACGATATTATTGTGGCCGATGAAGAAGGCATTGTAGTAATCCCCCTAGCTGAAAGTGAATCTGCTTTTAAAATAGCAGACAAGCGCACTAAGTCGGACGCTGCCATGAGTTTAGAACAGTGGCAAACTAAGCATGAAAAAACCGTAGCAGACAAGTTAGCTGCTTTGGGCTACAAAGACTAGGCTGCTATTCTAGTACCGACTAACTCAATGAATGATTACGTGACATTGATAACAATATATCAAACTCTTTTTCATTCACTGGCATAACAGACAAGCGGCTTTTATTCACTAATGGGATAACGTTTATGTTAGGGTTTTCCTTTATCTTTTTGAGAGGTGTTATGTTAACAAACGTCTCAACATACTCAAGTTCAACCATAATCCATCGAGGGTTTTCAGGTGTAGACTTTGGGTCAAAATAAGGGCTTTCAGGGTTAAACTGTGTGGGATCCACTAGTCCAGTCTTAGATACTTTTGCTAAACCTGCAATACCGGGAACTTTGCAACTGGAGTGATAAATAAACGCATCGTCTCCAACTTGCATACTATCACGCATAAAATTCCTAGCTTGATAGTTACGCACTCCATCCCAGCCTTCACGTTTATCAGGCCTATTAGCTAAATCGTCAATACCGAAAGTATCGGGTTCAGTTTTAAAAAGCCATGCAGCCAAGTCATTTCTCCTATTTAAACGGCTATAATATTAGCTTCTCTAGCATTGGTTAGTTCAATAAGGTCTTTTGGTGACAAAGCAATTTCTAACCCTCGTTTACCAGCACTAACGTAAACCACATCAAACTGTTTGGCGGTTTCATCAATTACTGTTTTCAACCTATTTTTTTGCCCTAAAGGACTAACACCACCTAAGACGTAACCCGTACTTCTGAGTACATTTTCTTCAGTGGCCATTTTTGCTTTTTTAACGCCAATAGCTTTTGCCAAATTTTTCATACTTAGCTTTTCTTTAACGCAGATGATAGCGACAACCAGTTCCTTTCCTGATGTTTCAACCACTAGGGTTTTAAATACCTGCTCAGGAATCACATTGTATTGAGAAGCTAAAAATTCTGCGGCCTCCAAGCCAAAGGAGTGTGCATTCGAATCATGCTCATATTCAAACAAGTTAAAATATACTCTAGCTTTTTCAGCTATTTTAATAGCAGGCGTCAAACATCTACTCCAAATAAATTCTTCAATTTTTTTCTGTAATATGAACAGTAAAATTAGCTAGTAGTAATATTAGTGTCATTTTTGGAGTCATCTTTGAAAAGCTGATACGTCAAAATTTGAATTTCTATTTTAACAATCAAAATGACAATAATAATTGGCCAACTTAGCATATTGTGAAAAGAAAAATAAGCTAGTGCACAAATAAAAACAGAGTGTATCAGCCAAATAAATAAGCGGGAATGCATAGTTAAGCCCTAAAGTTTTGATAAAAACAAATTGTTTAACCATTGGATATCGCACCCGTAGATTAAGCAAACAGAAAACAAATATTGATAGCCAAATATTTTATTGTGTAAACCTTTTTTATTGAACTGAACTAAAGATAGTTTTAAAAATAAATTTTTAATAAATCACACATATTCGAAACTGGTTAAAAATGCCTCATAGTTTGTTCAAGCGTAATTATTAAGCTATAACATTACTACAGATAAACGTGGCAATATCCGAAAAAGTGAAGCCACAAGTCAACTATTAAACAATAAGAAGGAATATCTATGATCACTAAAGCCGCGGTTGCCTTAGCAGCCGGAAAGCCTCTAACAATTATGGAAGTGAATTTAGACGGACCAAAAGCTGGCGAAGTTTTGGTTGAAATTAAAGCGACAGGTATATGTCATACCGATGAGTTCACTCGTTCTGGCGATGATCCGGAAGGATTATTTCCTTCTATATTAGGCCATGAAGGCGCAGGAGTAGTTATAGAAGTTGGCGAAGGCGTAACCACACTGGAAGTTGGTGACCATGTTATTCCTCTCTATACACCTGAATGCAAAGAATGCTATTCGTGTCTTTCAGGTAAAACAAATTTATGTACTGCAATTAGGAACACGCAAGGCAAAGGCTTGATGCCAGATGGAACAACTCGCTTTTCAATGTTAGATGGTACACCTATTTATCATTATATGGGTTGTTCTACTTTTGCTAACCATACCGTGTTACCCGAAATTGCCTTAGCTAAGGTTAGAAAAGACGCGCCGTTCGATAAGATTTGTTATATCGGCTGCGGTGTTACCACAGGTATTGGCGCCGTTATTAACACCG
>DDIL01000072.1:5196-6307 GCA_002338515.1 Glaciecola sp. UBA1851 | reverse complement strand
ATGGCCCTGATTGGCCTAATCCACCGTGGTCAACATTCCTTCTGCGCAGCCTAATTGAAAACCAAGGTTTTAGGGAACAGTTTATTAACCGCTTTGCAGATGAGTTAAATACCCGTTTTTTACCCGATCGTATTGAAACACATTTCGATAATCTTGCCAGCGTTATTCAACAGGAAATGGTTTTACATGAAGCAAGATGGAATGCTTGGGTAAACTGGTCTACTGAAATTCAGGAAATGAAAGATTGGGTCAATAATAGGCAAACTCCAATTAAAACACACATAGCAAATAGGTTTGGCCTTTTGGGAAGCTATAATCTAACGGTTAACAATAATCCGACCGCAGGCATTGTTGAATTAAATAGCTTAACAATAGATGAAACATCTTTCAGCGGCGATTATTTTACAGGCATACCCATTACGCTCACCGCCATACCTGCAGAGGGTTATGTTTTTTCAAAGTGGACTGGTGCAAGCAATTCAACAAATGCACAAATACAACTTGAACCAGATACTACAACAACTATAGAAGCGGTATTTACTGCCGTTCCTTAAACGGTTTATAAACATCTATGATATTGTATCAAGGCGGGCAAGAAATGCCGGCTCAAAAGAAATCCTGAAATTATTTTTATTAAGGAAAACAAGCTTCTTTGACGTCTTACCAGAACGCATTGTCGAGGTGATTTAAGAGGCCGTCCGCTTGCAGTAAGGTATAACTAAATCGTTTATTTCGTAAAGTATCGATGAATAATATCAATCAAGTGTAGAATCTTCGCATTAGAAAGCTGCCGATAGTCAAAGTATGGACAAATAATAAGGCCTTGTTGCTCATCTACTGCAAACTCGTCAGTTAACCAGTGTAACTGGCTACATTCTGTAAGTGATTCTCCGCTTAATACGCTTTTACTGTAAGTTTTACCCATTATAATGTTGATATTGCTTTTGGAAAAACTCTTTGGTTGAGAAAAAATTAACGCCGTATTACTGCCTTTTTGAAGAAGTTTGTTATCTCGGTAGTCTTGCCAACTTTTATAATCTTTTTTATCGATAAACAATGGGGAAGATAAGGCATAAATCAACTTTGCATAAACATTAAATACTTTACGCCA
>DDIL01000072.1:4071-4913 GCA_002338515.1 Glaciecola sp. UBA1851 | reverse complement strand
GGCGCGTTAAGGCCAAAATCATCAGAATTTGTAAAAATAAATAAGGGATAATTACCCATGTAGACTTTAAAGTTAGCCTTTGGATCTCCTATGCCAAATATTTGCTTTTTATTCGATTCCAAATTATTTATTCATACTCACGCACATGTTTAACTTCGCCAGTAATATCATAAACTGTGTATTTATAACGGTGGCCAGCCTTGTGCGTATTCACTTGTAAACGGTCTACCAAAAGTTGTCGGGAGCTATCAATTTTGGTTTTAACAATGCTCTTAACTCTTTCACCTGTTTCATCAAATTCTTCAAACAATACAATTGCAAAAGAATTCTCATCAACACTGCCTATGCCTGGAACATCAAGTTTGTACTTTAAGCCAATAAATGCTTTTTGCCCGTCAGCTTTTTCGACAAGATGTGCAATTGAGCGAGCGTTAACACTTTCGTAACGACCAAAAAGGCCATATCTTTCTCTTTGTTCATAAATCCCCATACCTTCTTCTACGATATCTATTTCAAAAACAGGATCGTCAATATCCAGCATGTTTATCGCAAACTCAGTAAAATCAATACGTTCTTGTTCAGTAAAGTTCCCATAAATTAAGGCTAGGCTAAAATGCCTATAAAAAATCAAATCGTCACCTTGATTAGACTTGCGGTCAATTAGATTTTTAAATTTTTCTTTGCATTTTTTTAACGACTTATGTTGGTTACCAGCAGTGCAATAGAAAAGAGCAAGTAGATTTTCATCTGTATAGCTAGGTTTATTGTCCATCACGAGTTTTAAATTGCTTAGCGCAAGCTCGTCATTTTTGTACGACTCCGTTATGCCTAAATATAATTGA
>DDIL01000072.1:0-3788 GCA_002338515.1 Glaciecola sp. UBA1851 | reverse complement strand
TAATAGATTGCTCAATGTCTTTTTTAACATCAATACCGAGTTGATAGTTGACTGCTAAATTAAAGGTGGCAGTGCTATTTCCCAACTCACTAGATTGATTAAAAAATGAAATCTTTTTAATAGGGTTAGGATTAACAATTTTAGGGGCGCTCTGTACGTCAGCGAGCATAAAATACTCATCAGATAAAATGTCTTTATTCGCTTTTGATAAGGCCGCTGGGTCGGGTTTATTTATACCGAGTGCGTCAAGTAAAAAGTCAGCCACATAGGAGTTTTCATGTCTTTCATCCAACCAATACTTATGCCCATGACCTGCACGTTCATAATGCAAGTACTCCATATCTTTGTTAAGAGTTTCCAGCACATATCGCATGCGGTTACTCTGTTCAAAGCCCGTCACAGTATCTAATTTTCCGGCAATTAACAGTATAGGTACATTTATTTTTTCAGCTAAATAAATAGGCGATAAGTCTCTCTTTTCGGACGAGTTCTTGCCAACAACTTTTGCGATTTTTTCTCCATATTCGTCGCCTGATTTGTAATTGCTAACGTTGAATAACAAAGGTAGGTCATACACACCATATGAGGCAACGATGCATTTGTAAATCTCAGGATGTTTTATAGCTAACATAAATGAGGAATACGCACCGTAACTACTTCCAATTGAACAAACGTTATCAAACTCATTGTTTTGAAGAACATTGTCAACCACAAGAGAGATGTCAGCTTCTATTTGTTGGCCAAATTGGCCTCTGCCCTGGTTTTTGAAGGCTTTTCCAAAGCCTTTTGAGCCTCTAAAATTGACACGTAAAATTGAAAAGCCTCGGTTGGCTAAGTATTGAATATTTGCATTAAACAAGTTGTAATCACGCACGCCTACTGGGCCGCCATGGGGCATTACCAGTAATGTGTTATGGTCAAGTCCTGTTGGTCGTGTTAAATATGCTTCAATGTTTGCACCATCAGGAGCGGTAACCTTAAATACATCATGCGTTGGGTATTTGATATTATCAAGTGCAGGGTACATTGATACAATCTTAGTAAGCTTATCCTTATCACTACTATAAATAAAATATTTACCAGGATTATTGGGCCCGTGCTCAAAAACTAAAATGGTGCCACTGGGAAGGTGACTGTCAACTGCGCGAGCGATGCCATTAGTCAAAGGAAATTTAAAGTTTTTAGCAATGTCGTGAGAGTACGAATTTAGCCATTCACGTACCGGTAACCCACCCTGTACAAATTCAACAAAGACAACTTCACCACTTTCCGATAGGTTAGCGTCAGTAAGATCGTACCGTTCATGTTCGTACAAAAGTTCGCTCAACTCTTGGCGTCTAATATTAAAGCTATACAAGCCAACTTTATCGGAATCTTTTTCGGTTAACACAGCAAGTTCTTCATCGTTGATAAAGCCGATAGGCCTTATCGATAATTCGAAATTTTTGTAGCTGAGTAAGTCTTTCCATTTGCCATTGATAAGACTCTTATACTTTAATTCGATGGCTTCATTCTCTTCGTTATAAAATGAGCCTATTAGTCGGTTTTTATGATTGTCATAACCATAGCGTCTAAGGTTGCTTGGCGCGCTTTCTATCAGTTCATCGTCTAAAAACTTACCGCTTTTCAATCTGTCCATTCTAATGCGATATAGTTTTTGTGAGACTTCGTCGTCTGTTCTTATAATTCGACTATATAATACATAAGCAGGATCATTTCTAAGGCGATCAACAATGTAGCCATCGCTCACCAGTTTAGCCTCAGTGCGAATAGACTTGCCGCTTTCATTTTTAGGCGGAAATACTGTCAGTAGATAGCGTTTGGTTGATTTTCTATCGCGCAGATGTAAATAAATTACATTATTGGTTAGCCATTGATAGTCTTCTATATCAAGCCCATTCTCAAGCACAAGCGCAGTCATTACGTTCATTGTTTGTAAATCGACAAACTCTAGTGTGGATGAATTATTAACGTTGGTGATATATGTAAAATAATCCCCATTGGGAGACAGTTCTCCCGAGTGATTTGTTGGAGCAGTAATAAGGTCTTTGATATCAATATATTGATGTTCTTGTAATTCGATTCTTGAATGGATATTTGGTGTATTTTGTGCAAAAGAAGACAGTGAAAATAAGCACAAGAATTGAAGCGCTGCTAAGCATAACACTGCACTATATATATTCGGTTTCATGCTATTTTCCTAACGTTTCCAGAAAATCAAAAAAGCTATCTTCACCGGGGCCGCCATAATATAGCTCTCGACTTGACAATATATTCGGAAAATCTTTTTGCATAAATTCGAGCGCTTCAGTTGATCTGTTCACCAGTTCAATATGTGCATACGATCGATTAAAACCACGCCAATCAAACTCTAAGTGACCAACATAAGAAATAGTTTGTGGCTTAATTTCAAACGACCAATCATCTTCTTCACGCATTTCAAAATGTGAATAGTGCGTCATATTAATACCCGTGACTTCAAAAGTTCCTGCAGGTAGCGGAACTAGAATAAAATTATTGCCGGCGCGCAAATCTTTATGAGACAAATTGATGTCAGTTGGTCCATCAATGTTGATTTCTTTGAGATTGAAATTGGTTTCTACTCCAATTAGCAAATAGCCACTGGTTAGGTCTGTTTCACTAATTGCATCTGCGTCAGTCTTTAAAGTAGACACCGTAGTATTGCATGCAGATAAAAATAAGATGCTTAATAAAATGAAAAAATAGTGAGATATGTATTGCGAATTGAAAGGGGAGGCGCTTTGTCTAATGGACATCCTTTATTCCGATAATTTAGTGACCTATATTGAGTATAAGTAGAATTGACGCTATTTACTAGCCCCCTAAGCTAGCTATTTATATGACCAGATAAGTTTCTTTAAATAGCCGAATTGTAGATCTTTCAATAGCTCGAGTGGTGCGGGTGGCAAAACTGGTAAAGTTTTAATCTTGAAATATTATTAACAAAGAAATAAATTCCCAAAGGTTTTTTAAAAAAATTTAAATTATCAACTTTCCTGTTTCCTCTGTTTATTTAATCATAGGAGTTATTTAGTATTTTTCCTGTCGTACTATGAGCTTGAAACTTAAAAGAATTACAACACTCTGCCAATAGATTGAAATCAATGTTTGCATTCGGTAAAAATGGCATAATACATATTTTATTGGCAATTAAATTTTATGATTAGTTATGGCTGTGATTACTGGAAAGATAGAATCTCTCAAAAAGTTAAAGGCACTATTGAATGATGCTGGAATCAATCGATTCAATTCGGTTGGTCAAATTAATGCTTTTTTGAAGAACTTCGAGTCAGAAAGAAAAGAGATACCAGAAGCCGCTAGAATGATGCTAGATAAAGAGTTAAGAGGCATAGAAGACCTTATATTGCGAGCGCTAGAAAGAAGAAAAATAAGTCCTATTTATAAATTAATCTATTATTTTAGACTAACCTCATTAACTCGTAAAAAGTCGAAAATAGAAATTAATTACGAAAAATTGTTATCAGCAAAGAGTAAAGAGTTATACAAAACATTAGATTTTACAAAAGAAGTTGTTGATGGGCTTTACACAACAATAGCGGGTGCAATCGGGGAATACGCAACAATTCAAGAGCTTAAAAAACTTCCAAATAGCTACTATGTAATTAACGATTATTCACTAAACCTCGTCCCTCCAATTTTTAACAAAAAAGAAGGTGACAAGATATTAAGTATTCAAATAGATCACTTATTAATTTGTAAGGCAGGTGTTTTTATTCTTGAGTCTAAAAATTGGAGTAATAAATCAA